>NZ_JBHXAG010000038.1:0-47815 GCF_042726555.1 Streptomyces sp. NPDC060232 | reverse complement strand
GAGCGGGTCCCTCCTCGCTGCGCGAGGAGCAAGCGAAGGCACCCCGCTTCGCGGGGTGCTGAGCGGTTCGCTGCGCTCACCGCGCCCACGGCTTCGCCGTGGGCGGCTCCCTTCGCTGCGCTCCGGGAGCCTTGGGGCCGGCCGCTGCGCGGCCGGCCCTGGTGGCGATGCGTCAGGCGGCCTACTGCGGATGGTGAGTGGCGGGGTGTCAGAGGCGCTTCGCGCCCAAGGTGGGGTGGGTCCGCTGCGCTCCCCTGCCTGACGGTCCTTCCGGCTGCGCCTCCAGAACCGTCGGGGCCCGCTGGCGCGGGCCGGGCTGGCTACGAGGGGTGGGGGTCGCTCGTTCGTGTCGGGTCCCAGTATGGCGGCTGCATCAGGTTGATGCAGCATGTACCATTGGCGGAAAGACGAGACATCTCCCAACCACCCGGAAACCCTCCCTCATGTTCAAGAGGAACGGCCGCAGATGACCGGTCACGGTGAATCTACCGGAAAGACACCCACGCTGAGCAGCGATTCCGTGCGCAGGGTGAGCCAGTATCAGACGGCGGGCACCAACGCCCGGTTGAGGCTGTTCGCGCTCCTGGCCGCCCAGGGCGTGCCCGCGAGCGAGGCAGACGACCTGGTGGCCGCGCTGGAGACCGGGGCGGCCGCCGGGGCGCAGTCCGAGGTTGTCGAGTTGGACGGCATGGCGCCGGCCTCTCGCGGCTCGGTGTTCGCGGACGGCTGGGACGAGGGCGTGGTGGCCGTCAGCGAGGCCCTGGTGGGCATCGCTGACCGGGACTGGGACCGGCGCGGCGGCCGGTCGGCCGGGGCCGCTGAACTGGCCGTACATATCGCGGACGTGAGGAAGCGTGAGCGCGCCGGGCTGGAGCGCCTGGAGGCGTTCGTCCGGGAGACCGTGCTGCCGCGCACGTACCCCGAACACCATGGAGCGCCGCCGCGTCCTGGAGGCGCTGGGCGAGGCGGACCGGCTGTGCAGCGCCCGCACGATCGAGTACTCCACCGGCGACGTCATCCTCTGCACCCTCAAGGCCGGCCACTACGACCCCGAGGGCTACGACCCGCTGAGCGAGGAGAAATCGGAGGGCTGGCACAAGTGCAATACGCGCACCTGGATTGATGACCGGCCCTACAGCCACCCGCACACGGCCGCCTGAAATTCCGCGAGAAGATCCGAAAAGGGGAGGCAAGGAAATGTCAGCGATCCAGCTCAAGGAACACCAGGTCGACCAGAAGTCGGCGTTCCGTAAATGGGTCGGATTCCCCGCAAGATCATCTGTGCCTCCGGAGGGGGCCCGTGCCATGGGGGTGTCCGCGACCGGGACCGGGAAGACGATCACCGCCGCTGTCTGTGCTCTGGAGTGCTTCCCGGGCGGGCGGATCCTCGTCATGGTGCCCACCCTGGATCTGATCGTGCAGACCGCTCAGGCGTGGCGCCGGGTCGGTCACCGCGCGCCCATGGTCGCGGTCTGCTCCGTGGAAAAGGATGAGGTCCTGGAGCAGCTCCAAGTACGGACGACGACGAACCCGATCCAGCTCGCCCTGTGGGCGGGGTCCGGGCCGGGGGTCGTGTTCGCCACGTACGCCTCCCTGGTGGACCGCGAGGACCTCACCGACATCACCGGCCGGCGGACGGTGCGCGGGCCGCTGGAGGCGGCTCTGGCGGGCGGGGAGCGGCTGTACGGGCAGCGGATGGCCCCGTTCGACCTGGCGGTTCTGGATGAGGCGCACATGACGGCCGGGGACATGGGCCGGCCGTGGGCGGCAATCCACGACAACGCGCGGATTCCGGTTGATTTCCGGTTGTACCTGACCGCCACCCCGCGGATCCTGGCCGCGCCCAGCCCGCAGCGCGGTCGGCACGGCCGGGAGCTGGTGATCGCGTCGATGGAGGACGACAGCGCCACCTACGGCACCAGGATTTTCGACCTAGGGCTGGCGGAGGCGGTGGAGCGGGCGATCCTCGCGGGCTTTGAGATCGATGTGCTGGAGATCCGTGACCCCGACCCCATCCTGGGCCTGTCTGAGGACGCGCTGCGCGGCCGGCGGCTCGCGCTGCTCCAGGCCGCACTGTTGGAGCACGCGGCGCAGATGAATCTGCACACCGTCATGACCTTCCACCAGCGGGTCGAGGAAGCCCGCGCGTTCGCCGAGCAGATGCCGCGCACGGCCGCCGAGCTGTACGCCACCGAAGCATCCGAGGCCGCTCTCGCCCGTGCGGAGGAACTGCCCGCCTCCTCCATCGACGCCGAGCTGTACGAGCTCGAAGACAGCCGTCACGTGCCCCCGGAGCGGGTGTGGGCGGACTGGCTGTGCGGCGACCACCCCATCGACCACCGGCGGGAGGTGATCCACCGGTTCGCCAACGGCATCAACGCCGACAGCCGACGCGTACACCGGGCATTCCTCGCCTCGGTACGGGCCCTGGGCGTCGGCGTCGACATCACCGGCCTGCGCGGCGTGGAAGCGGTGTGCATCGTCGGCTCGCGCAGCTCCCAAATCGACGTCGTCCAGAACATCGGACGCGCCCTGCGCCCCAACCCCGACGGCAGCGTGAAGACCGCGCGGATCATCATCCCAATCTTCCTGCAGCCCGGGGAAGACCCCAAGGACATGGTCGCCTCGGCCAGCTACCAGCCCCTCGTCGACATCCTCCAAGCGCTGCGTTCACACTCGGAACGTCTCGTCGAGCAACTCGCCTCCCGCGCCCTGACCCGCGGCACCGGGCGCCGACGCCTCCACGTCCGCCCCGCCCCCGCAGCGGGAGCCGAGGGCAGTGACGAGGAGGAGACCAGCGAGGCGCAGCAGGAGGTCGACCCCGTTACCTCGGTCGTGGTCAACTTCGCCTCCCCCCGCGACGCTGCCGACATCGCCGCCCTGACCCGCTGCCGCGTCATCCGCCCCCAGTCCCTGGTCTGGCTCGAGGGCTACCAAGCCCTCATCCGCTGGCGCGCCGAGAACGAGATCACCGGCCTGCACGCCATCCCCTACGACACCGAGACCACCGTAGGCGCGACAACGGATTTCCCCCTGGGCAGATGGGTCCACCAACAGCGAAAAGCGCTGCGCGCCGGAGAACTCGACCCCCACCGCAAGGAGCTCCTCGACGAGGCCGGGATGGTCTGGGAGCCGGGCGAGGAGGTGTGGGAGACCAAGCTCGCCGCGCTGCGCTCGTACCGGCGGGTCACCGGGCACCTCGCGCCACGCCAGGACGCCGTGTGGGGCGAAGACGCGGAGATGGTGCCCATCGGACAGCACATGGCCAACCTCCGCCGAAAAGACGGCCTCGGAAAAGACCCGGAACGGGCCGCCGTGCGCGCGAAGCAACTCGCGGCGATCGACGAGGACTGGAACTGCCCCTGGCCGCTGGACTGGCAGCGGCACTACCAGGTGCTCGCTGATCTGGTCGACGCCGACGGCAGTCTGCCCGACATCGCCCCCGGCGTGCTGATGGACGGCGACGACATCGGGCGGTGGCTGGAGCGGCAGACACAACCGGGCACCTGGGCGCAGCTGTCCAGAGAGCAGCAGGAGCGGCTGTCGAAGTTGGGCGTGCAGCCCGTCCAAACGCCGTCTCCCGCCCCCACGGCCAAGCCCGCGGCGAAGGGCCCGACGAAGGCACAGCAAGCCTTCCAGCGCGGCCTGACCGCCCTCACGCAGTGGGTGGAACGAGAAGGCACCCACCGGCCCGTCCCGCGCGGGCACGCTGAGGAGATCGCGGTCGACGGCGAGACCGAGCCGGTGATCGTGAAGCTGGGCGTATGGGTCTCCAACATCAAATCAAGGCGCGACAAACTCACCCAGGAGCAGCTGAACGCGCTGCGGAAGCTGGGCGTCGCATGGGCGTGACGGAGTAGGTCGCCATATGCCCATTACCTGATGGGATGCTCGTCGGTTGATGGTGCGTGTGGCAGCAAGGCTCCTCGGCGCACCTGGCGGTCGCTGATCCAGGTTCGTACAGCGCCCGTTTCCTGGATCCGTACGGTGGAGAACAGCGGATGCCGTGGGGCGAGGCCGCTCGTGTCGTTCGTCTGGAGGACTGCGGTCCGGTACGTCCGTTTCCCCTGCGATCTGGCCGTCGTTTCGCGCCGGGCTGGTGGTGGTCGGCTACCACCGGGCGGCTGGTGCACTACGGGTCGGGTGTCATGCGCACCCAGGTGATGCTGCTGGACCGTGATCCTTCGGTCATAGCGATGGCATGCCGCCCTGTAGAGCTGTCCTGGCGGGAATCTGAGGGGACCGTGTCGCATGCGCCGCATCTGATGGCACGGTTCAGCGACGGCGGCGGTCTGCTGCTCGACTGTGCCGGGCGAGGGGAGATCTCTCCCCGGCTCGCACACCGTGCTGCCGTCATGGCAGCGGCGGCACGTGCGGTGGGATGGCAGTACAGGGTCGCCTCGCCTCCAGAACCGGCTGTCGATGCCAACCTGGGCTGGCTGTCGGGATACCGGCACCCCCGCTACCGGGACACCGCGCTCATGGAGGAGGCGGTGCGGGCCTTTGCCCGTCCTCGGCCGCTGATCGAAGGAGCACGTGACCTCGGAGACACCATCAGAGTTCTCCCAGCCCTCTTCCACGCCCTATGGACCGGGGCGCTGTCAGTCCCGCTGAACGAGCCCTTGCATGAACGGGTGACCGTGACAGCAGGCCCGGGCGTGGGGACCTCTGCGTGATGGCGGCAGTACTCGAGGTGGGGAGCCAGGTGCGGTTCGAGGGCCGCTCTTGGACGGTGGTGATGCTCGAAGGGGCCCGTGCCAGGCTGGTCGACTCGGACAACTCCCCGGCAACGGTGCTGGTGAGCTATCTGTTCGCTGCTCCTGACTTCGAACTCGTAGGAGCGCCCCGCCGCCACGTGCCTCCGTTCGGCCTCCTGGAGGAACTGCCTGTGCAGGCACGCGAGCGTGCTGAGGCCTGGGAGCGGCACGTGCGCGAGGTGGAGACCGGCCTTCCTGTGCCGGGGCAGGGCGGTGTGCCGCGGGCGGAGTTCGATCCGGCGCAGCGGACTGTGGCGGAACGGGAGGAGGCCAAGGCGGCGGAGTTGACTGCGGCGGGGCAGCCGACGAGTGCGGTGACCGTGCGGCGGATGCGGGCCCGTTACCGCGAGAAGGGGCTGTGGGGGCTGGTCGACCAGCGCACGGCTCGTAGGCGTTCTGTGGTGGGACGGGCCGATGAGCGTGTGGTCGCTGCGATCACTCAGGTGCTGGAGACGCAGCGGGAACGTTCCAGTGGCACGCTGAGCCGGCTGCGGCGCATGGTCGGGTGGGTTCTGGAGGAAACCCATGGTCCCGGCGCGGTGGAGGTGCCGCCGGTGACGACGTTCAACCGGCTGGTGCACGCGCTCGCCGACGGCAATGGGCTGCTGGGGTCGGCGGCACAGCAGCGGCGGCGCACGTCGCGGCCGGCTCCTCCCTTCACTCCGACCGTGGCGCTGCGGCCGGGTGAGCTGGTGATGCTGGACAGTACGCCGCTGGATGTGCTGGTTGTGCTCGCCGACGGGGTGACGGGGTCGGTCGAGTTATCGATCGCGTTGGACGTGGCAACGCGCAGTATCTGTGCTGCGGTGGTGCGTCCGGTGGGCACAAGATCGGTGGATGCGGCGGTGCTGCTGGCGCAGATGGTCACGCCCATGCGGATGCGCCCGGGGTGGGAGGCGGCGCTGGCGATGTCCCGGTCCGTCATCCCCTATGAGCGGCTGGTGTCGTTGGATGCGCGGCTGGAAGGGGCAGCGGCCCGGCCGGTGATCGTGCCGGAGACGGTGGTGGTCGACCAAGGTGCGGTGTTTGTCTCCGGGTCCTTCATTGCCGCGTGCGAGAGCCTGGGGGTGTCCGTTCAGCCGGCGCCGCCGGCCAACGGCCCGGCCAAGGGCCATGTCGAGCGGACGTTCCGCACCATCGGGGACCGGTTCTCCCAGTACGTGGCCGGCTACAGCGGCTCGGATGTCACCCGGCGCGGTACGCGCGTTGAGGACGAGGCGTGCTGGACGCTTGCGCAGGTGCAGGACCTGCTGGATGAGTGGCTGGTCACCGACTGGCAGCACCGCCCGCACGCGTCGCTGCGCCATCCGCTGGCGCCGAGGCTCGCCCTGTCGCCGAACGAGATGTGGGGCGCGCTCGTGGGAGTCACCGGCTATATCCCGGTGCCGCTGAGCGCGGACGACTACATCGAGCTCATGCCCATCAAGCGGGTGGCCATCAACGACTACGGCATCCGCTTCGACTACCGCACCTACGACCACAAGGTCCTCAATCCGCACCGCGGGGACCGGTCGGGCGCGCCGGACGGCAGATGGGAGGTGCACCACAACCCCTACGACCCCAATCAGATCTGGGTGCGGCTGCCCACCGGGGGGGAAGAGGTGCCGTGGATCCACCGCGGCTGTGTCAGCCTGCCCTTCACCGACTTCACCTGGCAGCACGTCCGTGCCGCAGTCGAGCGCCGCGGCGACCGCGTCGAGCACGAGCGGCAGCTCGCCCAGGCCCTGGACCGCCTCCTGCGGCGTGCGAGCAACGGTGCCGGGACTCGCCGCGAGCAGACGGTGGCGGCGCGCGCCAGCGCCGCAGCGTCCTTGGCCCGGCCGGCCGTGCCGCAGGCGATCCCGGACCCCGTGGCCGCTCCGACCCTCTCCTACGGCCTGGTGGGTGCCTTCACCCCGTTGGAAGAAGAGGATCAGCAAGGGGAGACAGGGTTCGAGGGCGGCTGGGATGAGGACGACGACCTACCCGGCCCCGCAGACACCGACGAGCCTGCCGGAGGCGAACGGCCGGACTCCTCAGCCGAAGTTCCGCGTCCCTCTCGGATCTATGACGCCCACCAGGAAGCAGCACAGTGGTGACAGACGCCCCTGCCAACAGCACTCTTCACGACGGAGCGAGTGCCGCGGCGTACGCGCCGCCGACCACGCGGGACGGATGGCAGCAGTTCGTCGCCGCTCCCCCGCTGCAGCCCCATCCGGCCACCGACGAGGACTGGTCGCTGGAGGAACGGCTGGACTACCACTCCCGGTTCGTGGTGCTGACCACCCCGGCCATGGAACGCATCTCCCTGTCGCTGCGGCGCCTGATGCTCCTCAACCGCCGCCAGCAGGGCACCGCACGCCGCGGCCTGATCGTCTCCGGACCGCCCACCACCGGCAAGACCACCACCCTGCTGGAAATGGGCCGCACCTTCGAACTCGCCGAGCAGCGCCGGCACCCCGGCAGCACGGACCGCCTGCCCGTGATCTTCCTGGCCGTGCCACCGGCCTCCACGCCGAAGATGCTGGTCAGCGAATTCGCCCGGTTCCTCGGCATCCCCATTGCGGTCCGCATGAACCAGGCACAGATCACCGACGCCGTCTGCCACCTGCTGTGCCTCCTGGAGACGAAGCTGGTCCTTGTGGACGACGTCCACCTGCTCGACACCCGCACCCGGTCCGGCGCGGAGACCTCCGACCAGATGAAACACCTCGGCGAGCGCATCCCCGCCACCTTCGTCTACGCCGGCGTCGACGTCGAAGCCTCGCCCCTGCTTACCGGGCCGCGCGGCGCCCAGCTCGCCGGCCGCTTCACCCTGATCCGCAACACCGCGCTGCCCTGCGCCACCGAAGAGCAACGCGAGATCTGGCGCGCTCTGGTCACCGATATGGAAGAAGCCCTGCGCCTGCGCCACCACACCCCGCACACCCTGGCGCGGCACGCCGACTGCCTCCACCAGCGCACCGGCGGCGTCATGGGCAGCCTCTCCCACCTCATCCGCGAAGCCGCCCTGACCGCCCTGCTCGACGGCAGCGAAAAGATCACCAAGAAGCTCCTGGCCGGCATCCAGCTCGACATCCGGGCCGAACAGCAAGCCCGCCCGCCCCGAAAACGCCTCCCACGCCCGCGCAGCCACAAAGCGGGATCCTGACAGGTTGGAGCGGCGGTGACGAAGACCACCAGCGCGCAGCAGGCGCAGCCACTACAGCGCGAGCAGCCCGAACTCTGCGGGCCCAGAGGGGCTTTGGGCGCGGTGCGGGTAGCGCCGCTGCACAGCGAGACGACGCTGTCCTACATGAGCCGAGTTGCCTCCCGCTACCGGCTCACGGCCAAAGAGCTCATCGGCGCACTCGTGGACGTGGGACGGCGTCCCAACCTCTTCACCGTGCGGCCCGACGGCGAAGTCGTCTTCAACGCCGAGGCCTGGGCGGTGGTCGCCGCCTTCTGCCGCATGCCCGAAGAGCACCTGCGCCGTGCCCTTCCCGCCTGGGGCCGGGAGGTTCCCTCAAGCAGACTGGGCAGCGGGCCGGCCGCCTGGGTCCGCACCGCAGCCACGATCCCGCCGACAGGCCCCGGCTGCCGGGCCTGCACCGCGAGGGCCACACAGGGCCGGGAAGAAGCACGCCGCTACCTCCAGCCCCACGGCCGGGTATGCGTCAAACACCAGTGATGGATGCTGGAAACCCCCGTCGTCGATGAAGCGACGGCCGGCCCTGGGCAGCTGGACGTGCGGCACGTGCCGCAGATCGCAGCGGCCCAGCGCCGTCACGCAAGGCTGCTACGGCGCAGTCCGCACGCCGGCGAAGCGTTCGCTGTGGCGCAGGCGGTTGCGGCGTCGTGGTGGGACGAGTCCTGGCCGGAAGAGACCCTCTGGCCCGATCGGCTGCGGTCGATGGCCTTGGGCAACGGCCTCGTATGGCGTGTAGCGGCGCGGGATGCGGTGACCTACCCGGAAGCCGTCACGCTGGCCGCGGCCCTGGCCGATGCGGGGGTGCAGCAGCAGCTGCTCGACGAGGCGGGCCGGCATCAACCGCACTCGCTCGCCGATGTCCCCCGCCTCGTCGACGAACTGGCCCGGCGTCTTGAGCGGCCGTGGATCGCCGACCGCCTCACTGTGGCCACAACAGGACCGCTGAACGCCTGGGTGCGCGCCTGCGTACGCAGCCAAGCCGGACATAAACCGAAGACGCGAAGCATGTGGCGCGTCTCCCCGCCTCACCGGCCCACCCCAGTTTCCCAGCTCCTGGCGCAAAGCAGCGACCGGGGCGGGACACCCGTGCAGCCCGAGCCTGCGTTGCTCCCAGACAGCGCCGAAGACGCGGCCCGGGGGTTCGCGCGTGGGCTGCGCCATGCCCGTGCCTACGCCACCGAGCACGGCCACCTGTGCGCGCCCAACACCGTGCGGGCCGAAGGCTTCGCCATCGGCCTGTGGCTCGCCAACCAGCGCGCCGCAGGACCCGAACTCGCTCCCGGACCCGCCGCCGCCCTCGACGCCCTCGACCCGTGGTGGAACCCACCCTGGAACCTGTGGTGGCAGCGCATCTACCACCGCGCCAAGGCACTGGTGCACGCCGGGCAGCCGCTCACGCCCGAACACGGCTTCCCCGGAACCACGGAGAACCTCGGCACCTGGCTCTACGAGCAGTGCACCACCTACACAAGCCTCCACCCCGGACAGCAGCGCCTCCTCGCCGACCTCGGCATCACACCGGAACGCGCCCGCGCCGCCCTGCCCCGGCGCCGGGATCTCAAGGCAGCCCGGCGCACCGCCCTGGACCACGCCCGCGCCTACGCCGGCGAGCACGGCCACCTATGCGCCCCCACCTCCACACGCCAGGACGGCTTCGCCATCGGTAAATGGCTGCACAGCCAGCGGGTGCGCGCCCGACGCGGCCAACTCGATCCCATACTGAACCAGGCGCTGACCGGCATCGACTCCTGGTGGAATCCGCCTTGGCCCACCGACTGGCAGCGCGAGCACCACCATGCTCACGCCGCCGTCGCCGCGGGCACCCTCCTCGACCCCCAAGCCGGGTTCCGGAACTTCGACGACCGCACCGGGCAGTGGCTGTACGCCCAGTGCGTCAACTACCGCCTTCTCCAGCCCGGCCAGCTGGACCTCCTCGCCCGCATAGGACTCACCGAACCCGTCGCGGGCAGCTCCGCGCCCAACCCAGCCACCCAGCACCCGGTTATGGAGACCGGCCTGTACTACGCCCGCACTTGGGCAGCCGAGCACGGAAGCCTCGACCTTTCCCGCACCGCTCAGCACGGCGGCTTCCCCCTCGGCCGCTGGCTGGCCCAACAACGCCACCAGGCCAACCTCCACCGCGAACTCTTCGACACCCCCTGGCCGCACGAGGAACACCTCGCCCGCATCGACCCGTACTGGAACCCGCCGTGGGGCATGAAATGGCAACGCCGCTACCAGGCCGCCCGCACACAGCTCACCCCCGGCCAAAACCTCGCCCCCGAGGAGGGCTTCCCCGGCACACCGGACTGGACCGGGCAGTGGCTGTACAACCAGTGCACCGTCTACGACGACCTCCACCCCCGCCAGCAACAGTTACTCACCGACCTCGGCCTCACCGCCGAAGGCGCCCGCACCGCCCGGCCCCGCCGCATCTCCCAGGCCTCAACCTTCGCCGCCGGACTGGCCCACGCCACGGCCTGGGCTGACCAGCACGGCCACCTCACGGTCCCCGGAGACACCTGCCACGACGGCTACCCGCTCGGCAGCTGGCTCCGCCAACAACGCAAACGCGCCGCCCGCGGGAGGCTGCCCGACGACCGCGCACAGGCACTCGCCGCTCTCGACCCACGGTGGAACCCACCCTGGAACATGCGCTGGCACCAATCCCTGCACACCGCGCGCGCCCATACCGCCGGCCTTCCTCTCAGCACCACGGCCGACCTCGACGCCCTGCCCACAATCACCTCGAAATGGCTGTTCACCCAGAGCTCCAGCTACGACAACCTCCACCCCGGGCAACACCAGCTGCTGGCCGGCATCGGCCTCACCGCTGAACGCGCCCGCGCCCTGGCCCCACCGCCGAAGCCTCCCCAGCCATCCCGCCCGGCCCGCCCCCGCCTGAAGAACCCGCCCTCGTCCATCGCAGCCGGCCTGCCCTACGCCCGGTCCTGGGCCGCCCAGCACGGCAACCTCACCTCAGCCGGCTACCGCACCGAACACGAAGGCTTCCCCCTCGGATGGTGGCTGTACAAACAACGCCGAGCCGCCATCGGCCACCTGAAACGCACCGGAAACCCTTGGCCCCACGACGCGCAACTCGCCGCCCTCGACCCGTGGTGGAACCCACCCTGGCGAGCCAACTGGAACCACAGCTACCACCAAGCCCACGCCTACTACAGCGCCGGCCGGCCCTTCCCCAACAACACCACAAAGTGGATCCGCACCCAGCAACGAGCCTGGGAGCAGCTCCACCCCCACCAACAACACCTCCTGGCCACCCTCGGCATCCTCGGCCCCACACCCCTGTGCCGCTACAACAGCCTCCCAGCGGAACTGACCTGCCAGCCAAACAAACTGACCAACAGCCACACCGGCGCCCCGAAGCGAGAACACCACAGCTCACAGACCTGCCCGGCTCCAGCCCGCAAGCAATGTCAAGCCCCCCCCCCGCCAGCACACAGCACACCGCCAGCCCCAACCAGCCAACTGATCAACCCAGCTCAACACACCAGACACCGATCAAGAAGAACGAACGGCGACACGCGACCCAGTCGTCACCCCGGACCGGCTTCTGGGCGAGGAGCGGTACGAGGAGCGGTTGCGGGGGCAGCGGCTGGCGGCGACGCAGACTGCGCTGCTGGAGACCATGGCCGAGCACGGGCTGCAGACCACCATCACGTTCCACCACCGCACCGTGGAAGCGGAGGCCTTCGCCGCAGGGCTGGAACGGGTCGCCGCACGGCTGCACGCCGTCGACCCCGGGCGGCATCCGCAGCGGGTGTGGTCGGGCTGGCTGTGCGGGGAACACGACGGCTCCCACCGGCAGGCGGTCCTCGCGGACTCGGTGACACCGCGGACGAGACCCTCACCGCCTACGCCGACCTCCTCACCGCCTTCGAACTGCGCGGGGGCTACGACGGCCCACCTCACCGTCCAGCAGGTCCTCGACCGCGCCCTCGCCGAACTCCGCGTCCTGGAGGACCGCCTACGCCACACCGAGGCCCGCATGGCCGACCGGGGAGGTGCTCCTCCTGGGCGAGGTAGCCGATGCCGCCTTCGGCGCGGGCGGTGACCGTGCCGCTGTCAGGGCGTTCGGCTCCGGCGAGCAGGCGCAGGAGGGTCGACTTGCCGGATCCGTTCTCGCCGACGATGCCGAGGCGGGTTCCGTCGGTGACGGAGCAGTCGACGGAGTCGAGGACGGTGCGGCCTGCGTAGGACTTGCCGAGGTCAGTCGCGGTGAGCTGTGCGGTCATGGAGCGGCTCCGGGGGTTCGGGGGCGGAGGAGAGTGCGGGAGCGGCGGTGTGGTGGCGGGTGAGGGTCATCGAAAGCTCCTTATAGCGACGGATGTTGCTTTAAGATCGTTCCATGGATGTTGACGCACAGGCAAGCGAGAATTCCGGCCATGGGGACCATCCGGATCCGGCCGCACCGCGGCGTCGGACGGGCGGGCGGAGCGCCCGGGTCCGGGCCCAGGTGCTGGCCGCGGTGGGCGAGCTGCTCATGGCGGGCGGGTACGACGGGCTGACCGTCGAAACGGTCGCCGAACGGGCGGGCGTGCACCGCACCACCGTCTACCGGCGCTGGCGCGACGTCGGCGGCCTGCTCGCCGACGTGCTCGACGCCGCGTCCGACGACGCGTGGAGCCCGCCCGACACCGGATCGCTGGAGGGGGACCTCACCGCACTCAACCAGGAGGTCTACCAGGCCCTGGCAGGCGGCGGACCCAACCTGACCACGGCACTGATCGCCGCCGGATTCCGCTCGACAGAGGCGGCGGCGGCCCTGGCCCGCTTCTGGGACGACCGCTACGCACGCTGCGCGGTGGTCGTCACCCGGGCCGCCGAGCGGGGCGAGCTGCCGGGCCCCGCGGACGCCCGCGCGCTGCTGGTCGCGGCGACCGCCCCGCTCTACCACGAGCTACTGCTCCTGCGGGCGGCCCCCGACCCGGCCCTCCCCCGCCGGGCCGCGGCGGGCGCCGCGGCGGCGGGACGGACGGGTGCCTACAGCGTCCCGGATGCATGACGGCGGGCGTGGTCTCCTGGCGGAGCCGAGGGCACAGGCACTCCCCCGCGGGCCGGGCCAAGGCTTCCGGGCGTGCGCTCGGTTGACGCACCGTTCGTCCCGTCCGGTCGGGAGCCGGTCCACGGCCTCCCGAACGGTCGGCCCGTTATGATCAAAACGGGCCGTGCGTCGTCGACATCATGCACCTCACCCCCGCTCAGCCGCCCAGCCGATCGCAGCGGCCGTCGAGAGTCGGCCTTCCGGCGCAGCGTCTCGCAGGTGACAACACGGCTGTCCCACGGCACCGGGCGGACGCCGGAGAGCGGGAAGGGGCGGTACTGATCTCGGGCCCGTTCTAGGTCAAGGGTTGTCCTCATTGGGTCTTAGGGTCGTCTCATCGCGAGGGACCGATTGGGAGGACGAGACCGATGAGGCACACCGCGCCTGAGGGATACACGAGTGTTGCACCGTGGGTGGTCACCGATGACACCGGTGCGCTGCTCGACTTCATCACAGCCGCCTTCGATGGCGAGGAGATCGCGCGCGTTCCGGTCGAGGACGGCACCATCGGTCATGGTGAGATCCGTGTCGGCGACACGGTGGTGCTGGCCTTCGATCGGCGGTCCGACTGGCCCGAGATGCCCTCGCTGCTGCGGGTCTACGTCCCGGACGCGGACGCCGCCATGGCCGCTGCTGTCGCGCACGGGGCTCAGTTGGTCACCGAAGCCGCCGACAGCGCGTGGGGGGATCGCGGTGGCCGGGTGCGGGATCCGTTCGGCAACATCTGGTGGGTGGTGAGCCGGGTCGAGGAGGTCGCACCGGACCGGGCCTGGGAGCGCATGTCCCAGCCGAAGTACGCCGAGGCGATGCGCATGGCCCAGGAGACCCTGGACACCGCACTGAGCGGCCGCGATTCAGGGCGGGCGAGCGCCCCGCAGCGCCCGACCGACTGAGCCTCTCCCCGGCCCGGGGCGACGGACTCCCGCAGACCGGCCGGCAGACGCCCAACGGGGCGCCGTACCGCCGAAGGACGTATCGGGCCCGTGGCAGCGCGGGACAGTGCCTCATGTCCGAGGTGCGGTCCGGGCCCGGCAGGGGCGCCCGGGCCGGAGGGGCCGGGCGCCCCTGCCGGGGCGGTCAGGTGGGGGTTCGCCCGGCGGTGTGCCCGTGGCCGGCAATGCCCCGTGCCAGCAGGGCGATGCAGGACGGGCAGCAGACGTCCTCGGACACGGCACGGGACAGCTGTCGGGTCATACCGACGAGTGCCACCGCGGTCCGGGCCGTCTTCCGCCAGGTGGCCCGCACGGTCACCTCATCTCGCCCGGCCGGCCCCGCACCAGGGACCGCTGCTCAAGGGTGAGCCGGTCGTCGGTGATCGGGGTGACGGGAGTGGAATCCCGCGCCACGAGGAACTCCGGCCGCGTCGGGTTCGGCGGCGCGTTGTCGACGGCGTTGTACGTGATCAGCAGCAGCGCGCGGCGATCGGGCGACAGGTTGTTCGACGAGGAGTGCACGATGCTCGGGTGGAAGGCGTGGACCGTACCGGCCGGCCCCATGATCCGTACGCGTCCGCGCTCTCGGCCCAAGGCCTCGGCCCGCTCCTCACTGACCGTGTAGGCAAGGTCCGCGGAGACGTGCTGCTGCCAGGTGGAGCCCTCGCCCGCGCTCTTCTCGGGGAGGTCGAGGAGGCCCAGGCGGTGCGAGCCCGGGACCACCACGAGAGGACCGTTGTCCTCGTGGATGTCATCGAGGGGGACGGCTATGTTGACGGCGTCGGGCCGCGGCATACCGTCCTCTTCACTCCAGAAGGCGTAGTCCTGGTGCCACGGCCAGGCGGCCCCCTCATGGGCCTGTTTGAGGTTGACCTTGAACTGGTACACGTAGACCGGCTTGCCCGTCAGTTGCTCGGCCAGGGCGACCAGTCGCGGATGACGGACCAGCGCGGCGCACAGGTCGTCGAAGTCGTGGCATCCGTGGATGGCGCGGACGGTCTCCGAGTCCTTCTCGTAGACCACCTCGGGCCTGCGCTCACGACTGATCGCGGCCACGGCCTCCTTCATGAGCCTGACCGCCTCGTCGGTGAAGCGGTAGGGCAACTCACACCAGCCTGCGGTGTCATAGGCGCCCTTCAGGTCCTCGACCTCGAGTTCGGTGGTGGTGGACATATGTCGCCTCTTTCAGATAAGGGTTCCAACTGGTGCAGGGGTGGGATCCGACCGGCTACGGGAGTGCCGCCAGGGCGAGCCGGTCGACCTTTCCGCTCGGTGTGCGCGGAAACTCTCCGTCCGTCGGGATGTACGCCGACGGGAGCATGTACTCGGGCAGGAGGTCGGCCAGCGCCGTGCGCAGGGCCGCCGCGGACGGGGCCGGGTCCGTGCCGGGCCGGTAGTGGACGACGAGCCGGGTGTCGCCGACTTCCGACGACCGGGCGATCACGACGGCGTCGGCAATGCCTTCGAGCGAGCGGATCGTGGCTTCGACCTCGCCGAGTTCGACGCGGTATCCGCGGATCTTGACCATGCCGTCGCGTCGGCCCAGGAACTCGATCTCGCCGTTCGGCAGGTACCGCGCCATGTCGCCGGTGCGGTACAGCGCGCCCGGGCCGCCCAGGGGATGCGGGACGAACTTCTGTGCCGTCAGGTCCGCGCGGCCCCAGTACCCCTGGGAGACCGGTGTTCCCGCGACACACAGTTCGCCGACCACTCCGGCCGGCTGGGGACGCAGCCGCGCGTCCAGGACGTACACCTCGGCGCCGTTGATCGGATATCCGATGGTGGGCATGAGGGGCCAGGCGGACGGGTCACCGTCCAGGCGCAGCGAACTGACGCTGTGGGTCTCCGTGGGCCCGTACTGGTTGAAGAGCACGGCGCCGTCGAGCCGGCCGAAGAACTCCCGGATGGCCGGGGTCACGTGCAGTTGCTCGCCGGCGGTCACGCACTCGCGCAGCGCGGGGGCGGGCAGGTCCATCGCGGTGGCGTAGAAGGCGATGCTCTGCAGCGCCACGAAGGGCAGGAAGATGCGCATCACGCGCTGCTGGTCGATGACCTCCAGCAGCGCGTCGTAGTCCGTGCGTTGCTCGGCGTCGATCAGGACCAGGGTTCCGCCCGTGGACCACGTGCTGAAGAACTCCAGGAACGAGGCGTCGAAGCTGAGCGCCGAGAACTGCAGGGTGCGGTCACCGGGGCCGGCCGCCGAGTCGCGGCACTGCCACTGAACGAGGCCGGCGACGGGGCCGTGGGGCATGGCCACGCCCTTGGGCTGTCCCGTGGATCCGGAGGTGTACATGAGGTAGGCCAGGTCGTCCGGGCCGGTCTCCGGCAGACCCGTCGCTGCGACCCCGGTCGCCTCGGCGCCGGTCCCCGCAGCGCCGGTCGCCCCTTCCTCGGCCCACTGGTCCGGCTGGAGGACGTGCACGGACGGAGGGAGGGTGCACCGCTCACGCAGGGACGGCTGGGTGAGCAGGGTGTGCAGCCCGCTGTCCTCGATCATGTAGGCGAGCCGTTCAGCCGGGTAGGACGGGTCCAACGGCACGTACGGGGAGCCCGACTTCAGTACGCCGAGGACCGCGACGGCCATGTCCAGGCTGCGCTCCATGAGGATGCCGACGGGCCGGCCGCTCGAGCCCCCGCGGATCAGGCGGTGGGCGAGCCGGTCGGCGGCGGCGCCGAGTTCCCCGTACGTCAGCTCTCGGCTGTGCCAGACGGCCGCGGGTGCGTCGGGCGTGCGCCGGCGCTGGGCCTCGAACGCCACGTGCACCGGCGGCGGGGGTTCGGCGGGGTCCGCGGCCCGGGCCCAGGTCCGGGTCACCAGTGCGGTCTCTTCCGCTGTGAGCAGGGGTGCCTCGGCCACGCGCAGGTCGGGGTCGGCGACGGCGGCGGCGAGCAGCGTGCGGAACCGGTCGGCGATCCGGCGGACGGTGTCCGGGTCGTAGAGGTCCGTCGCGTAGTCGAGGAAGCCCCGGAAGGAGCCGCCCTCGGCCGCGAGGTCGAAGCACAGGTCGAATTTGGCCGTCCCCGGGTGCACGTGCAGCCGTTCGGCCTGGATCCCCGGCAGGTTCAGGTCCGGTGCCGGTGCGTCGTTGACCTGGACGACGGTCTGGAACAGGGGGAACCTGCCCAGCTGTTCGGCGGTGACGGTCCGCCTGACCAGTTCACCGAAGGGAACGTCGCGGTGCCGGAGCACGCCGAGTGCCTCGGACCGGAGCGACCGGACCAGGTCGCGGAAGGACGCGTCGCCGTTCACACCGGTCCGCAGTGGCATGAGGTCGCTCAGGCAGCCCATGACGGAGTCGAGGTCGGCGTTCCCCCGGCGGGAGACCGGCGTTCCGACGACGATGTCGTCCCCCGCGCCGTGACGGTGCAGCAACGCGGTGACGGCGGCCGCGAAAACCGTGAACGGAGTGGTACGGGTGGCACGGGCGAGCCGGCGCACGGCGTCGGTGAGGTCTTCGTCGAGGCGGAAGGCGATGCGCGCCCCGCCGGTGCCCAGCTCCGCAGGGCGGGGCCGGTCCGGGGGGATCGTGCAGATCTCCGGCGCGTTCTCGAGGCGTGTGGTCCAGTGACGCAGGTCGTCCTCGTCGAGGGGGGTCGCGCGCTGGGCGTCCGCGTACGTGCCGAGCTGTGGGGGCGGCGTGGTTTCGGCGGAAGGGGCCGGCGTCGTGTCCGGTCGGGTCCGGGCGCGGTAGAACCGGCTGAACTCGCGGTCCAGGAGGGACAGTGACCAGTCGTCGATGACCAGGTGGTGGATGAGGGTGGTCAGTACCCAGTCGTCGTCCGAGAGCCGTAACAGCACGGGCCGCACGGTTCCGTCGGCCGGATCGAGCGGCTCCGCCGCCAGGGCGGCGAGCCGTTCGCCGAGTTCGGCCTCGGGGCAGTCCGCCCGGACCAGGGGGTGGCAGGGTCGCTCCTCGACGTACTGGAGCGGGTTCCCGTCCTCGATGAGGAAGCGGCTGCGCAGCGACTCGTGCCGGTGGATGACGTCGTCGAGCGCTCCTGCGGCCGCCTCGGGGTCGACGTCACCGCGCAGGCGGTGCGCCCACAGCACGGTGTAGCAGGATCGGTCCTCGGAGAGCGCGTCGTTGATCCATATCGCCTCCTGCTCCCGCGTCAACCGGTGGGCGGCTGCGGCCCCGGCGCGGTTGCCGGTCGTTCCGCTGTCGGCCGGGGTGGTCATGTCGTGCTCCGTTCGATGGGAGGGACAGCGGTTCGGCGCGCCGGCCGCCGTGCGGGCCGTCGGCGTCGCCGGCGTGAGGCCGTGCTCTCCAGCGCGGCGCGGTCCAGCTTTCCGTTGGGTGTGAGGGGCAGGGCCTGCAGGGCGGCGGTGATCGCGGGGACCAGGTGGTCCGGGAGAACGGCCGCCAGGTGCTCGTGCAGGTGCACCGGGTCGTCGTCGCCGGGTTCTCCTCCGGGCCGGTGCGCGCCGTCCGCGCATGTGTAGAACAGGGCGATCCCCGTGGCTGTGCCGTCCGCCGCGCGGAGCGGCACCGCCGCCGCGGAAAGGACGCCGGGCACGGACGCGGCGGCTGCTTCGATCTCCGCGGCCTCGACGCGGTGGCCGCGGATCTTCAGCTGCCGGTCCGTGCGCCCCCGGAAGTGCAGTACGCCCGCCTCGTCGAGGTGGCCGAAGTCGCCCGTGCGGTAGGCGCGTACGGTTGTTCCCGGCAGCTCGACGGGGACGAAGGCGCGTGCCGTCGTCTCGGGCTCGTCGAGGTAGCCGAGGGCCAGTCCTTCCCCCGCCACGTGGATCTCGCCCGTCCGGCCGGGCCGGCAGGGTCGGCCGTGGGGGTCGAGGACGATCACCTGCGTGTGCGGAACCGGGGTTCCCAGGGGGATCCCGTCCCCGCGGTCGCAGTCCTCGGGCCGGACAGCGCGGTTCGTGGCGTGCATGCAGCTCTCGGCCGGCCCGTAGCCGTTGGTCAGGGTGGTGCCGGGGTGGCGGGCCAGGAAGGCCGAGGCGTGCGCGGGTGACATGCGTTCCCCGCCCGCGTAGACGTGGCGCAGTCCGGTGAAACAGTCCGGGTCCTCGTCCACGAACAGGTGGAACAGGGTCGTGGTCAGTCGCAGCGTGGTGGCGCCCTGCTCAGCGATCATGCGCCGCAGTGTCTGGGGCAGCAGGTGGTCGCCGTCCGTCAGCACCGAGGTGCCTCCGGTCATGAGCTGCCCGAAGAGTTCGTAGGCGTACATGTCCCACCAGGGCGGCGCCGCCTGGGGCATGACGTTGCCCCGGCCGAAACCGGGCGGCCCGCCGTCGCGGAAGATGCGGGTGATCGCCCGGTGCGGCAGCACGACTCCCTTGGGCCTGCCCGTCGTACCGGACGTGAAGATCACCGTGGCCGGATCGGCCGGTGAGGGCTGTGCCGTGGGCGCCCCGGTGCCCTCCCGGGCAGCCCGGTGGAGGTCTTCCTGCGGCGTCCAGACCGTGTGGGGGTGGTCCAGGGGTACCGGGCCCTCGGCCACCACGGTGGCCGGATCGCCCAGTGTGCCGAACACCTGGCGCAGCCGGGCGGCCGGCCAGCGGCCGTCCAGGCTGGTGTAGGCAGCGCCGAGCCGCAGGACGGCCAGCTGCACGGCGACCAGTCGCGGTGAGCGCGGGAGCAGCAGCGGCACGATGCTGCCCGGGCCCACGCTGTGCCCGGCCAGCTCGGCCGCGTACCGGCCGGCTGCCGCGTCCAGGGTCGCGTAGTCGACGCACGTGTCCTGGTGGACGAGGGCGACGGCGTCCGGGACACTGTGCGCGTGCCGGGCCACCGCGTGGTGGACCAGGGACGGGTTGAGGGAGGGATCAGCCACGGCCGCCCTCCGGTGCCTGGGAGAGCAGCAGGACCAGGTCGCACAGGACGTCGTACTCCAGGACGTCGACCGGCTCGATCGCGCGGCCGGTGGCCTTCTCCAGGCGGACGCAGAGGCTGATGGCCTGCAGGGAGGTGCCACCGAAGTCGTAGAAGCTGTCGTCCATTCCGACGCGGTCGACGCCGAGCACCCCGGCGACGACGGAGGCCACGGTGGTCGCGAACTCTCCTTCCGGTGCTCTGTATTCGACCTCGCACGTCTCTTCCCTGCGCCGCGGCGGCGGGGTGTCCGCGGAGGTACCGGGCCTGACCGGGGCGCTCACCGGCTGACCTGCTCGCGGATCGCGGCGGCCAGTTCCCGGACGGTCCGGTGCCGCATGATGAGACGGATCTGCAGACGGGCGCCGAGGCGGCCGCCGAGCCCGACCATCACCCGTACTGCGGTCAGGGAGTTGGCTCCGTCGAGGGAGAGGAAGGCCTCGTCGTCGGCGAAGTCGGTGTGGCCGAGCACCTCCTCCCAGGTCTCGCGGACCGCGGTTTCGAATTCGGCCTGCGTCGTGGGCAGGGTGTTCTGCTGATGTGTCATGGGTGTGTGTTCTCCTTGTGCGGTTCAGGTCCGGGCGGCCGGGGTTGCGGAAGCGGCGAGCCTGCCGCTGCGCTGGTGGAAGAAGCCGACCTGCCCGACGATCAGCAGGATGTTGGCCACGAGCAGGGCGAGCCACAGGGCGTTCAGGCCGCCGACGGCCGAGAGGGGTACGGCGGCCAGGGCGAGCAGGCCGTAGCAGACGGCGAAGGCGACCAGGCTGGGCACCGTGTTCCTGATCGCGATGAGCCCGAAGCCGAACACCGCCTGCAGTGCGTCCGTGACCACCACCAGGAGCAGCAGGGGTATCAGGGCCAGCACCTGGTCGCGGGCAGCGGGATCGTGGGTGAAGAGGGAGAGCACCGGTTCCCTCAGCACCGCCAGGACACACCCCAGGAGGGCCACCGCGCCGAGGGCGGTCTTGGCCCCGGCACGAACGCCGGCGCGCAGCCCTTGGACGTTCCCGGTCTTCAGGTGGGGTGCCATGAGCGGGATGGTGGCCTGGCCGATGGCGACGGCGGCCGTGAACATCAGGGCGACCAGGGACACGGCGATGCTGTGTGCGGCCGCGGCGACGGTGCCGACCCGGGCGGCGGCGACGGCCAGCACGCCGAGGACGGCGAACTTGATGAGTACGGTGGCGGCGAGCGGGAGGCCTACGCCGGCCAGTTCGAGTACGGCGCGGGGGTGCGGGCGGCCAAGGCCGAGGGGGCGGCCGGCCAGGAGGGTGGACCGGCGGAGCCCCCAGTGTGCGACCACCGCGCTGATCAGGCTGGACACCAGCATGGCGACTCCCGCGCCGGGCAGCCCCAGCCCGTCGATCGGGCCCACGCCGTTCACGAGCGCCAGGGAGAGGACCACGGCTGCGGCGGTGCCGGCCGTCCCGGCCCGCATCACGAGCGCGGAGCGGCCGAGGCCCACCAGGGTGGACGTCGCCGAGTTGCCGACTGCGGCCACCAGGACACTGGCCGCCAGCAGGGCGGGAAGCGGGCCGAGTGCCGACAGGGTCTCCTGCGGGACGCCGGAGGCCAGGCCGATGAGCGGCACGGCGCAGACGGCCACCGCACCCAGCGTTCCCGTGAGGATGCCGAGCCAGGTGCCGTTGCGCACCACCGGCACGAGGGCGTCGGGGTCGTCGTCGTGGGCGGCGACGAAGGGCATCACCCCGCGCATGGCGCCGGCGACGGTGGCCGTGGCGGGGGTGTAGACGGCCATCGTGAGGGCGAACGCGGCCAGTGAGGCGGTGGCGTGCCGGCCGAGCACGGCGGTGTCGACCAGTCCGGCGACGGACGAGGCGATCATGGTCAGGTAGAGCGGCAGGGCTGCCGTGATGGTGCGCCTGACCAGGCCGCGGTCGGCGGCGCCGGGGGACGGAGCGGTATGCGGACTCAGGCCCATGACGCTCCTTGCCGCGTTTGCCTGCGCCCCTGCGCCCGCCGCATCGCCGCGTGCACGTCCTGCGTCCACTGAGCGGCGAATTCCCGGGGCCGGTCGAAAAGATAGAAATGCCCACCCGGCCGAGGCCGTATTTCGGTGCGCTCCGAGGAGTATTCGGACCATGGCGACACCAGTTCCCGCCCCGCCAGCGGGTCGCGGTCACCGTAATAGACGGAGAGCGGAATGCCGAGGACTCCCGAGGGGTCCGCCGTGTAATTCTGCATGAGGTTCAGGTCCAGACGCAGGGCGTGGGTCAGGTAGGCCATGAGTTCGGGCTCTTCGAATGCCTGGGGAGGTGTTCCCCCGAGCTCGCGCAGGAAGCCGGCGAGGTCTTCCTGCGTGTGCAGGTCGCAAAGTCCGTCCCGCGGCTCCCGCACGTGCGGAGCCGGGCTCGCCGAGACGCCCAGCAGGACGGGTGGCACGCCGAGCCTCTCCAGTTGCCGCGCGAGTTCGTAGGCGATGAGAGCGCCCATACTGTGCCCGAACAGGGCATAAGGTTCGGTCAGTTGCTCCGTCAGGGCCGGCGTCAGGAGCGAGACCGCCTCCGTGAGTCCGGTGGGGGCGGGGATCGCGGCCGCCGGACCGCGCCCCGGAAGTTCGAGCGCGAGCAGCCGCCAGTGGTCCGGGAAGAACGAGCGCAGCGGAAGGAAGCTCAGGGCGGAACCGCCGGCGTGATGCACGAGGACGAGCGTGAATTCCTCTTCACCGGTCACACCATTGTCGGCGCTCCGACCTTTTCTCAGGACCCTCACGAGAACCGTGGAGGGCTTTGCATCGGCGCCGGAGGGCCGGTAACGTACCCTTCCGTCAAAGCGCGATTCTTGCATCATTTTCCCTTGAACAGGAGACTGCCGTGAGTCGACTTGCATTTTTATTTCCGGGCCAGGGTTCGCAGGTTCCCGGAATGGGATCCGAACTTCTGGAGCGGTATCCCGAACTGGCGCGCCCCTACTTCGAGACCGCCGACGAGGTGCTGGACATACCCCTGAGCCGCCTGTGCTTCGAGGGCGACGCCGAGGAGTTGCGGGACACGTCCGTGACCCAGCCGGCCGTCTATGTCGTCAGCCTGGTGGCGGCCGCCGTCCTGCGTGACCGGGGGGTCAGCCCGTCGGTGGTGGCGGGGCACAGCCTCGGCGAGTACACGGCGCTGGTGAGCGCCGGGGTCCTCGACTGGGTGGACGGCCTCGTACTGGTCCGCCGGCGCGGCCTGCTCATGGCAGAGGTGAACCGGCGCACGCCCGGATCCATGGCTGCCGTCATCGGACTGCCCGCGGCGCGGGTACGGGCGCTGTGCGAGGAGGTTGCCGCCGCCCGGCAGCGGGTCGTCGAAGTGGCCAACTACAACTCCGCCCTGCAGACGGTCGTCTCCGGCGACGCCGACGCGGTGGCCGAGGTCGGCCGGCGGGCGCTTCAGGAGGGCGCCGGCCACGCGAAGGAGCTCCGCGTCGGAGCCCCCTTCCACTGCTCCTTGATGGCGGATGTCGCCGCCGAGTTCGGCGAGCACCTCGCGGCGACCCCTTTCGCCACCCCGAACCTCCCCGTGGTGGCCAACGTGACCGCCACCTACGTGCATTCGGGGCAGGAGGCCCGCACGCTGCTCGCGCAGCAGCTCGCCGCACCCGTGCGCTGGCACGAGACGCTCAGCCTGCTCGGCCGTGAGGAGGTGTCCGCGTTCGTCGAGGCCGGGCCGGGGCGCGTGCTGAGCAACCTGAGCCGTTCCGTGCACCCGGCCGTCCCGGCGCTGCCCGCGGGAACCTGCGGCCAGATCGACCGTGCGGTGGAGAAGCTGAGCGGCGTCCTGGTGTAGCGGGTGCCCGGTGGGCGCCCCCGTGCGGGGCGCCCACCTCGGGCGGGGCGCGGCCCGGTACGCGGTTGCGGCGCGGTGCGTGGCGGCGGTCATGAGCCCGCTCCCGTCGGGTCGAGCGAGTCGGCGGTCGCCTCCGGTTCGAGGACGAGGCCGTACAGGGCCTGGCGGTACAGGGCGAGCAGCCGGTCGTCGCCGGTCGACGCATCGTGGCGCAGCAGGGCCCGGAAGGAGTCCTGGGTGTCGACGACCGTCAGGTGCAGGCGCCGCCCGGGGGCCAGCAGATCGGGCCCGACGTCACGCAGGGTCCCGGTCCCGAAGCGCAGCGGCTCGTCGTCCCTGGCGTAGTTGAACACCACGTCCAGGTCGGCGAAGGCCGCGAGGTCGGGGTGCTCGGCCGCGAGGTCCGCGTACGGGACCGCGCTCACCGACAGCACCTGGTCGACGGTCGCCCGCGCGTCCTCCAGGATCCGGCCGAGCGGCCGGTCGCCCGGCACCGCCAAGGGCATCGGCACGATGTTGGCGAACGCGCCGACCGATCCGTCGAACCGCCGCTGGAAGCGGCCGTCGAGCGGGAGCGCGGGGCAGACCACGTCGGTCGTGCCCATCCGGCCCAGCGCCACCGCCACGGCGGTCAGGTGCAGGACGAACGGGGTGGTCCGCTGCTGCGCGCAGCGTGCCCGCAGGGCGGTCTGCAGGATCGCGTCGGGTGCCCAGGTGGCGCGGCCGGGTTCGCGGGCGGGCCGGGGGGCGAGGCGTGGAACGGCGGACGCCGGCGCGAGCAGACGCCGCCACAGCTCGACGGCCTCGGTGCGCCGGGGGCTGCCCGGCAGGGCGTTGCGCCATGCCAGATGGCGCAGGAACCCGTCGTCCGGCCCGCGCGGTGCGGGCGTCCGGTGGTAGGCCTCGTCCAGCACGCGGCACAGGTTGTCGAGGCCCCGGCCGTCGAGGGCCAGCAGGTGGACGGTGACGGCGAGCAGGCCCGCGCCTTCGGGCCCTTCGACGGTGGACAGGCGGACGAGCGGACCGGTGCGGGGGTCGATCGGCTCGGCCTGGCCGCGCTCGTACAGCCAGTCCGCGAGCCGCTCGGCGGGGACGCCGTCCGGGCGCCGCCGCCGTACCACGGCGTCGGAGACGACTTCGGCCGTGGGCGCCGGTTCGGCGTGGTGTCCCCGCGCGACGCGCAGACGGAGGGCCGGCTGCTGCTCCAGCAGCACGGTGACGGCGTGGCGCAGCCGCTCGGGATCCAGTTGCCGACCGGTGTCGTACACGGTGGTCTTCTGCCGGTCCGGACCCGGGAGATCGGCCAGGGCGGCCAGGCCGGGCGGCAGGACGACCGGCGTGACGGCCGGCGGCAGTTCCTCATCGGGATGGGCGGCGCCGAGCCTTCGGCGCCCCGCCACCAGGCCGGCGACGTCGCGGGCGGTGCCGCACTCGTAGAAGTCGGAGATGGACAGCCGTACATCGAGCTCTTCGCGTACCCGGTGCACCAGCCGCGTGGCCAGCAGGGAATGGCCTCCGGCGTGGAAGAAGTCGTCGTCGGGTCCCAGGCCGGGCTGGTCGAGCACGGCCCGGAACGCCGCCAGGACCCGCTCCAGCGGATCGTCTTCGGCCGTGGGCCCGTGCGGAGGTGCCTGCGCCGGCCCCAGGAGCCGCGGACCGGCTTGCGGAGCGGCCGTGCCGGGGGGCGGGAGCAGGGCGTGGTCGACCTTTCCGTTGGCGTTGACCGGCAGTCGGTCCAGGAGGGTGAAGGTGGAGGGCACCAGCGCGGGAGGCAGTACCCCGGCCAGGCGCCCGCGGGTGCGCGGTCCGATGTCCTCGGATCCGGGCAGCGCCGGGACCAGGTAGGCGTCGATGCGCCGGTCGCCCTCGGGGCCGCGCACGACCAGCGCCACGTCCGCGATGTCGGCGTCCTCGCGGATCACCACTTCGATCTCACCGGGCTCCACCCGGTATCCGCGGATCTTCACCTGCTGGTCGCGGCGGCCCAGGAACTCCACGTCGCCCGTCGGCAGCAGACGGGCACGGTCCCCGCTGCCGTACTGACGCCGCCCGTCGGCGGACGTGGTGAACCTCGCTTCCGTGAGCCCGGGTTCGTCCAGGTAGCCGGTGGCCACGCACGGTCCGCCGATGACCAGTTCCCCGACGGACCCCCACGGCACGGGCCGCCGCCCGTCGGAGCTCTCCAGTGCCAGCGTGACGTTCTGGATCGGATGGCCGATCGGCGCGTAGCGCGGCCAGTCGGCCGGCCGCCCCGCAAAGCTGTAGGAGGTGACGACGTGGGTCTCCGCGGGACCGTAGTTGTTGATCAGCCGGCAGCCGTCCAGCTTCTCGAAGAACGCCAGGAGCGACGCGCTGAGCCGCAGCTGCTCGCCGGTGGTGGCGATCTCCCTCAGGGAGGCGAAGGAGCTGGGATCCTGTTCGAAGCGCGTGGCCAGGGCGTGTGCCAGCGACACCGGCAGGATCGCCTTCTGCACCTGGTGGAGCCGGACGAACTCGGCGAGCGCGTCGTGGTCGTGCCGGGTCTCTTCGTCGGCCACATGGAGCGATCCGCCGGAGCACAGGGCGGCGAACGTCTCGTGGAAGGCCGCGTCGAAGCCGAAGGACGCGAACTGGAGCCAGCGCATCGCCCTGCCGTACCCGTCGGTCTCCCAGTGGATCAGGTTGGCCAGCGCACCGTGGGGGAAGTGGATGCCCTTGGGACGCCCTGTGGTGCCGCTGGTGTATGTGAGATAGGCGCCGACCGAGGCGGGCACCCGGTCGCCGGGGGCGGAGCCGTCCCTCGCCGGCATCCCGGACACGTCCGGCAGCACGATCCGACGTACGCCCTCGGGGACGAAGTCCGCCTTCTCCGGGGTGTCGCACAGCACCAGTCGTGTTCCGCAGTGCTCGGCGATGGCGGCGAGCCGGGCCCTCGGGTGGCTCTGGTCGAAGGGCACCGGAGTGGCGCCGGCACGCAGCACGCCCAGCAGGACCGCGACGGTCCGGGCGTCGCGCGGCAGGGCGATGCCGACCGGCTCTCCGATGCCCGTCCCGTTCGAGGTCACCAGGTCGGCGACGCCTGCGGACAGGCGTGCCAGCTCTCCGTAGGTGAGCGTCGTGCGGCCGTCGCTCACCGCCTCCCTCTCGGGGTGGCGTGCGGCGTGGTCGAGGAAGACCGCGTGCACCGGCAGGTCGGGCACCGGCACCCGGGGGCCGGTGAGCGCCGCCGCCGCCCGCCCGGCCCGTGCCGGCGGCTCGGCGGGAACGCCGTCGACGGCGGCGTCGGGCGTGCCGGTGAGGGTGTCGAGGAGGAAGGCGAACGACTCCCGCCACGCGTCGACCGTGGGCCGGGTGAAGCGGTCACTGTCGTAGATGAAGCGGCCGCCGATGGTGCCGTCCTCGGTCCACCAGTCCAGGGACAGTTCGTAGGGGCTGGTGGCGCGGTCGAAGGGGATGGGCCTGACGTCGACTCCGGCCGGTGCGGGCGCGGTCATGCTTCCCGGGTGCAGCAGGTTGAACAGCACCTGGAAGACCGGGGAGGACGCGCCGCGTGCGTCGGATCCGCGGGCCGCGTCCCGCGCCATGATCTCGTACGGCAGTTCCTGGTGGTCCATGGCGCCGGTGACCCGCCGGGCCGTCTCCCGCACCAGGGAACGGAACGACTGGCCGGCCGAGATGGTGCTCCGGATCGGAAGCGTGTTGACGAAGTTGCCGATGAGGTCGCGCGTCTCGGGACGGTGCCGGCCGGAGACCGGGCAGCCGATCACGAAGTCCTTCTGGTCGCAGAGCGATGCCAGCAGGACGGAGAACGCGGTGAGGACCACCACGAACGGTGTCGTCGACTCCTCGGAGGCAAGGGCGTGCACGGACTGCGAGGTCTGCGTGGGCAGGGTGAAGGTGAGCTTCTCGCCCCGGTAGCTGCGCCGGGCGCCGCGCGGACGGTCGCCCGGCAGTTCCAGGGGTGCCGGCAGGTCGGCGAGCTCCCGGCGCCAGTGGGCGCGCTGCCTGTCCGCGTCGGCGGTGGTGAGCCAGTGGGCCTCCGCCCTGGCGTGCCGGGCGGTGAGTGTCGCGACGGGCGGCAGGTCGGGCGCACCCTCGCCCGTGCGCATCCGGTAGAGGGCGTACAGGTCGTTCAGGAGGATCCCGATGGACGTGGCATCGGCGACGAGATGGTGCAGGGCGAGGGCCAGGACGGTCCGGTCGGGCCCCATCCGGAACAGCCGGACGGCGCACAGCGGGGCGCGGTCGGTGGGGATGGTGGAGTCCAGCAGCGAGGCGATCGCTCCGCGCAGGGCATCGTCGTCCGCCACGTCCTCCTCCCGCACGTCGACCTGCGCCTGCTCGTCGAGCACTTGGAGGGGACGGCCGCCCACGGTGCGGAACACCGTGCGCAGGCTCTCGTGACGGGCGACGAGATCGGCCAGCGCCTTGCGCAGTACGTCGCGGTCCACGGGGCCGCGCAGGTCGGCGAGTACGGGCACGTTGTACGCCTCGGCGGCTCCCTCGAACTCGCTGAGGAAGAGGAACGCCTCCTGGATGGAGGTCGCCGGCACCGGTCCGGTGGCCTCGTCCGGTCCTGCGGACGCCGGCCCGGCCGGGGAAGGTCCGGCACTGGTGGCCGACGGGTGCGCCTGGGCGGCCAGCCGGGCCAGCCCCGTCGGGCTCGGTTCCTCCATGAAGGAACCGAGCGGGATGCTCCTCCCCCAGTGCTGCCGTGCCTGGGCCACGATCCGGGTGGCGAGGAGCGAGTCGCCGCCGAGGGAGAACAGGTCGTCCGTCGGGGCGATGTCGCTGCGGCCCGTCGCCTGGGCGAAGAACCTCAGGGCCGTCGCGGCGAGGTCGTCGCCGCTCTGGGCGCCGGGGTCGGCGGGAGGCTCGGTGGCGGGGGCCTCGCCCGCCGCCGCGGGACGCGCCTCCAGCCAGTACCGCCCGCGCTGGAACGGATAGTGGGGCACCTGCGTGAAGCGGTGGGGGGCGTCGGCGGACGCGAACGGCTCCGCGTCCTCGACCAGCCCCGCCACCCAGGCCTGGCCGAGGGCGGCCGTCAGCGCTTCGGCTCCCGGCCGGACGTCCTTGGCGACCGTGAGCGTGATCGCCTCGGGGAACACCGCGGGCAGGGGCGGCGCCGGCTCGGTGACCGGTACGGGGTTCAGGAGTGCCGGAACCCGCGGAGGCAGTGTGCGCCGCCCGGCAGGGGCGGTGGCGTCACCGAGGGCTGCGGCCGCGTCGGGCGTCCGGCCCGCGGGGCACCGTTCGGCTCCGTCGGCGTCGTACCAGGGGATCGTCGCGGGATGCAGCGCTACGGCGGTCAGTGCCTCGGCGGGGTCGGCTCCCCGGGCCAGGGCCGCCACGATGCCGGGCGCGTCCGCGTCGGCCACGACGCCGCTGATCACGGCGGCCGCCGCCCGGTTCCCGGTGGTGGCGACGACGGCGCCGGGGCGTACCCCGTGCTCGGCCCACAGCGCGGCGCCGGCGAGAGCCGTCACCGTGGCCGCGGCGCTCGGAGCCGCCCGCCGCAGGTGGGCCAGCGGGTCGGTGCCCGGCGGGAGGGCGCAGTGTGCGGTCAGTCGGCGCACGTGCTCGGCGAAGGCGGGCCGGCTCTCCAGGAGCGAGGCCACGGCCCCGCTCGGCAGGACGTCGTCGGTCAGGGTGAACGCCGGTGCCCGTCCGCCCAGGGCCGCGTCCGGGAGCCGGCTCTCCAGCAGTACCGGATCGGCGCCCTCGCGCCAGAGCAGGCCGCGACGGAGGGAGTGCGCGCCACGGCGGGCGATCAGGGTGGAGGCCACGTCCAGGGCGTCTTCCGGCGTGCTCGCGACGACCCGGGAGCGTACCGCGTCCTCCAGCGCGTCCAGCGCGGCACTGGACCGGGCGGAGAAGAGCAGCAGTTGGCGGGCATCGGCGGCCGGGTGTCCGGCTGCGGGCCGGTCGACTGCTTCCGGTGCCTCCTCGACCAGCAGGTGGACGTTGGTGCCGCCGACGCCGAGCGAGCTGACGCCGGCGAGCAGGGGCCGCGGCCCGGTCCACGGCCGCAACCCCGTGTTGACCCGGAAGGGCGAGGTGTCGAAGTCGATGTGGGGGTTGAGGCGTTCGCAGCCCAGCGTGGCGGGCAGCTGCCGGTGGAGCAGCGACAGCACCACCTTGATGAGGCCGGCGATGCCGGACGCCGAGTCGAGGTGGCCGATGTTGGACTTGACCGAGCCGATGGCGCAGTGGCCGACGGCGGACGTGGTCCGCCGGAACGCCTCGGTGAGCGCGCCGACCTCGATGGGGTCGCCGAGCGGAGTGCCCGTGGCGTGCGCCTCGACGTAGGAGACGCGGTCCGCCGCGACTCCCGCGACCTCGTGCACCTCGGCGATGAGTTCGGCCTGTCCGCGCAGGCTGGGCGCGGTGTACCCGCTCTTGCGGGCGCCGTCGTTGTTGAGTCCGCTGCCGCGGATGACGGCGAGCACGCGGTCGCCGTCCGCCAGTGCCTCGTCGAGTCGGCGCAGCACCAGCAGGCCGACGCCGCTGGAGAACACCGTCCCGCCGGCGTCGGCCGAGAAGGGGCGGCAGTGGCCGTCGGAGGAGGAGATGCCGCCTTCGACGGGCGCGTAGCCGACGTCGGTCGGGTTGATCGCGGCGCCGCCGACGAGTACGGCGTCCGCCTCGTAGTCCATCAGTGCCCGGCAGGCGTGGTGCACCGCGGCGAGGCCGGAGGAGCATGCGCAGTCGACGGCGAGGCTGGGGCCGGTGAGTCCGAGGCGGTAGGAGAGCTGCGTGGCCGTGTACCCGCGGTCGTTGCCCATCAGGACCCGGTGGAAGCCGAGCGGTTCGATGGCCTCGGGGTGCGGCAGTACGTTCTGCAGGAGGTAGTCGGAGATGTTGACGCCGAGGTAGACGCCGATGCGGCCCGGGAAGGATTCCGGTACCAGCCCTGCGTCCTCCAGGGCGTGCACGGCGGTCTCCAGCAGGAACCGCTGCTGGGGGTCGGTGACGGCCGCCTCCGCCGGGGACATCCCGAAGTAGTCGGCGTCGAACATCGACGGGTCGCCGAAGGTCTTGCGCACCGCGACGTAGGAGGGGTCGGACAGCGCCCAGGCGCGGCCTGCCCTGCGCAGGTCCTCCTCGGGCACCGGCTCCCGGGGGTCGACGCCCTCACGGAGGAGTTCCCAGAACTCCTCGGCCGACTCGGCGCCCGGGAAGCGGCAGGCCAGGCCGGTGATGGCGATGGCCGGCACGTCGTCGGACAGCTCGGCGGCTTCGGTCATGTCGCGGTCTCCATCTGATCAGCTGGTGGGGGTCTGGGTGGGGGTGGCCGGGCGGCGGCGGATCAGCCGGTGCGCTCCCGGCGCCGCTGCGCCGCCTGCCGCATGCGCTGCCGTCGGCCGCCGGCACCGGCCGCGTCGGCGGGAACGCGGTGCTGCGGGACGGTGTCGGACGCGTCGTGCCCGCGGTCGGCGATGTGGGCGGCGTAGGCGCGCACGCTGGGGAAGCTGAAGAAGTCGGTGACGCGTGCGTCGGGGCGGACGTGCTCGCGCACCTCTGCCAGCAACTGCACGACCAGCAGGGAGGAGCCGCCGACCTCGAAGAAGTCGTCGGTGACCCGCAGGCCGTCGGTGCCGAGGACGCGGCTCCAGATGTCCAGCAGCCGCTGCTCCAGCACGTGGGCCGGCTCTGCGGTGGCGTCGTCGGGGCGGTGCAGCGGCACGACCGGCAGCGCGGTGCGGTCGACCTTGCCGCCGCTGGTGGTGGGCAGGCGGGCGATCGCGGCGAACGCCGACGGGACCATGGCGGCCGGAAGCCGCTCGGAGACGGCCGCCCGCAGCGTCGCCTCGTCGAGTCCGGCGCCGGGCCGGGGCACGTAGTGGGCGACGAGCACCTGGTGCCCGCCGTCTTCCTGCAGCACCACCGCGCACTGGGTGACGCCGGGGACGGCGTTGACGGCCTGCTCGACGTCCTCCAGCTCGATCCGGTGTCCCCGGAGCTTGATCTGGTTGTCCAGGCGGCCGGCCAGTTCCACGGTGCCGTCCGGCAGCAGCCGGGCCAGGTCTCCGGTGCGGTACACCGGGCCGTCCGCATGGAGCCGCGGGCGCAGCGGGAACCGCTCGGAGGTGAGCTGCGGCTTGCCGACGTAGCCCCGTGCCACTCCGGCGCCGCCGATGACCAGTTCGCCGTACATGCCGACCGGCAGGGCGTTGAGCCGGGCGTCGGTGACGTACAGGGAGGTGTTGGCCAGCGGCCGGCCGACGAGGACGCGTTCGGGGGTGTCGGGCAGCTCCCAGGAACTGGACCAGACCGTGGTCTCGGTGGGGCCGTACATGTTGACCACTCGGGGGATGCCGAGTGCCTTCAGCCGGCGCGCCAGCGTGAGGTCGAGCGGCTCGCCGCCGACCATCAGGATCCGCAGCGCGGCGAGGGCCTCGGCGGCGCGGGGCAGCGTGAGCACGGTGCGCAGGAAGGTGGGGGTGGCCTGCATCGCGGTGGCTCCGGAGGCCAGGATCAGGTCGGGGACGGCCGCGGGTTCGGCCGGGTCGGCACCGCCCGTGGACCGGCGCAGGGTCTCCAGGTTCTCGGCGAGCACGACCGGGATGCCGCGGGCCAGCGTCCAGAGCAGCTCGACTACGGCGATGTCGAAGGTGACCGCGGTGACGGACAGCCACGTGGTGGCGCCCTCGGGGCGGACGACGTCGTCGAGGGCCCGGAAGAGGTTGGCGAGGTTGGCGTGGGTGATCTCGACGCCCTTCGGCACGCCGGTCGAGCCCGACGTGAAGATGACGTACGCCGAGCCCGCCGTTGAACCCCGCGGCAAGTCGCCGGCCACCGCGTCGAGCAGCTCGGACGCGGTGAGGCGAGGCCCGACGAAGGCCGGGCAGACCTCACGGTAGGTGTCGTCGGTGACGAGCGCGCCGCAGTCCGCCGCCCGCACCATCGCCTCGAGGCGGGAGGCCGGTGCCGAACCGTCCAGCGGCACGTACACCAGCCCTGCGGACATCGCGCCGAGCAGGACCGCCACCAGTTCGGGGGTGCGCGGCATGAGGATGCCCACGCGGTCGCCGGGCCGCAGACCCGCCGCCCGCAGCCCGGTCGCGGCGGACGCGGCCCGGCGCGCCAGGTCGTCGCGGGTCAGGGTGGTGCCGCGGAACGTCAGGGCCGGTTGCTGCGGTTCCTCGGTCAGCCGCGCCAGGATGTCCTCGTGGATCGGACGGTCCGGCACCGGCCGGGCCGTCGCGGCGTTCCACCCGTCGATCAGGCCGGCGCTCGCGGCGTCGAGGAGCCCCAGTTCGGCCAGGGGGCGGTCCGGCTCGCGGCACATGTCGTCGAGCAGGCTGCGATAGGCGTCCACGAACCGCCGGGCCTCGTCCTCGGTGAACTGCCGGTCGTTGTAGGTGAGGAGCCCGCGGAGGCCGTCCTCGTGCTGGGTGAGGCGGAACATGACGTCGTACTCGCTGGAGTACGTCGGCACGTCCACGGGGGTGCTGCGCACGCCCGGCAGGTCGAAGTCGGTGTCGGGGAAGGTCTGGAAGAGGAACACGGTCTGGAAGAGCGGGGTGTGCGCGCCCTCGCGCCGCGGGGCGACGGCCTGGACGACCTGTTCGAAGGGGAGTTCCCGGTGGGCGAAGGCATCGTGCACGGCGCTTCTGGCCGCTGCCAGGTACGCGCGGGTGCTCATCTCCTCGTCCACCCGCGTCCGTACCGGGACGAGGTTGAAGAAGAGGCCCATGGCGCGTTCCAGGTCCGCGTGCGGACGGTTCGCCGAAGGGGTGCCCACCACGACGTCCTCGGTGCGCGACAGGCGTGCGAGCAACAGGGCGTAGGCCGAGACCAGTACGGTGAAGGGGGTGGTTCCGGTTTCGGCGCTCAAGGTCCGGACCCGGTCCAGCAGCTGCTCGTCGTACCGGATGTCCAGGGCCGATCCGCCGAATCCGGCGGCCGCTCCGTGTCCCCGGCCGGGCATGAGGTCGAGTGCGGGGGGCGGGTCTGCCAGGGTTCGGCGCCAGAAGTCGCGTTGCCCTTCGGCAGCCGGGCCGGCCAGCCAGCGCTCTTCCCAGTGGGCGAAGTCCGCGTACTGCAGGGGCAGGTCGGCGAGTTCGGCGTCGCGGCCGGCCAGCCGGGCCCGGTACAGCTCCGCGAGTTCCCGTTTGAGGATGCCCGTCGACCAGCCGTCCGAGACGGCGTGGTGCTGGACGACGAGGAGGATCCACTGTCCGGGTCCCGTGCTGATCAGGTCGAACCGGCTCAGTGGGGCCCGGGCCAGGTCGAAGCGGTACGAGACGAGGGTGCTCACCAGGGCGTGCGCCCCGTCCGGGGCGGCCACGTGCTCGCGGAACGGGACGGGGCAGTGCGGTGCGATCGTCTGGACCAGCGCGCCCTCGCTCTCGGTGAGCGCCGTGCGCAGGATCTCGTGCCGGTCGACGAGTTCACCGACCGCACCGCGCAGGGCCGCGACGTCGAGGTCTCCGTGCAGTTCGAGGGCGAAGTACATGTTGTAGACGGGCGGGCCGTCGGCGGCGAGTTGCTCGCTCAGCCACATCTGCTGCTGTGCCCGGGAGGCGGGTATGCGGCCCGAGCGGTCGGCGCGGGTGATCCGCGTCGCGCGTTCGGTGTCCTCGCGGCGCTGTTCCCGCAGGAACTGCAGGATGGCGTCGCGGTGGTCGCGCAGCGTCTGCTTGAGTTCGTCGGTCAGCGCGGCGGTGGGGCCGGTGACGGAGAGCCTGCCGTCCCGTTCCTCCAGGCGTATGCCCAGGTCAGCGAGGTGCCGGAGGATTCCGGTCGTGGTCGTCACAGCTCGAAGCTCCCTGTCGGGTCGGCACTGTGCGGTGCGGTCAGTGCGCTGTAGAGCGCGGCGGACGTCTGCTGCTCGCGCACGAGCGCGGCCATGGCCTCGGGTGTCTCGGCGTCCAGGAGGTCACCGACGGAGACGTTCACGCCGAAGCGCTCGCGCAGCCGGGCCACGATCTGGGCGGCCACCAGTGAATGCCCGCCCAGGGCGAAGAAGTCGGAGTCGGGTGCGATGTCGTCCTCGCCGAGCACGGAGCGCCAGATGTCCGTGACGACGGCGACGACGTCCTGCGAACCCTCGGCGGGCACGGACACGGACACGGGCACGGGCACGGGCTTCGCCCCGGATGCGGGGTCCGGGTGCGCCGCGGCGTCGTCCGGGGTCGCGATCGCCCAGTGCCGTCGCGGGTGGAAGGGGTAGCCGGGCAGGGCGACCACGTGCGCGGAACCGGCGCGCAGCCGGCCCCAGTCGAGGTCGGCCCCGCGTTCCCAGCACCACGCTGCCAGCTCCAGCCAGTCCTGCCAGGACGCCAGCGCCTCCATGAGGTCCGCGGCGTCCCTCGGCGCTGCGCCGGGTCCGCCGTCCATGACGGCGGACTGGGCCACGTCCAGGAAGTGGTCGGCGGTCAGCTCGGTTCCCGCGGGCACCGTCTCCCCCAGGCTGAGGGAGCGCAGTGCGCTCTCCGGACGGGTGGGCGGGTGGGCCCGCAGGTCGTCCTCCATGGCGGCCAGGTGGGTCTCGCACGCGCTCAGGTCGCCGCCGTCGCGGACGACGGCCCGGACGGCCTCGTGCCGTACGGCGCAGCGCAGGGCGACGTCGCGGTCCAGGGCACCGGCGTGGGCCGCAGCCAGGTACTCCCCCGCGCCGTGGGCGGTGATGGTCGCGACCCGCACGCCGAGGGCCGCGAGTTCGTCCAGCGCCGCATACGCCGTCAGGAAGGCCCGCTCGGTCGCGTCGGGGCGGGCCCGGGCCGTGGCGAGCGCGGGGATCCGGTCGGTCAAGGACGGCCCGGGGCGTACGGCCGAGCCGAGGTCGAGCGCCACTTCGAGGGGTCCGGCGGGCACCGGGGCCGCCTCGTCCTTCAGCAGCACCGCGGCCTCGGGTAGTGAGGAGGCGACCCACGCGCGCCGCAGTTCGCGCGGCATACGGCCGTCCTGGAGGGTGCGGGCGACGTCCGCGGATGCCGTCTCGCCCGCGGAGGTCAGGGCATCGGCGAGGCTCCTGCGCAGTTCGTGGAAGGCGTCGGCCGAGCGTGCGGAGACCGGGAACACCGCGGGGGTGGCGACGTCGGTGTCCTGCGGTCCGGGTGCTGCGCGGTGGTGGCCGACCACCACGTGGGCGTTGGTGCCGCCGACGCCGAGCGCGGACACGCCGGCGCACCGCGGCTGCCCGTTGTCCGGCCACTCCCGGAGCCGGGTGTTGACGTACAGTCCGCTGCCCTCGATGCCGGCCGACGGGAGCAGTTCGCGGTGGTGGGCGGTCGCCGGAATGACGCCCTCGCGCACGCTGAGGACCGCCTTGATGAGTCCGGCCATCCCCGCGGCCGTGTCCAGGTGGCCGATGGACGACTTCACGGCGCCGATGGCGCACGGGGTGTCGACGCCGAGCCGTTCGCGTGCCTCGCGCAGGGCGGCGAGTTCGACCGGGTCGCCCAGGGGCGTACCGGTGCCGTGCGCCTCCACGTAGCCGATGGCCCGGGGGTCCACTCCGGCGTCGGCGACGGCCGCGAGGATGACGTCGCGCTGCCCGGCGACGCTGGGCGCGGCGAAACTCTGACGGTCGGAGCCGTCGTTGTTGACGGCCGTCCCGTGCAGCACCGCGTGGACGCGGTCCCCGTTCCTGAGCGCGTCGGCGAGCGGCCTGAGGACGACGATGCCGACCCCGCTGCCGGGCACGGTGCCGTTCGCGGCGCGGTCGAAGGGGCGCAGCGTGCCGTCCGGGGACAGGACCGCGCTCTCCCCGGCGAGGTATCCGTGCTCGTGCGGCAGCTGCAGGGACACCGCGCCGGCCAGGGCGATGTCGCAGTCACCGGCCAGGAGGCTCTGGCGGGCCAGGTGCACCGCGGTCAACCCGGTGGAGCACAAGGTGTTCACGAAGACGCTGGGGCCGCGCAGGTCGAGGTGGTAGGAGACCCGGAGCGGCAGCATGGCCGGGGCGTCCGACATCCTGCGGTGGCTGCCCGCCCCCTCCTCGGGGGCCGGGAGCAGCCGGCCGTACCGATTCTCACCGCTGCCGCAGAAGACCCCCACACGTCCTCCGGCGGCGCGGCCCGCCCAGCCCGCGTCCTCCAGGGCGTGGACGGCTTCCTCCAGGAACAGCCGGTGCTGGGGATCCATCGCATCGGCCTCGGCGGGCGCGATACCGAAGAAGGAGGAGTCGAATTCCTCGACGCCGTCGACGGCGCCGGAGACCGCGACGTGTCCCTCACGGGCGTACCGCTCCCGCGGTACTCCCTTGGACCGGAGGGCGGACGCGTCGAGCGGGGCCAGGAAGTCGGATCCTTCCAGCAGGTTCGACCAGTAGCGGTCGACGTCCCGGGCTCCGGGCAGGCGGCATGCCATGCCGATCACGGCAATGGCGGAGTTGGAGTTCTGCGCGCTCACGGGGCTCCCCTAGTTCTGCGGTGTGCGGACACGGCGGCCGAGGGCCTCGGCGAGGGCCGATACGGTCGGGTACTTGAACAGGTCGGTGACGGGCACGTCCACCGCCAGTTCCGTTCTGATCCTGCTGTGCAGCTGGATGAGGGTCAGCGAGCTGCCGCCCAGTTCGAAGAGGCTCACGGTCCTCGGCACGCGCTCCGGGGGGACGCCGAGGGCGCCTGCCCACAGCGCGGTGAGCCGCTCTTCCAGAGCGGTGCGCGGTGCGGTGAGCGCGTCGGTGTCCCGTCCCGCTTCCGGCACCGGCAGGGCCCGGGCGTCGGCCTTGCCCGTCGCCGTGACGGGCAGTTCTTCCAGCCTCACGACGTACGCGGGCAGTTGTTCGGCCGGAAGGCGGTCGGCCATGTGGCCGAGGAGGTCCTCGGTCGTCGTGCCGTCCGGGGCGACGACGTACGCCACCAGCGTGTCCTCGCGGCTCGGGTGCACCACCACCAGGGCGTCCTTCACGTCCCCGTGCTCCCGCAGCACGCTGCCGATGCCGTCGAGGTCGACGCGCAGGCCGCGGATCTTGACCTGGCCGTCCTCCCGTCCGATGAACTCCAGGGCTCCGTCGGCACGCCCGCGTACCAGGTCGCCGGTGCGGTAGAGCCTCGTCGTCGCCGCGCCGTCCTGTGGCTCGGGCGGCGGTGCGACGAACCGCTCCGCCGTCAGCTTTTCGCGGTTGACGTATCCGTCCGCCAGGACGATGCCGCCGAGGTGCAGTTCGCCGGTGAACCCGGGGGGCAGGATCTGGCCGCCGACGCCCAGCACGTACGTGTGCGCGCCGTCCACCGGGCGGCCGATCGGCATGAAGGCACCGGTGTCGTCGTCGGCCCCGCACACGTGGTACGTCGCGTCGATGGTCGCCTCGGTGGGGCCGTAGAGGTTGACGACCTGTGCCGTGGTCGTGCGCCGCACCATCCGCACCACGGCGCGGTCGAGCTGCTCACCGCCGCAGAACAGCCAGCGCAGTGAGGGGCACCCGCTCAACCCCTCCTCGCCGGGAAGGGCCTTGAGCAGTGTCGGTACGAACTGGGCGACCGTGACGTCGCGCCGGCGCATCTCGGCGAGGAGGACGGCGGGGTCCCGGTGCGCGTCGGCCCCGGCGATCACCATGGACGCGCCGATCGTCAGCGGAACCAGGTACTCCCACACCGAGGCGTCGAACACGGGGGGTGTCTTGAAGTAGAAGCGGTCCTGGGGACCCAGGTCGAACGCACGACGTTTCCATGCCAGGTTGTTGGCGATGGCCCGGTGGGGAACCACAACGGCCTTGGGCAGGCCGGTGGTGCCGGAGGTGGTGATGAGGTACGCCGGTTGCGTCCCCTCGACCGGCGCATCGGTGAAGGTGGCCGCGTCCGTGACGTGGCCCGGTCCGGCGATGTCGAGGATCGGCAGGTCCGTTGTCAGCTGTTCCGCTGCCCGGGCGTCGCCGACGAGGACGGCTGCGGCGCCCGCGTCGTTCATGACGAAGGAGCGCCTTCGGGGCGGCTGGGACATGTCGACGGGCAGGTAGGCCATGCCGGCGCGGAGCACGGCCAGGGCGGCGACGACGAACGCGGCGGAGCGCGGCAGGCAGAGCGCCACGGTGCTGCGCCCGGGCAGTCCCAGCGCGGCGATCCGTGCGGCCAGGCGACGGCTGTCGTCGTCCAGGTCCTGGTAGGTCATGGTGCTCTCGCCCTCGATGAGGGCGGTGGCCCCGGGCCTGGCCGCCACCTGCTCCGCGAAGGCTGCGACCACCGGCGGTGGGGACGGGGCCTCCGGCTCGGGGCGGCCCTGCGCGGCCGCACCCGTCCGATGCTCGTCGCCGGCCAGCGCCACGCGGAGCGCGGAGGGACCGGGGGTGGCCAGCACTTGTTCGAGGACGGTCCCGACCGCGAGCGCGATGCTCCGGGCGGCGTGGGCGGGGTACTGGTCCCGTACGAAGTCCAGCCGGCCGGTGAAGCCGGCGCCGTCGGCGTTGACGGACAGCAGCAGGCCCGCCTTGCCGTCGCGCGGAACCATGGGGACGCGCCGCGCATCCACGCCCGGCAGGCGCAGTACTTCGTCGGCGGTCGCCTCATTGAACGACATGAGGGCGGGGAACACCGAGGCAGAGACGGACTGCGTCCCGCTGCGTACGGCCGCCCACGCCTTCGTGAGCGAACCGCCCTGATGGGCCAGGCAGTCAAGCACCGAGTCCTGGACCTCGTCGATGTACGCGTCCGCGGTCCTGTCCTGCCGGGCGGGCGGGCGGAAGGGGAGCATCTCGGAGTACAGCCCGACCGTGTGCGGGTACTGGGAGCGACGCCAGTCGACGGCGGGGTATCCGATAACGATGTCATCGGTGCGGAAGTAGTGCTGCAGGGTGAGCGAGTAGGCACCGAGCAGGGCGGTGAACGGCGTGATGCCCCGTTGCTCGCAGCGGTGGCGGAGGTCCTCCGGCAGCGGTACGCCGACCGAGGAGGTGTGCGGGCCCGACCCGCCTTCGGCCGAGCGTTCCGGGGCTGTCGGCGCGGTGGTCACGCCTCGTAGGTAATCGGCCCAGAAATCCTGGTCCTGGCTTCCTTCGGGCGACTCTTCATAGTTCTTCTGCGCGATCGCATACGCGAAGTACCCGTCCTGTTCACCGCCGTCGAGAGCCCCCGCGCCACGGTCCGCGGGGGCGGAGCAGAGGGCGGACAAGTCGTTCAGGAGCAGCCCCACGGATGGCGCGTCCACGGCGATGTGGTCCAGCAGCAACAGCAGGACGGCGTCCTGCGGACCACTGCGGAAGAGGTCCGCGCGCAGTCGCAACGGGGCGTCGGCGTCGAAGGGCGTACGGGCCACCTCGGCCGCGCAGGCGTGCCCGTCCTGGCCCGGAACCTCGTGCACTCGCAGTAAGCGGTCCGGTATCTTGTCGCTGACCTGCGATAACACGCCTTGTGCGTCGGGGCGGGAGCGCAACACCGGATGGCGGGCGACAAGCCGGCACAGGGCCCGGTCCAGAGCGGCCTCGTCCAGCGGGCCGGCCAACCGATGGACGACCGGAATGTTGTAGGCATCGCCGGCGCTCAGCCGCTGCGCCGCCCACATGGCTCGTTGTTGACGCGTCAAGGGCAGCACTCGGCGCCCCGCGAAGGCAGTCATGTTTCCCCCGTAGCCGCACCCACGAGCCCAGGTTCTGAAGTCGCGGGCGTACATCAGTAAAGACCCCAACGATCTTGGGTCGTTATCGCTGTACACGTCAATGAAATATCGGTCCCGCGACTGGAAATCGCTGCTCCGGCTTCAGCCAGAACGGCCGGTGAGCCGCGCGTGGACTGCTGCTCCACCGCCTCCGGCGAAGTCGTGCCTCATGGCTGAAAAGCGGGGCTGCCCGATGTGAGCTGTACTGAGATTTGTGGAGTCCCTGATGCCAGGGTTACCGTCCTGGCGAAGGAGATCCACCAGCACCATGGCAGCACCCCGTAAATACCCAGACGAGCTCCGCGAGCGCGCGATCCGTGAGGTCCGCAGCACCGGCCGCCCGATCGCGCACGTCGCGAAGGACCTGGGCATCCACAAGGAAGCCCTGCGCGGCTGGGTCCGCCAGGCCGAAGCCGACCGCGGCGAGCGGGATGACCGGCTCACCACCGCCGAGCTCGACGAGTTGAAGCAACTCCGCAGGGAAGTCGCAGAGTTGAGGCGGGCAAACGAGATCCTGAAAGCCGCCTCGGTGTTCTTTGCCCAGGAGATCAACCGTCCCCGGACGAGGCCGAGCAGGTGATCGACCACCTGCGTGGACACGGCCTCGGGGTCGATCCCGTCTGCCGGGTGCTGGAGCTGTCCCCGTCGACATACTTCGCCCGCAAGAAGCGGCCGAAGTCGGCCCGCCGGCTCCGGGACGAACAGCTCATGCCGCTGATCGAAGAGATTCATGCCGAGTCGGGCGGCACCTACGGTGCCCGCCGGATCACGCGGGCCCTGGGGCGCAAGGGCGTCGAGGTGGCCCGCTGCACCGTCGAGCGGCTGATGGCCGAGCTGGGCCTGGAGGGCGTCATCCGTGGCCGGCGGCGCCGGACCACGGTTCCAGAGCCGTCGGCGCCGCGTCCGCCGGACCTGGTCGACCGCGACTTCACCGCCTCGCGGCCTGATCAGCTGTGGGTGGCGGACATGACCTATGTCCGCACCTGGTCGGGATGGGCGTATGTGGCGTTCGTCCTGGACGTGTACTCGCGGATGATCGTCGGCTGGCAGGTCGCGGGCCGGACACCGCGAAGGACACCCCCGCACCCGTCACACCGGCACCCGCCGCCTCGACTCCCGGCACCGGCCCCACCACTGCCGCTCCCGCGCCGACCGCGCGGGGAGCCGCCCGGCCCCGTGGGGCCGGGCGGGGGCCGTCAGCAGGCAGCCTCGAGGGCCTCGGCCGTCGACAGGGGCTCCCATTCCAGGGAGCGCGCGGTCTTGCGGGAGCAGCCGTCAACGGCGACGGTCACGCCGTCCCGGTACGCGCGGCCGCCGGTCATCCGCACGTCCACTGCTTCGACGGTGCCGGTTTGGCCGGCGGCCACGTGCCGGGCCCGCTCGCCGACGGTACGGGACAGGTGCGCTTCCCTCAGGCGCCGCGCGCCAAGCCGGTGTCCGGCCAGGCCGCCGCCGTCGGCACAGAGCTCGCGCACTCGGAGACCGGCGTCGCGGAGCCGGTCGAGGAAGTCGGCGTCGTCGTGGGCGAGTGCGGCCGCGGTCCGGACGGTGCGCTGCAGGGACTCCCGGGCGGTCTCCAGCAGGCCCCGCCGGTCGGCCTTCGCCTTCTCCCCCGTCGACGGGCGGCGCACCGCAGTGCGGTCCTGCGGCGACATCGCCGTCAGCCCCCACCGGGCCTCAAAGGCGCGGACGACCGTGTGCATCGCGAGGCGTGGGCCGCGGGCGGCTCACTCGAGTTCCCATGCCTCCAGGAAGTCCGGATCGTGCCGCCACTGCGCGGCGATCACGCACAGGCTGTCCCACGCCCCCGCAAGGGCGGGCTCGTTGTCCCACTCCCGAAACGCCCTCGCCTGCCCCAGCAGCACACGCACCACATCGTTGAGAGCCTGCACCGCCCGGTCCGCACCGGCACCCACAGGACGGTCCAGCAGCAGAGGATCCGTCCGGGCGAACAGGAACCGCGCCAGCTCCGCGAAACGCTCCTCGGCGTACTCCGCCCCGGACTCCTGCGCCACCTCATACAACTCGTCCACCACACGCCTCCCCCGCCTGCACCCACACCGACGCGCGATCGTACCCACCCCCAGACCACCATGCCCACCAGCCGGCAGTGGCCACCACGAGCCCCGCCGCCGCGCTGCCTCCGGACCGGCGCTGCCTGCCCGCCGTCACCATCACCGCACACGCCCCACGCCCTGGCCGGTGCGGGCTGCTGCCCGTACGCGGGCACGGCGGGTTCCGCGGGCGCGGCCTTGCCGGGCACGGTGGCGGGGGTGGTGGTGGAGCGGGAGCAGACGGCGGGAGGTGCCGGACGCCCGAACGCCACGCACCCGCCAGCACCACGATCCCGCCCAGCAGGGTCAGGACCCTGCCCACGACCTCACACCCGGGACCACTGGACCAGTCGGCCGGCGCGGGTGGCCAGGGCGGCCTCGAAGGCCGTGTCGGAGTCGGGGGCCTCGACCCTCAGGAAGCAGCGCCCTTCGGGCAGGCCGGTGTGGGTGATGGTCCAGGTGTCGGTGATCGCACCCTGTGCCTGGTCGGTGGCGGCGTCCTGCTTGGCCGCGGCATCCAGGGTCGGCACGTGCCAGACGTGCAGGGAGGAGTGCTCACCGGGCTCGACGAGCCAGCCTTCGGTGCGCTCGAACAGCTCCTTCGCGACGCTCAGCCGGGCCAGGGGCGGCCGCCCGTCGGCGTCGGTGGTCTGCCTGCCGCTCTCGACCCAGGTGACGGCCAGGCGGCCGCTGGTGCCGTCCGGCCGGACCCAGTAGCCGGCCACCTCGCCGAGGTCGTCGGGGCCGTTGACGTCGGCGAGCGGCTGTCCGGCCAGGGCCGTCACCGCGGCGGCGGCCGCCGAGTGTTCGGCGTCCCGGGGCAGTACGCCCGCACCGGCCGCCGGAGCGGCCTCGGCCGGGCCGGCGGCGGGCGGCGGGACGAGGACGGCGTTCCAGGAGCCCGCGCCGTACTCGGCGAGCTTGATAAGGCCTGCGGCGTGCAGGCTCCGGACGGCGGTGAGGTTGTGCCCGTATCCGGCGCCGATGGAGCCGTCGCGCTTGACCACGGCGTACACCCGCCGCTGCGGTTCGGTCAGGGCGCCCTCGGCGCGCTTGCGCCTCTCCTGGGCGTTCATGTAGTCGGCGCGCTCCTGGGCGCCGGCCTCGGTCTGCCAGTCGCGGGAGACGACCAGGCCCGAGGTGTTGACGACGTCGAAGGATCCGCCTGCGGCCGGACGGACGGAGTAGTGGACGAGCGGCTCGCGCTCGGCGGCCGGGGCCGGCTGGACGGTGGCGGGCGCCTGCTTCGACGCCGCCTTGCGGGTGCGGGCTGGCTTCTCCTGGACGGTCACTTCCTCGACCGTGACGTTCTGCCAGCCCGCGCGCTCGGCGGTCCGGGCAGCCCTGGCGACGTTGGCCGCGGACATGGACCAGGTGTGCACGATGCGGCCCACCTCGCCGTCGCGGCGGTCGGCGATGACGGCGTGGGTGTAGTGGCGGGTCTCGCTCGTGCGGGTGCAACCGGTGGAGGCGACGAAGGTGATACGGGCCATGACGGGACTCCCTGGGCTTGTGGTGTGTTGTCGGTGCCGGTCGGCTGCCACGGCCGACCCGCGGGTGAGACGGCCGGGGCGGCGTCGTCACGCCCCCGGCGCTGAGCCTCGGGGTCCGCGGCGCGGCCGCGGACCCCGCCCCGGTCAGCCGGAGAGGGCGTCCTCAGCCAGGTACGCGGCCACCTCAACAGCGTTGGCGATCTTGTGCTTGAGGCTGTCCGCCACCACGTCGACCGTGTGGAAGGCCGCGCAGACGCCCCAGCGGCTCCCGGTGGCCGGGTGCTCGATGAAGTGCTGCGCATACGCGCGGCACCCGTTGACGAGGTTGCACAGGGGAATGTAGCTCAGGGCGGGGTTGGGGTTCTCCTGCCAGCCCGCGAGAATCGGGCCGACGTCGGTCAGGACGGTCTTCGCGCGGGTGCCGTTTGCGAGGACATCGGGGTGGCGGGCGTTCTGGTTGCGCCAGCGCAGGTAGGCGTGCAGGGCCCGGGTCTGGACCGTGTGGTTGGGGTGGTGGGAGTTGGCCAGGGTGAACTGCCGCAGGGGTCCGAAGTGGGCCTCGATGGGGTTGGCCCAGGAGGCGTAGGTCGGGGTGAAGCACAGCTCGACCTTGTTCTTGGCCGCCCACCTTTTCATCCGCCAGTTCGTGTGGGCGGAGAGGTTGTCGAGGATCACGTAGATCGGGGCGCCGTCCGGGCGGGCGGCCCGGATGGTTCGCAGGGCCGCCCAGGTGTGGTCGATGCCCTTGCGGCGCCGGTTGATCCCCCACATCTGGTCGTCGCCGACGGAGTAGCAGCCGTGGAAATAGGTGATCCCGTGGGTTCGACGGAACGTTGCAGGCAGTCGGTCTGGCCGGCCCTGTTCTGCCCAGCACGAGCCAGCGGTCGGGCGGATGCCCAGCGGTCCGAACTCGTCGAACGCGAACGTGCGGTCGGGCCGCTGGTTGATCGCGTACTCGATTCGGGCGAGCTTCGCGTCGAAGTCCGGGTCCGGGGAATCCTTCCAGGTCTTCGTGCGCTGGAAGGAGATCCCGCGGCGGGACAGTAAGCACCGCAGAGCCTCGCGGCCGATCCGGACGGGCCGGGCAGTGTTCCTGCGCAGGTGATCGGCGAGCTTACGGATCGACCAGCGGGTGAAGGGCTTGCCCAGCACGGTTGGGCGGGTGGTGGCCGTCTGGACGACGAAGTCCTCGTCGTCACGATCGAGAAGGCGGGGCCGGCCTCCCGCCCATCGAGGGTTGAGGCATGCGAGCCCGATCTCGTTGAACTTGTGGATCACGTCGCGGACGGTGTCCTCGTCCGCCTGGACCAGACGGGCTATGACCGGGACCGTGCTGCCGCCGGCCGAGGCCAGCAGCATCATCGCCCGCCGGAACCGTACCGAGCTGCTACTGCCTCGGCGGACGATGTGCTGGAGTTTCTGCCCCTCCTGCTCGGTCAGCCTGCGAACCCGGACCGGTTGCGCCATCCCGCCTCCCCACACTGGCTGGAGAAGTCATTTCCAACCAGCACGACGAGCAACCCGGCGAACCATCCCGGTCACAGCACTAGGTCCTGGCTGCGTCGGTTCCCCTGGTACTCGGCAGGTGCGGCCCCTGGTGCTGGTTGCGCCGTGTGGCGTGGGCCGAGGCAGCGCCGGAAAATCTGTGCGGTTCGCCCGACAGGCGGGGAGTCTTCCCGGAGTATGGAACCGCCTTGCAGGACGGCGGTTCTCGGCGCTCGTGGCTGCGTCGAGTGGGTTCGTACGGGAGAGGGGGACTTCTGTGTCGAGGAAGCAGCGGATCGCGGTGATGGTCGTCGCGATGGTGGGAATCGTCTCGACTCCTGTCATCTGGTTGCTTGACGGACCGGACACCGCAGGAGTCGTGGGCGCGTCGATTCAGGCCGCCACCGGAGTCGCGGCGCTGGTGTGGGCATGGGCCCAGTCTCGGGCGGACACGGCAGGCGCGTCTGGGGACACCGCGACGCAGACAGGACGGGCAGAAGCCATTGGCGGCGGGCAAGCCCATACGGGTGTACGGCGCCGTGGTGACGGCAGCCCTGGCACCGCTCGGGTTCAGGGCACCGGTGACGCTATCGCGCGTGGCGCGGGTAGCAACGCCGGCACCGGCATCGACTACACCGATTAGCGTGGCCGTGCAGGTAGCGCCAAGGCCGGACGCGACATGAGGTGGCGCCGAAGCAAGCAGCGTTCATCCCCTTCGAGGAGCGATTTCGCGGCCTCTTCCATCAGGGACAGCGGTGACGCGATCGCGTCGGCCACGGGCGCCGTGGCCGTCAGTGGCCATGTGGATCACCTGACGATCACCCACGCCGGTCCGCAAGGGCCAGTCCCCGCTTGCGCCCCGAGACCTTTCTTGTTCGCGTCCAGCCCCGTCGTGGTCCTGGGAACACCCGCCGCGGCGCGGACGGACTGGGTGTCGATGATCACGAGGGACGGGTCCTCTAATCGGCGGGCCTTCTCCCGCACCTGACAGCGCAGGAGTTCCTGGATCCGCTGGTCAAGCCCGTCCTGGCGCCACAGGCCGAAGTAGTAGAACACCGCTGACCAGGCCGGGAAGTCATGCGGCAGCAATCGCCACTGACAGCCCGTCCGGTTCTGATAGAAGATCGCGTTCACGACCTCCCGCAGGTCACAGGACCCGGGATCCCCGGTCGCCGACCGCGCCACCCGGTCCTGTTTCCAGGCCGTGATCATCGGCTCGATTAACGCCCACTGCTCGTCCGATAAGTCGCTGAGGTACGGCTCTCTCTCCACACCCCGCATTTCTACATGGACATGCCCATCAGGCAGTCCGGACGACGATCAATACATGGCGGGCCGTCGAGACACGGACGTCTTCAGGATGCCGATTCGTCCGGGTGCTCCGAAGACTGACGGCCACGGGCACGTCGCAAAAAGTGCCTCGCCAGCAACACCACCCACGCGGCCAGAAGGACCGCCGTGACAACCCTCAGCCAGGGCGCGGTGCTGCTACTGGCTGCTGTCCACCCGTAGAACAAGATGCACAAGCACATCCAACCTGGGCTGTCGAAGAAGTCGACCCTCGGATTTCGCGTCATCCCCACCCTCCTCCTGCACTCGTAAGTTTCCGCACAGAACGAGGCATAGGCCACCACGCCAGTGCCTGCCCGGCTCAGGATCCGTCCCACATCCCCAGACGCTTGAGTCGACGCTGGCGGAACCGCTCGGAGACTGCCGTAAGGCCGAAAATCAGTCCCAAGGCCAGCCCGGCGAACCCTGCGAACAGGGGATCGTCGGGCTCCTCCTCACGCGACAGCATCAAGAAGAAGAGCGTGAAGGGAACAGCCATGGAGAGGCCGACGAGGATCGGGTGCCGGGCCACCCATTTCTGGATGCGAGTCGGACGCCGCTGCCCACCCAGGGCGCGATCCCAGGCCCAGAACGCGTCACGCAGTGATCGTTGCCAGTTCGCCACGGCAGAAGGATATGGCAGCCAATCGGTTGGCCCCCAGCCGAGGGCTCATGGCCGAGACGCGGTCTAGCGTTCAGGCACTGCCGTCACTTCTCGCGAACATCCACCAGCTGCAAGATCACCAACCGCTGCCCAAACCGGCATACAAACGCTGCCGCTTGAAGTGAACGAAGCCACCCCGTACTACTCCGGGAAACACAAGCGCCACGGCATGAACGTCCAGGTCCTCACCGATCCATTCGGACGGCTGCTGTGGGCGTCACCCGCCCTGCCCGGGTCCGTCCACGACCTGACCGCCGCACGGACCCACGGGATCATCGACGCGCTCGCCGCGGCCGAGCTGAAGTGCTGGACGGACAAGGCGTACCAGGGGGCCGGCCCCCCGTCCGCGTCCCGTTCCGAGGCCGTCGCCTCAAGCGGTGGCAGCGTAGGCACAACAGCACGCACGCCCAGATCCGCTGCCTCGCCGAGCAGGCCATGGCCACTCTGAAGGGCTGGCGCCTTCTGCGGAAGCTCCGCTGCAGCACCAACCGCATCACCGCGATCGTCCAGGCCGTTCGTGTCCTTCACCACGCGTCAGCGTGAGGTTGGAAATGGCTCACTGACTGCGACGCAGTCGGACGAGGGTCAACCTCTGCGGCAGCAGTTCGGAGGAAGGCTTATCAACTGACTACTGAACTTGATTGGGTGATGTCGGAGCCGTTCGCATGACGGCGGCCGGTCCGCTCCGGTAGCCCTGGACCGTGAGATACGCACAGGGCGGCGG
>NZ_JBHXAG010000037.1:0-49832 GCF_042726555.1 Streptomyces sp. NPDC060232 | reverse complement strand
CTAGTAGCTCCGCTACGAGGACATGCGTCCCGCACGCCGAGGGCACGCACCGAACGCCGCTCCTTGCTCCACGGGGCAACTCGATACAGACCCTAGGAGCGGCGAGGGGGCCGGGATCCCGTTCGCGGGATCCCGGCCCCCTCGGCCGTCGGTGTGCGACTACTACTGCGTGACCTCGTCGTGGCCCGTGTGGAGGCCGCCGCCACCGCCGCTGCCGCCGGGGGTCGGCGTCGACACGACCGGCTTCGACAGCGGGGCGAGGTCGTGGGCGTAGTGGCCGACCGCGTCCGCGATGATGTCGACGTTGATGTCGAGCGCCTTGTGGTCGATGTTGGTGATGTCGTCACCCTTGCCGTGGTAGTTCACGTCGTAGGCGACACCGGCCTGACCGCCGAACTTCGCGGCCTCCTCGGGCGTCTTGATGCCCTCGGCGCCGGTGAAGGTGCCGCCGGACGGGATGCCGACCTCGATGAACGGGCCGTAGTCCGAGCGGCCGGAGAAGTCCGTGCCCGCGTGCGGGATCTTCTTCGAGTCGAGGAAGTCGGTGATCCCCTTCTCCAGCTGGGCGGAGCCCTCCGGGCCGGGGCCCGCGCCGACGCCGTCGGAGTCGTCGCCGTCGTAGACGAAGTACGCGGCGTTCGGCGAGGCGATCATGTCGAAGTTCAGGTAGAGCTTGATCTGCTTCTTCTGCGCGTCCGTCAGACCGGCGACGTACGCCTCGGAGCCGAGCAGGCCGAACTCCTCCGCAGACCACCAGGCGAACTTGACCTTGTTCTTGACCTTCTTCTGCTCACTCGCGAGGCGCTGGGCGACCTGGAGGATGCCCGCCGAGCCGGAGCCGTTGTCGTTGATGCCCGGGCCGGCCGCGACGGAGTCGAGGTGCGCGCCGAGGAAGACGGTGTTGTTCTCGTCGCCGCCCTTGGTCTCGGCGATGACGTTGAAGGTCTTGCGGTTCTCGCGCAGCTCGCGGATGTCGAGGGTGAGCTCGACCGGACCGGCGGCGGCCTCGGCGGCCAGCTTCTCGCCGTCCTCCTGGGTGATGCCGCCCGTCGGGACCTTGCCCGCGCTGGGGTCTCCTATGGTGCCGTTCAGGGCGCCCGCGGTGTTGTTGTAGATGACCGCGCCGACCGCGCCGGCCGCGGCCGCGTTGGCCTGCTTGGCCGCGAAGGTGCAGCCGCCGCGCTTGACCAGGGCGATCTTGCCGGTGAAGGCGCCGGCGGCGAAGTCGCCCGGCTCACAGCCGTTCGTCCCGTCCGCGTCGACCGGGGCGACGGCGACCTCGGCCGTCACGCCGCCCTCGGGGGTGCTCGTCGTGTACGTCATCAGGTGCATCGGGACGTCGCGCCCGTTCGCACCGTTCACCGTGAGCTTCTCGGAGAGCGTCTCGACGTACACGAAGTCGAACTCGTTGCGCGTGACCTTGTAGCCGGCCGCCTTCATCACGGCCTCGACGTACTTGGCCGACTGCTCGTGGCCCTTGGAGCCGGCCGCCCTGTTGCCGTTGTTGTAGTCGGCGATCGACTGCAGGACCTTGAGGTGGTTGAAGGCTCCCTTGCCGGTCGCGTTCTTGACCAGCTTGCGGGCCAGCGCGTCGCCGCGGGCGGCGTCGCTCTGCGGGCTGGTGGCGCCGGCCGGTCCGGCGAGCAGCAGCGGTGAGACGAGGGCCGCGACTGCCAGGGCGGCGGTTGCTGCGGCTATACGACGTGAGGGCATGAAGGTCCTTCCACGACAGAGGCGAGCAGGGCAGGCGTAGCGGGGCACGACAAAGCGGAGCAGGGCACAGCGCGGCGGAACACGACGGACCGGCCTTGCGGACGCGGTGCGCGTTACGTGGGGGAACAGTGAGCGCACGTTAGACAGCAAGTAGCCATCATGGCCAGAGTTTTCGCTGACTTCGGTTTATGAATTCCGTATATCGGTGACTCTGGGCCGGTCAAATCCGGCCATCCGCGCGCTGATTGGTCCTAGCGGAGGATGCCCTCGATGAAGTCGGAGCCGATACGCGCAACAGCGCCCAGATCCAACTGGTGCTGGGCATAGCGGCCTTGTCTCCGCGTATGCATCAGACCGGCCTTTTTCAGGACGGCCAGGTGCCGCGACACCTCCGGCGCGGTGATCCCGTACACGTTCGCCAGTTCGCCCGTCGTGTACGGGGCCCGGGCCAGACTCCGGCACAGCCGCATCCGCATCGGGTGCGCCAGCGCCTCCATCCGCCGCTGGAGCAGCTCCACCGAGCCCGGCCCGGAGGCCGGTTCGGGGGTGCCGAGCGGGTAGTGGACGACCGGCAGCCACTGCGGCGCGTGCAGCACCAGCAGATGCGGCCAGCCGAAGTTGGTCGGCACGAAGACGAGGCCGCTGCCTATTCGGGGATCGGTGGCCGTGGTGGTCCCGTGGACCATCTTGTCGGCGGTGATGGTGGTGAGGCCCTCGTCGACGCTCAGGGCCGTCGAGACGTCCTCCAGCGCGGCCCGCAGCCCCTTGCGGCGCAGGAGCTCGGCCTTGTGCCGGGCGTCGGCGCTCTGCCCGGGCTCCAGGCGCTTCCACGTCTCGGCGAAGAACGCCTCGTCGCAGTCCTCCAGCAGCCGCCGGAGCCATACCCGTACCGCGCCGGGGTCGTCCAGCAGGCGCAGGGAGAAGCCCAGCTGCCCTGGGCCGCGCGCGGCGGCCGTCTCCAGGGCCCTGGCCCGCGCCGCCGGGTCGTGCAGCGGCGACGGGAAGCCGCCCTCGTCGTAGAGCGCCAGCCAGCAGTGCTCCAGCGCGGCCGCCACGAACCGCTCGTCGTCCAGCCGGTCCAGTACGTCGAGCTCCTCGGCCAGCGTCGCCGCCGGCCGCCCGGACTCCCCGGGGAGTCCGGCGAAGGGCATGAAGATGTCGGAGAAGGAGCTGCGCCACAGGAACTCGGCCTCCAGCAGACGGTCCGCGAGACACGGATCGAGCGAGGCCGAGGTGGCGGTGGTCCAGGAGGTGAGCCGCGGGTGGTGTCCCGGCTGCGAGAGAGCGTGCAGGGCCATGCAGAGCTCCGCGAGCGGGGACGGCGCGAAGGTGATCCGCTCACTGGGGAGCCCGGCGATGTCGATGGTGACGCTCATCGGGCCATTCTGTACGTTCCCGCACGTCGGAGACGTCCGCTCCGGCCGCTCGGCGCCGCCGTACGGGTGGCCGCGCGGGCCCCGGCCCGGCGGCCGGACGAGTGGTCGTCGGCGCCCGGGAGGCTTTCGGCCGGGGACGTTTGACGGGGAACGTCAACCGTCGTGCGCGCCGGGGCCGACGGGGTGAGGGTGGATGCATGACAGCGATCGAGCAGTACCTCGTCGACACCTACCGCGCGTCCCAGCACGGCGCCCCGATGCCCCCGCCGCCCGGCCGGGACGACGTCGCCGTGGTCCGCGCGGCCCGCTCCTACCAGCAGTTCCGGGCCGTCATGGACGGCGGCGAGGCCCGCCACCCCTGGCGTGCCGCCCTGCGCCGGATGCTGACCCGCCCGCACCCGTGCTGAACCGTGCCCGGGAGTGACCGGTGACCGCCGGACGGTGACTGCCGACCCGTGCAGGCAGACCGTCCGCCATTGCCCGGCCCTGGATCAGCCCTGTCGCACCCCCGGGGCACCCTTGACCGCCTGGAGGAAGGCCGACCACGCGGCGGGGGAGACGGTGAGGTGGTCCTCGCCGGGGTCGGCGCTGCCGGCCACCTTCACGGCCGCGTTCCGGGCGGTCGTCGCAACGTGCACGCAGGCCTCTCCCTCCTGGCAGAACGACGACTTTCGCCAGCTGAGCCGAGTCATGGGGACTTCTCCGTTCACAGGGCGCGCAGGATGCTGTGGATGAAATCCCGGCTCTTCCCGCATGTGAGGGCTGCGCCCTCCATGCGGTCCAGAAGCAGCCGGTACTTGGCGAGCTGGGCCTCGGCGTCGACCAGTGCCGGGCCGTGGGACTGGTCGAGGTGGACGGTGTCGAGCTGCGGCACGGGCCCGTGGACGTAGTAGATCGACTGGCCCGACCCGGGAAAGGAACCCGCGTCGAAGGGGATCACCAGAATCCGGACATGGCTCAGCTCCCCCATCTCCAGCAGGTGGGCCAACTGGGCCCGCACGACGGCGTGCCCGCCGAACTTCATCCGCAGGGCTGCCTCGTGGATGATCGCGGTGTACGGGATCGGGTCGTCGCGGTGGAGTACCTCCTGCCGCTTGATGCGGTGGGCCACGCGCTGCTCAACGTCCCCCTGGGGCAGCGGCGGCAGCACGTGCCCGAAGATCTCCCGGGCGTGCTCCGCTGTCTGCAGCAGGCCGGGCACGTGGACGGTGTAGGCGGCGCGCAGCGCCAGACCGTGGTGCTCCAGCTCGGCGAGGTCGAGGAGGCCAGGCGGCAGGATCCCCCTGTACTGCTCCCACCAGCCCTTCGTGCGATCGCCTGCCATGGCGGCCAGTGCGTCGACGAGCAGGGGGTCACAGACGGAGTACACCTGTGCCATGGCGTGGACGCGTTCGGGACTGACTCCGAACCTGCCCGTCTCCACATTGCTCAGCTGGCCCTGACTGGTGCCGAGTTGACGTGCGGCCTCGGTCGTCGTGAGCCCAGAGCGTTCCCGCAACTTGCGCAGCTCAACGGCGACGCGGATGCGTCGGGCCGTCAGTGCTACCCGCCCTGCCATTGCACTCCCTCCCGGCGACTGTCTCACTCACACGAGCGAATGAGGGCCTGGATCCCATGGGATCTGCGCAAATAACACTTGCTCGACCCCTAGTCTGGGACGCAGGCCACCCCGCCCGGAAGTACCCCGCTCGACGGAGCGGCACGGTCACCGGGCAGCAAGCGCATGCCACCAACACCCCTCCGGGATCGGAGACTTCCATGCCTGCCACCGTATCTCCGTCGTGGGCCTACAGCCTGCAACTCCCGCAAGATCCCCGCGCCCCCGGCCTCGCCCGCCAGACCCTGCGGTCCGTACTCCGGACGCACGCGATGAGCGAACTCGCGGAGACGGCCGAGCTGTTGGCCGGTGAGCTGCTGGCCAACGCCTACCTCTACTCCGACGGCCCGTACACGCTCCGGCTGCGGGCCATGGGGTCCACCCGGCTGCGTGTCAGCGTCTGGGACAGCAATCCGCACATCCCTGCGCCCTTCGGAGCGGACGCTCCCGTCGCACCACCGCAGTCGGGCGCCGAGCGGGGCCGCGGGCTGTTCCTCGTACGGGCGTACGCCGCCAACTGGGGCGGCTATCCGCTCGGCGGGACGGGGCTGTACGGGGACGCCGGGGGAAAGCTGCTGTGGGTCGAAGTCCGCGCCTGACCGGGAGGGCGGCCGTATCCGCGGCCCCCCTCCCGGCGGCGTCACTCGAAGTTCGGCGCGTTGCGCTGGTACACCAGCCGCAGCCCGATCAGCGTCAGCCACGGCTCGTGGTCGTCGATCACCGACGACTCGCCCAGCACCATCGGGGCCAGACCGCCGGTCGCGATGACCCGGACGTCGTCCGGATCGCCGTGCGGCCCGACCAGCTCCTTGGCCATCCGGGCCACGACCCCGTCGACCTGGCCCGCGAAACCGTAGATCACGCCCGACTGCATCGCCTCGACCGTCGACTTGCCGATCACGTGGCGCGGCCGGGCCAGCTCGATCTTGCGCAGCTGGGCGCCGCGTACGCCGAGCGCCTCCATCGAGATCTCTATGCCCGGCGAGATCACCCCGCCCACGTACTCGCCCTTCGCGGACACCGCGTCGAAGGTGGTCGCCGTACCGAAGTCGACCACGATCGCCGGGCCGCCGTAGAGCTCGACCGCCGCGACCGCGTTGATGATGCGGTCCGCGCCGACCTCCTTCGGGTTGTCCATCAGGATCGGCACGCCCGTCTTGATGCCAGGCTCCACCAGCACCGCCGGCACGTCGCCGTAGTAGCGCCGGGTGACCTCGCGCAGCTCGTGCAGGACCGACGGCACCGTCGAGCAGATCGCGATGCCGTGGATCCCGTCGCCGAGCTCGCTGCCGAGCATCGGGTGCATGCCCATCAGGCCCTGCATCAGCACGGCCATCTCGTCGGCCGTGCGCCGCGGGTCGGTCGAGATCCGCCAGTGCTCGACGATCTCGTCACCGTCGAACAGGCCCAGGACCGTCTGGGTGTTGCCTACGTCGATGGTGAGGAGCACCGGTTACACCGCCTCGCGCAGATCGAGACCGATGTCCAGGATCGGCGAGGAGTGCGTCAGACCGCCGACCGCCAGGTAGTCCACGCCGGTCTCCGCGTACGCCCGCGCCGTGTCCAGGGTCAGCCGGCCCGAGGACTCCAGCACCGCGCGGCCGGCCACCAGCGTGACGGCCTCCTCGGTCTCCGGGACGGTGAAGTTGTCCAGCAGGATCAGGTCAGCGCCCGCGTCCAGGACCTCGCGGACCTGGTGCATCGTGTCGACCTCGACCTCGATCGGGACCTCCGGGAAGGCCTCGCGCACCGCGTTGAAGGCCTGCGCGACACCGCCCGCGGCGACCACGTGGTTGTCCTTGACCAGCGCCGCGTCCGACAGCGACATGCGGTGGTTGACGCCGCCGCCGCAGCGGACGGCGTACTTCTCCAGCGAGCGCAGGCCCGGCGTGGTCTTGCGGGTGTCGCGCACCTTGGCCTTGGTGCCCTCCAGGACGTCCGCCCAGCGGCGGGTGGCCGTCGCGATGCCCGAGAGCCGGCACAGGATGTTCAGCGCGCTGCGCTCGGCCGTCAGCAGGTCGCGGGTACGGGCGCGGACCGACAGCAGCACCTCGCCGGCCTTGACGGTGTCGCCGTCCTCCGCGTGCCGCTCCACCTCGAAGGCCTCCGTGCAGACCACGGAGAACACCGCCTCGGCGATGCGCAGGCCCGCCACGACGCCGTCCTCGCGGGCGACGAAGTCGGCGACGGCCTCGGCCTCCTCGGGGACCGTCGCCACGGTGGTGACGTCCACACCGCCGTCGAGGTCCTCGGAGAGCGCCATGTGGGCGATGTCCTCGACCTCGATCGGGTCCAGGCCCGCGTCCGCGAGCAGCTGGGCCAGCGCCGGGTCGAGGCCGCTCTCCTCGCCGTCGCCGCAGGCGCAGTCGTCGCCGCAGCCGCCGTCGTTCTGGTCGATGAGGGGAAGTTCGGGGGTGCTCACGGTCACTGCTCCAGGCTCGGGGTGCTCAGGGGGTGCACGGACGGGAAGTCCGCGGAGTCGGTGGGTACGACGACGAGGGCCCGCTTCTCGGTGGCCGAGAGCCGGACCACCAGGTGGCGGCGCCACCGGGCATCGTCCCGGTCGGGGTGGTCCTCGCGCCAGTGGCAGCCGCGGGTCTCCTCGCGGCGCTGCGCGGCGGCGACCAGGACCCGCGCCACGCACAGCAGGTTCGTGGCCTCCCAGGTGTCCACACCCGGCTCGGCGGTCTTGCCGTGCGCTTCGAGTTCGTTCAGGGCGGTGGCGTACAGCCCCTCCAGGGCCTCGGCCGCCGCGGCCAGCGACGCGGCGGAGCGCAGCACGCCCGCACCGTCCGTCATGATCCGCTGGACCTCGTAGCGGGCCCCGGCGGGCTGCAGCGGACCGGTCGAGGGGACCGGGACGCCCGGGCCGCCCCCGCCGTACTCCTGCGCGGTGATGTCGTCGGCGATCCGCTCGGCGAAGACCAGGCCCTCCAGCAGGGAGTTGGAGGCGAGCCGGTTCGCGCCGTGCACGCCTGTGCACGCGACCTCGCCGCAGGCGTACAGGCCGGGGACGGTGGTGCGCCCGTGCAGGTCGGTCCGGACGCCGCCGGAGGCGTAGTGCGCGGCGGGCGCCACCGGGATCGGCTCGGTCACCGGGTCGATGCCGTGCGAGCGGCAGGCGGCCAGGATCGTCGGGAAGCGCTGCTCCCACATCTCGGCGCCGAAGTGCCGGGCGTCCAGGTACATGTGCCGCGCGCCCTGCTCCTGCATGCGGCGCATGATGCCCTTGGCGACGATGTCGCGCGGAGCGAGCTCGGCGAGCTCGTGCTGGCCGGTCATGAAGCGGACGCCGTCCGCGTCGACCAGGTACGCGCCCTCGCCCCGCACCGCCTCCGACACCAGCGGCTGCTGCCCCTCGGCGTCCGGGCCGAGGAACAGCACCGTCGGGTGGAACTGCACGAACTCCAGGTCGGAGACCTCCGCTCCGGCGCGCAGCGCGAGCGCCACGCCGTCGCCGGTGGACACCGAGGGGTTGGTCGTCGCGGAGAAGACCTGGCCCATGCCGCCGGTCGCGAGGATCACGGCGGGCGCGTGGACGGCGCCGACGCCGTCGTGCTGCCCCTCGCCCATGACGTGCAGCGTGACACCCGCCGTGCGGCCCTGCGCGTCCTGGAGGAGGTCGAGGACGAGCGCGTTCTCGACGGTCTCTATGCCCGCGGCGTGCACGGCCTCGACCAGCGCCCGCGAGATCTCGGCGCCGGTGGCGTCGCCGCCCGCGTGCGCGATCCGCCGGCGGTGGTGGCCGCCCTCCCGGGTCAGCTCTATCTCGCCGGTCTCGGAGGAGGTGTCGAACACCGCGCCGGTGTCGATCAACCGCCGTACCGCGTCCGGGCCCTCGGTGACGAGCAGCCGTACGGCCTCCTCGTCGCACAGGCCGGCGCCGGCGACCAGGGTGTCGTCGAGGTGCTGCTCCGGGCTGTCGCCCTCGCCGAGGGCGGCGGCGATGCCGCCCTGGGCCCAGCGGGTGGAGCCGTCGTCGAGCCGGGCCTTGGTGACCACGACGGTACGGCGGCCCGCGGCCGCGCAGCGCAGCGCGGCGGTCAGGCCCGCCACGCCGGAGCCGACGACCACGACATCGGCGTCGAGGGACCAGCCGGGCGCCGGCGCGTGCAGCCGTATGCCCGTGCTGCCGGCGGGGCCTCTGCCAGGGGTGCTCACGAGTGTGCTCCGAATTCCAATGGGATGTTGTCGATCAGCCGGGTCGTGCCCACCTTCGCGGCGACGGCCAGTACGGCCCGCCCGGTGAAGTCGGGGCCGGCCTCGGTGAAGTCCTGCGGGTCCACCAGCGCCAGGTAGTCCAGCACGAGCGGCGGCTCCGAGCGGGCCGCGTCCGCCAGGACGTGGGCCGCCGCGGCCCGTACCGCGTCCGGCAGGCCCGTGCACGCCGCCGAGACGGCGTGCGCGTCCGCCGAGGCGCGGATCTCGCCCAGCCTGGCCAGGGCGCTGGCCCGCTCGTCGCTGGCCGGGGCGGCCTCGGCGCGGGCCCGCAGCGCCGCCTGCGCGGCGAGCCGGTCGCGCCCCGCGAAGAGGGCGCGCGACAGCGCCAGCGCGGTCTGCCGGTCCGCGGGGGAGAGGTAGCGGTTGCGGGACGACAGCGCCAGGCCGTCCTCCTCGCGGACGGTCGGTACGCCGACCACCTCGACGGGGAAGTTCAGGTCGGTCACCATCCGCCGGATCAGGGCCAGTTGCTGCGCGTCCTTCTGGCCGAAGAGGGCCAGGTCGGGGCGGGTCAGGTGGAGCAGCTTGGCGACGACGGTCAGCATCCCGTCGAAGTGGCCGGGCCGGGTGGCGCCTTCCAGGCGCTCGCCCATCGGGCCGGCGGTGATCCGCACCTGCGGGTCCCCGCCCGGGTAGACCTCCTCGACGGCGGGGGCGAAGACCGCGTCGGCGCCCGCCTCTGCGGCGACCGCGACGTCCGCGTCGAGGGTGCGCGGATACCGGTCGAGGTCCTCGCCCGCCCCGAACTGCAGCGGGTTGACGAAGACGGTGACGACGACCTGGCCCTCGGGCCCGGCCAGGTCACGGGCGGTCCGGACCAAGGTGGCGTGGCCCTCGTGCAGGGCGCCCATGGTCATCACCACGGCCCGCCGCCCGGTGCGCGGCAGCTTGTGCAGCTCATCGGCGGTGTGCAGCAGCAGCTCGGTCACTGATCGCCCCCGTCAGGGTCCGTGTCGGCGAGTACGCCGAGCAGGTCCTCGGCGAGTTCGGGCTTGAGCAGACCGTGCGCGAGGGCCCGGTCTGCGGTGGTGCGGGCCATGGCCAGGTACCCGGCGACCGTGCCGGGCGCGTGCCGGCGCAGCTCCGAGACGTGCGCGGCGACCGTCCCGGCGTCACCGCGGGCCACCGGCCCGGTCAGGGCCGCGTCCCCGGAGCGCAGGGCGTTGTCGAGGGCCGCGCCGAGCAGCGGGCCGAGCATCCGGTCGGGGTGCCCGACCCCGGCCTTGCGCAGCAGTTCCAGGGACTGGGCGACCAGCGTGACCAGGTGGTTCGCACCGAGGGCGAGGGCCGCGTGGTACAGCGCGCGGTTCTCCTCCGCGATCCACTCGGGCTCCCCGCCCATCTCGATGACCAGGGCCTCGGCGGCCAGCCGCAGCTCGTCGGGTGCGGTGACGCCGAAGGCGCAGCCGGCCAGCCGCTGCACGTCGACCTCGGTACCGGTGAAGGTCATCGCGGGGTGCAGGGCCAGCGGCAGGGCGCCCGCGCGGCGCGCCGGGTCGAGCACGGCGGTCCCGTACCGGCCGGAGGTGTGCACGAGGAGCTGGCCGGGCCGGATCGCCCCGGTCTCCGCGAGGCCCTCCACCAGCGACGGCAGCGCGTCGTCGGGGACGGTCAGCAGGACCAGGTCGGCCAGCTCCAGGACCTGCCCGGGCGGCACCAGGGGCACGTCGGGCAGCATCCGCGCGGCGCGGCGCACGGAGGCGTCGGACACGCCTGAGACGGCGACGGGACGGTGGCCCGCCTGCTGGAGCGCGCGGGCCAGCGCCGGGCCGACCCGGCCCGCTCCGACGACGCCGACGGCGAGCCGGGCAGGGCGTGGCTGCTGTGAATGGTTCACGCGGGGAGTGCCTTCCGTTCCAGTCCGCGGGGGTACCGGACGATACGCCGCCATGCTAGCCCGTGGGGGTCTTGGCCGGTCGGGGACGAGGGGCGAGGATCAGGGGCCATGAGCGACGGCAACGAGGAAACGGAACGCGACGAGCGGCTTGTGGCGGCCTGGCGGGCGGCGGGGCGGACCCTGACGCGCGGCCCGCGTGAGGCCACGCTCGGCGAGTCGCTGGCGCGGCTCGCCGAGGCCCCGTACGACAGGGACGCGCCCACCGACGTCTACGGCGACGGGATCGTCGCGGAGCTGGAGCAGCGGGTCGCGGAGCTGCTCGGGACGCAGGACGCGGCGTTCTTCCCCAGCGGCACGATGGCGCAGCAGATCGCCCTGCGCTGCTGGGCGGGCCGGACCGGGAACCCGGTGGTGGCGCTGCACCCGATGAGCCACCCGGAGATGTGGGAGGGCGACGCCCTGTCGACGGTCTCCGGGCTGCGGGTCGTCCACCCGACGACCGAGGCGCGCCAGCCGACCGCGGAGGAGGTCGGGTCCGTCCCCGAGCCCTTCGGCACGCTGATGCTGGAGCTGCCGCTGCGCGAGGCCGGCTTCCTGCTGCCCGGCTGGGAGGAGCTGGAGGCACTGGTGGAGGCGGGCCGCGAGCGGGAGGCGGCGATCCACTTCGACGGAGCCCGGCTGTGGGAGTCCACCGTCCACTTCGGCCGTCCGCTGCCGGAGATCGCCTCTCTCGCCGACTCCGTGTACGTCTCGTTCTACAAGTCGCTGGGCGGCCTGAGCGGGGCGGCCCTGGCCGGGTCGCGGGAGTTCGTGGAGGAGACCAGGGTCTGGCGCCACCGCTACGGAGGCCAGATCTTCCGGCAGTTCCCGCAGGCCCTGTCCGCGCTGGCCGGCCTGGAACGCGAACTGCCGCGGCTGCCGTCGTACGTCGCCCAGGCGCGGCGGGTGGCCGGGGCGCTGCGCGAGGCCCTGGCGAAGGCCGGCGTCCCGTGGTCGCGCGTCCACCCCGAGGAGCCGCACACGCACCAGTTCCAGGTGTGGCTGCCCTACGAGCCGGACCGGCTGACGGACGCGGGCCTGCGGCAGGCGCAGGAGACGGGCACGGTCCTCTTCCGCCGCTGGTCGGCCGGGGGGCCGCCGGGCCTCGCGGTGACCGAGCTGGAGATCACGGAGCCGGGCCTGTCCTGGACGGAATCCGATGTCCACGACGCCGTCTCGGCCTTCGTGGCCCGCATCTGACGCCGCCCGGGCGGGCCGGGAACGGCCCCGCCGGCCCGCCCGGGGCCGGGGGTGCCGTGTACCACCCGCGCCCCCGCAGGGACGCGGCGACACGCCGAATTGCGTGAAAGTCGCCAGTGCGGACCGGCCGTGGAGATACCGTCCCTTGACCGCAATTACCGGCCACCGTGCCCGGAGGAGACACCATGACCGCTCAGCCCGCGTGGCGGAAGTCCTCGTTCTGCGGCGACGGCGACGCCTGCGTCTACGTCGCCGTCACCCCCGGAGCCCTCGTGAAGGTCGCCGACCGGGTCGACCCCGCCCACCTGGTCCTCGCCACGACCCAGGCCGCCTGGGCGGACTTCCTGCAGGCGGTCAAGCAGACCGGCTGAGGTCCGGCGGCCACGGATCCGCGCCGCGCCGCACCTGCCCCTCCTCAGGGGGTTTTGTCCGATTAGCGCGTATCTTCGGCCCATGCCCACGCCCTACGGATCCTGCGGCGGCATGGCGTTCAGCGCCGCCGAGCTGCACGTGCTCAGGCGTTCCCTCGCCCACGCCCTTCAGTCCTCCTCGGCGCCCCTGGGGGCCGAGGAGGTCCAGGACTGCCTGCGCCTCGCGCAGTCGGTGGACGAAGCGGTCCGGGAGGCGGGCCGGCTCAGAGCCTTCCTCCTGGACGATCTGGCCCGCTACCGCGGCGCCCTGCCCGGCAGCCTCTCCGGCTACCTGGAACTGCTCCGCGAAGCCCTCGCCGCGGGCTACGAGCCGGCCCCCGACGACCTCGCCGCCCTGCGCGCGCTCCGCGCCAACCCGGCCGCCGCCGCGCTGCTGGAGCGGGCCCGGGCCGTCGCGGAGCGCTCCGTACGGCGCCGCCTGACCGCGAACCCCGCGCCCCGGAGCCGCCGGCTGACCCTGGCGGGCGGGCGCGAGGAGCCGCCGCGGCCCGCGCCCGCGCCCGCGCCCAAGGAGCGCCCGCGTCCCGAGCGGCCGGTGCCCACCCCCGGCGAGGTCTTCCCGCCGCGCCGCAAGCCCACGCCGCCCCCGGCGTCCGGGTTCGCCGTCGTGTGAACGGGCCGGGCCGCCCGGAGCGGCCCGGGCCCGTTTGGCTACGCTGGGGGGCATGGACTACGTCTCCGCGCTCGTGCCCCCCTTCGTGATGGCCGCGTTCTTCATCGCCCTCGTCGTGACGATCGTGAAGAGCCAGGGCGGCTCCAACAAGTCCAAGGAGGACGCGGCGGTCGACGCCGTGATCGCCCGGGCCGAAGCCGCCCGCCAGCAGCAGAACTAGGGCCTGTATCGAGTTGCCCCGTGGAGCAAGGAGCGGCGTTCGGTGCGTGCCCTCGGCGTGCGGGACGAATGTCCTCGTAGCGGAGCTACTAGGGCATTCGGCTCGTGCGCCGAGGGTGCGTGCCGGGCGTCGCGACGCCGCGGGGCAACTCGATACAGGCCCTAGACGCCACCTTCCGCGCGGGTGCGCGGCCGTACGGGCCGTGTGCCCGCTTTTGTTGCGCGTGGCCGAGTGAATAGTCGGGCAATTCCGCGCAAACCGCACTATCGTGCTGGTGTGCCTCGCCCCTTGGGAGAACTCGAAGACGCCGTCATGACGCGGGTGTGGCAGTGGAACCGCCCGGTCACCGTTCGGGAAGTCCTGGAAGACCTCCAGCAGGAGCGGTCCATCGCGTACACCACGGTCATGACCGTTATGGACAATCTCCATCAGAAGGGCTGGGTCCGCCGGGAAGCCGAAGGCCGCGCCTATCGATATACGGCGGTCTCCACCCGCGCCGCGTACTCGGCCGCACTGATGAACGAAGCCTGGTCGACGAGCGACAACCCCGCCGCCGCTCTCGTGGCCTTCTTCGGCATGATGTCGGCGGAACAGCGCGAAGCCCTCCGCGACGCCGTCCGGGTCGTCCAGTACGACGACGAGTCCGCCGCCGACACCCCCGCGGAACCCCGCGAACCCCGCGAACCCCGCGCGCAAGCGCCCGCAGAACCCCCCTCCGCGGCTTCCGGTGAACCTTCCCCGGAACCGTCCGCGGAACCGTCCGCGGAACCGTCCGCGCCGCCGGAAGCCGAAGGACGGTCCGCCGAGCACCCGAGGCCGCCGGGGCGATAGCGTCCGCAGCCATGGGAGAGTTTTCCTCTGCACACGCAGAAACAGTGACGATCCGCCGTGCCCGCACCCGCGATGTTCCCGCGCTGCGCCGCCTCCTCGACCAGTACGTGCAGCAGCGGATCCTGCTCGACAAAGCACCGGTCGTCCTTTACGAGGACATCCAGGAGTTCTGGGTCGCGGAACGCGACTCCGACGCACAGGTGGTGGGCTGCGGTGCACTCCACGTGATGTGGGAAGACCTCGCCGAAGTGCGCACTCTCGCCGTCGACCGCGACCTGAAGGGCGCCGGCGTCGGCCATCAGGTGCTCCAGCAGTTGTTGAGCACGGCCCGCGCCCTCGGGGTGAGCCGGGTTTTCTGCCTCACCTTCGAAGTCGAGTTCTTCGCGAAGCACGGCTTCGTCGAGATCGGCGAGACCCCGGTCGACACCGATGTCTACATGGAGCTCTTGCGTTCCTATGACGAGGGGGTCGCCGAGTTCCTCGGTCTCGAACGAGTGAAGCCGAACACCTTGGGCAACAGTCGGATGCTTCTGCACCTCTGATCGATGGCCCCAGCTTTTCCGGCGCTCCGCCCACCTGTGGCCTATGTCCGAATCGCGCACGTTTCCCGCCTCGTTGCGGTCTCGAACCTCTCCCGGGGGGTTTGTGTTTTCCACGCAAAAGCGGTTTCCTTTCCGCGTACTGCTTTTCGATGAAAGGAAATCCCGGTGGCACAGAAGGTTCAGGTCCTTCTTGTCGACGACCTCGACGGTGGCGAGGCGGACGAGACGGTGACGTTCGCTCTGGATGGCAAGACCTACGAGATCGACCTCACCACCGCCAACGCTGAAAAGCTCCGCGGTCTGCTCGACCCGTACACCAAGGGCGGCCGCCGCACCGGTGGCCGTGCCACCGCGGCCCGCGCCAAGGGCCGCGCCGCCACGGCGACCGGCAACCCGGACACCGCCGAGATCCGCGCGTGGGCCAAGCAGAACGGCTACAACGTGAACGACCGCGGCCGCGTCCCGGCCGAGATCCGTGAGGCCTACGAGAAGGCCAAGGGCTGACGGACCCCGTTCGTACGCCGCCCCAGCCGCGCCCGGTGGCATTCCGTCGCCGCCGCCGCGACCAGGCGTACGAGATCGGGCCCGTGAGCGGGCCCTGCGGCCCGCCCGGGACCGGGCAGGGCCGGCAGCAGCCCCTCACACCCCTGCTCGGGGGGTCGTAGCCACACGGCGGCCCCCCGAGGGCTTCCGCCCAGGGGCAGCCCCGGGGGAGCCGGGGCGGTGATCCGCCCGCCCGCACCCAGGGCGGCCAGATCCAGGGCGACCCCGCCCCACTCCAGCCAGTCGAGCAGCCCGTCGAGCTCCTCTGCGCTCCCGGGGGCCACCAGGAACCGCATCCGGCGCCCCATCACGGCCACCGGACCCGTGGCGACGGGCCGGCGCAACAGGGCCGTACCGGCGTCCGACGGCAGCTCCAGCACGTCGAAGTCGATCCCGGTGACGAGCTGGACCGGCGGCCCGCCCGTGACGGTCCAGCCGAGCACCCTCCTGTACCAGGCGGCGTACGCGTCCTCCTCGGGCGCGACGCGGGGAGACGGGACGGTCGGCAGGACGGTTGCGGCCATGCCCGGAGCAACTGCAGAAACGCTTCGGGGTTACGGTGGATGTGACGCTCCGCACTCAAGGATGTGCGGAACGTAAACTTCCATGGTGGCCGAGTCCCACATTCGGGACGGAACTCTGTTCGCCCTCAGCGGAGGGAACCGGCGTCACGGGCATGGAGTGTCAGCCCTTACGGGTAAGACATTCCTAGTGGATCGGGGCGACACGCTGATTTGACCGGCTTCCGTTCGCCGTCGGCGTACACGCATGACGGGTATCTGCCTGGCCTGCGGGAACATCGTCTCGCACCATCGAGTTGGAGCAGTTGTCGGCTCTTCAAGCCGGTTTTCCCGCTGACGCAGGGGTGAGCCGTGGACGGATGTCGGCAGTTGGAATGAGCTGTCCCGCCCCACGGGACTAGCATGCGGAAGGACAGGGCGGGGACCGACCCCGAACTGCCCGACCGCTCTGAGGAGCGATAAACGATGTTCGAGAGGTTCACCGACCGCGCGCGGCGGGTTGTCGTCCTGGCTCAGGAAGAAGCCCGGATGCTCAACCACAACTACATCGGCACCGAGCACATCCTCCTGGGCTTGATCCACGAGGGTGAGGGTGTCGCCGCTAAGGCCCTGGAGAGCCTCGGGATTTCGCTCGAGGCTGTTCGCCAGCAGGTTGAGGAGATCATCGGCCAGGGCCAGCAGGCCCCGTCCGGCCACATCCCCTTCACCCCGCGGGCGAAGAAGGTCCTGGAGCTTTCGCTCCGAGAGGCCCTCCAGCTCGGCCACAACTACATCGGCACCGAGCACATCCTGCTCGGCCTGATCCGCGAGGGCGAGGGCGTCGCCGCCCAGGTCCTCGTGAAGCTGGGCGCCGATCTCAACCGAGTCCGGCAGCAGGTCATCCAGCTGCTCTCCGGCTACACCGGCGGGGGCAAGGAGTCGGCCACGGCCGGCGGCCCGGCCGAGGGCACGCCCTCGACCTCGCTCGTCCTGGACCAGTTCGGCCGCAACCTCACCCAGGCGGCCCGCGAATCCAAGCTCGACCCGGTCATCGGGCGCGAGAAGGAGATCGAGCGGGTCATGCAGGTGCTGTCCCGCCGTACCAAGAACAACCCGGTCCTCATCGGCGAGCCCGGCGTCGGCAAGACCGCCGTCGTCGAGGGCCTGGCGCAGGCGATTGTCAAGGGCGAGGTCCCCGAGACCCTCAAGGACAAGCACCTCTACACGCTTGACCTCGGCGCCCTGGTCGCCGGTTCCCGCTACCGCGGTGACTTCGAGGAGCGCCTGAAGAAGGTGCTCAAGGAGATCCGCACCCGCGGCGACATCATCCTGTTCATCGACGAGCTCCACACCCTCGTGGGTGCGGGCGCCGCCGAGGGCGCGATCGACGCCGCCAGCATCCTCAAGCCCATGCTGGCCCGTGGTGAGCTCCAGACCATCGGTGCCACGACGCTCGACGAGTACCGCAAGCACCTTGAGAAGGATGCGGCCCTTGAGCGCCGCTTCCAGCCGATCCAGGTGGCGGAGCCTTCCCTCCCCCACACGATCGAGATCCTCAAGGGCCTGCGCGACCGCTACGAGGCCCACCACCGCGTCTCCATCACGGACGAGGCCCTCGTCCAGGCGGCGACGCTGGCCGACCGGTACATCTCGGACCGCTTCCTCCCGGACAAGGCGATCGACCTGATCGACGAGGCCGGCTCCCGGATGCGCATCCGCCGGATGACCGCGCCGCCGGACCTCCGCGAGTTCGACGAGAAGATCGCGGCCGTCCGCCGGGACAAGGAGTCGGCCATCGACTCCCAGGACTTCGAGAAGGCGGCTTCTCTCCGCGACAAGGAGAAGCAGCTGCTGGCGTCGAAGACCAAGCGCGAGAAGGAATGGAAGGCCGGCGACATGGACGTCGTCGCCGAGGTCGACGGCGAGCTCATCGCCGAGGTCCTCGCGACCGCGACCGGCATTCCCGTCTTCAAGCTCACCGAGGAGGAGTCCTCGCGACTGCTCCGCATGGAGGACGAGCTCCACCGTCGGGTCATCGGCCAGAAGGACGCCATCAAGGCGCTCTCCCAGGCGATCCGCCGTACCCGTGCGGGTCTGAAGGACCCGAAGCGCCCGGGTGGCTCGTTCATCTTCGCCGGCCCGTCCGGTGTCGGTAAGACCGAGCTCTCCAAGACGCTCGCCGAATTCCTCTTCGGCGACGAGGACGCGCTGATCTCCCTCGACATGTCGGAGTTCAGCGAGAAGCACACGGTTTCCCGCCTCTTCGGTTCGCCCCCCGGTTACGTGGGCTACGAAGAGGGCGGCCAGCTCACCGAGAAGGTGCGCCGCAAGCCGTTCTCCGTCGTCCTCTTCGACGAGGTCGAGAAGGCCCACCCGGATATCTTCAATTCCCTTCTCCAGATCCTGGAGGACGGTCGCCTGACCGACTCCCAGGGCCGGGTCGTGGACTTCAAGAACACGGTCATCATCATGACGACCAACCTGGGTACCCGGGACATCTCGAAGGGCTTCAACCTGGGCTTCGCGGCGCAGGGCGACACCAAGACCGGCTACGACCGGATGAAGGCGAAGGTCAACGAAGAGCTCAAGCAGCACTTCCGGCCCGAGTTCCTGAACCGTGTCGACGACACGGTCGTCTTCCACCAGCTCACCGAGGAAGACATCATCCAGATCGTCGACCTGATGATCGCGAAGGTCGACGAGCGCCTCAAGGACCGCGACATGGGCATCGAGCTGAGCGGTGACGCCAAGCTCCTGCTCGCCAAGCACGGCTACGACCCGATCATGGGTGCCCGGCCGCTGCGCCGGACCATCCAGCGCGAGATCGAGGACGTGCTGTCGGAGAAGATCCTCTTCGGCGAGCTGCGCCCCGGTCACATCGTGGTCGTCGGCACGGAGGGTGAGGGCGAGGAAGCCAAGTTCACCTTCCGCGGCGAGGAGAAGTCGGCCCTGCCCGACCTCCCCCCGATCGAGGCCACGGGCTCCGGCCCGGACCTGTCGAAGGGCGCGTAACGCGTAGGTGCGACTGAGCACCGCAAGGGGCGGCCCCGGAACCTCACGGTTCCGGGGCCGCCCCTTTTCCCGTGGGACTACTGCTCGTACGCCGTGCTGTGCAGCTCGATCTCGGCGTCGGGGTACCGCTGCGCCAGCCGTTCCTCCAGCCGGGGCGGCAGCTCCTCCTCCCCGTACAGCCGCAGGGTCCGCAGCGACGGCAGCCGGACGTGTTCGACGAGACCCTCCAGTACCTCGTCCGGTACGGCGAGCTCCTCCAGCTGTTCGAGCCGCGACAGCTCCACCCAGTCCGCCGGCCCGGCCGGCCGCCAGCGGTATCCGAGGTTCAGGACGCGTAGCCCCGTGTGCCGGCCGAGGCCGGTCACGTCGATCGTCGGAGCGTTCAGGCGCAGGATCTCCATGCCCGCCCCGGGCGGCAGACTGCCGGCCGACCAGTGCAGCGATGTGGACAGCTCCAGCGCGTGCAGGCGGGTCCAGCTCGATATGACGTCGTGCAGCCCTGGGGTGGACGCGTAGAGACGGGCCACCCGCAGAGGCAGACCGCGCAAACCCGTCACATCGGTGTCCCGGCCGCACCTCATGACCTCCAGCTCCGCCAGCGAGGTCTGCCCGCGCAGGAAGTCCAGGTCGCGGAGTTCTCTGAGGTTGAGGCTCATGCACGCCACCTGAACGCGGGAGCAGAGCTCGGAAACGGCCCGGTAGGAGACCTCCTCGACGAAGAACAGCCCGGGGTGCCGCTCGAAGGCGGGCAGGGCGTCGGCCTCTTCGTCGGTGCCGATCCGCAGGACCGGGGCGGGGTCGAGGCGTGCGATGACCGCACGGGCGTACTCCCGGGTGTCGAAACGGACCCACAGCGAGACGAGGGCTGCACGGACCCGGTCCGAAGCCGAGGCGCGGAAGCCGGCCAGGTAGGGGATCGCCAGGTCCGAGAGGGTCTCGCCGGCTGCCGTGACGGCCATCAGGGCCTCGTGCTCGTCGGCTGTCGCCGGGTCGGCCAGCAGCTCCAGCACCAGCGGTCCGGTGCGGCCCAGTTCCGCGGCCTCCTGCTCGCTCCGGGGCGGTAGCAGGTGCCGTACGGCCTCCTCGGCCTCGGCGCGCAGGGCAGGATCGAGCTCTGCCGCGTACTGGAGTGAGGCGTAGGCGAGGAGCACGGCCCGGTTGGTGCCCCGGTCCAGCAGGGCCCGGATGATCTCGGTGCGTTCGCGCGGGCGGCCCTGGGCGACCGCCATGCGGATGACGTCCTCCCACTGGTCGTCGTCCGCGTGGAGGGCCAGCTCGTCGACCCCGCCCTCGTCCAGGGCGGCCCGCGCGCCCAGGAAGTCCTGGAAGGTGCGGTGGACGAACTGGACGGTGTCCACCGTGGGGGCGCGCAGCAGACCGGTGCGCTCCAGGAAGTACGCGAACACGGCCCGGGCGTCGCCCAGGACTGCGGCGGCGGGCACTGCGGGCAGCCGTTCGGCGATCAGTGCCTCGGCCCGGGACCGGTCCATCTCGGTGCGGCCGTTGCGGACCAGCCAGTGGGCGAGCCGCTGGAGCAGCTGGAGCTGGGGTTCCTCCGCCAGGTCGGGCCGCCGCAGGCCCCGCTCGCGGTCGCGGCGGTGCAGCAGCATCGACAGGGCGGCCGCGTACAGCTCCTTGCGGCCGGTGGGCAGGAATCCCCGGCGCTCGCGGTGCAGGGCGCAGATCAGACCGCACAGCAGCGGATTGGTGGCGAGGCGGGCCAGGTCGGGTTTGGTGCGTACGGAGTCCTGGAGCAGGTCGGCGTACCCCTCGGGGACGGCTGCGGCGGTGTGCCAGCGCTCGATGAAGGCCCGGACGTTCGCCGGGCTCATCGGGTCCAGGGTGACCTCGGTGAAGGCCTCGCCCGAGAGCCAGTCCCGCCGGACCGCAGAGGGGCGGGAGGTCACCAGCCAGCGGTTGCCGGGATAGGCGGTGATCAGGTCGGCGAGCCAGTCCCGGGCGCCTTCCCGTTCGTCCTCGGGGATCTCGTCGATGCCGTCGACCAGCAGCAGGGCCCGCTTGTCGCGCATCACGCGGCTCTCCCATCCCTCGGGGGCCTCCCCGGCCAGCGGGGTCCCGGCGAGGAGGTCGCGGGGCGCGGGCAGTCGCTCGCCGTGCCGGGTCAGGGTGCGCAGGGGGAGGACGTACGGGATGAGCCTGTGGCCGGGGCCCCGTCCCGTGAAGACGGCCAGCCACTGGATGAGCGTCGTCTTGCCCGATCCGGCGTCGCCGCGCAGCAGGACCCGGTCGTGTTCGGCGAAGAGCCGCTCGGCGGGCAGGAATCGCGGCGCGGGGTTCCGTGCGCCCTCGGCCTCGCCTTCTTCGGCGGTCCGGGCCGTAAGGCTCACGTACGCCGCGTCCAGCGGCCAGCGGGAGGATCCCGGTTCCAGGTCCAGGCCGAAGATGGTGAGGGTGGAGTGGCGGCGGGCCACGTAGGCGAGGTAGCGCTCCTCGAAGGCCGTGTCCCGGCCGTCCTGGCGGGGCAGGCGGGTCAGCAGCTCGTCCACCTTCGCGATGGTCTCGGCGTGCAGCCTGCTCTGCTCGACCAGGGTCGCCGCCACGAAGGTGGAGCGCTGGGTGAAGAAGTTCAGGATGTGTAGGCAGGCCAGTTCGACCAGGCGGTCGTGGAACAGTTCGGCGTCCCGGGAGAGTCCGGGGTGCGGGGCGGCGGCCCGGAGCCGGCGGGCGAAGCGCTCGGGGCCGAGGCGGACGGCCTCCACGTCGGAGAGGGTGAGGTCGCCCAGGGCGTGGAGGGTCGCCGCGAGGGCTGCCGCCACCCCGGCCTCTTCGCCGGGCGGGAGCGGCCGCTCGCCGGGGGCCCGCAGGGCCTCGCGCACCAGGCGGTCGGCCAGCTTGCGCAGGTCCGCCGCGTCGAGGTCGCGTTTCTCGCGCCAGGAGACGTAGGAGGAGATGCGCTGTGGGTGGTCGACCAGGCCCGCGCCCGCGCCCTCGGTCCGTAAGAGCTTCTTGATCAGGGGCGCCACGACCGCCGAAGCCAGCCGGATCCCCGCTGCTGTTGCGTCCACGAGCCCGGAGCGTAGTGCCGGTCACATTCGCATGGTCATCAATCGGTGGATCCCGGCCCCGGCCGGTGACAAGCCGCACAGGGCAAATCGGACATACTAGGGGGTTTCGTAGATCAAAAGGGCCCCACTCAACGGCATTAGCCCCTGGAAAATCCCGTCAACGGGACACATCACCCTGGAGTACTTACGAGCCCCGGTAGTAAACGGGGACGTTTGGGGAAGTCCGGGCATTCGGGTTACCAAAGATGAGCCAACCCGGCACATGGCTGAACGTGCCGGGTCACTTCATGCCCGAGACGGGCGTGATCGCCCATATCCCCGGCCCCGGAGGTCTGCTCTATGTCCGCGAAGCGCGTCATCACCCGTTCTACCCGTATCACCGTCGGCGCAACCCTCGGTGCTGTGCTGGCTCTCGGGGCCGGGACGACCGCCGCCTTCGCCGACGCCCCGCAGACGGCTCCCGCCACCGCCACCGCCGACGTCGCCGCAGCGGCGAAGAAGAAGGCCGGCCTCTGGGACAAGCCGCTGGAGAAGTACACGCTGTCCGCGACCTTCGGCAAGGGCGGCAGCATGTGGGCCCGCAAGCACTCGGGCCAGGACTTCGCCGTCCCGGTCGGCACCCCGGTCAAGGCCGCGGCCGCCGGCGTCGTCGTCAAGGCCGGCCCGAACGGCGGCGGCGACGGCCCCGCCTACGGCAACGCCATCGTGATCAAGCACGCGAACAACACGTACTCGCAGTACGCGCACCTGTCGAAGATCCAGGTCAAGGTCGGCCAGAAGGTCTCCGTCAAGCAGCGCATCGCCCTGTCCGGCAACACCGGCAACTCCAGCGGCCCGCACCTGCACTTCGAGATCCGCACCACCCCGAACTACGGCTCGGCCCTCAACCCGGTGGCCTTCCTGCGCACCAACGGCGTCAGCATCTGACCTGCGCCCCCAGGCACCCTGACCGACGCCGACCGGCCCTGTGGCCGGTCGGCGTCGTCGTGTCCGACCGCAGTCCCCGTGTCCGGTCCGGTCCGCCTCAGGTCCGGTCCGCGTCCGGTCAGGTCAGCAGCCAGGCGTGGGTCGGCTTCGGCGCAGGCCCGAGCTTGCCCTCCTTGTACGCCGCGGCCTGCTCCGCCGAGAAGGCCGCGTTGTAGACCTTGATGTTGTGCAGCGCCCCCTGCCACGGGCCCGTCCAGATGTTGTGGTGCTTGGACCGGCCGAGCTGGAGCGGGCCGGGAGCCTGCCAGATGGGCGGCACCTCGGTCTCACCGGCCTTCTTGCCGTCCACGTAGAGGGCGATGTTCTTCTTCTCCGCGTCGTACGTGGCCATCAGCAGGGTCGGCTTCTTGAAAAGGGGGAGCCCCTCGGCGGCGACGGTCCTCGTGGTCGCCGCGGCGCCCTTGTCGCCCGTCTGCACCCGGAAGATCCACGCCTGCTTGCCGTTCACCTCGTTCACGCCGAGCTCGAACGAGAAGGACTCCCCGTCGCCCTGGCTCATGACGATCCGCGAGCCCTTGGTGGCGGAGCTGTAGGCGCGCGCCGTGATCGTGAAGCTCTTGGTGACGTCCACGACGGGCTCGGCGGACTGCCCCCACGAGTTCCCGTTGCCCCTGCCGACCACCTGGAAGCGCTTGCCCAGCGGGCCGACCTTGAGGTCGGAGCCCAGCCGGATGCCCATCGAGCCGTAGCTGTCGCGCAGCAGGGTGTCGTCACCCGCGACGGTGGCCGTGTAGGCGGCCGGCGACTTGGAGTCCTCAGGTTCGGGAGAGGTGGACTGCGAGGGCTGGGCGTTCGTCCCGTCGGGGCCCTCGCTGTCGCCGGCCAGCAGGAAGAACGTTCCACCGCCGGCCAGCAGCGCCAGTACGGTCACCCCGCCGACCAGCGTCCACCGCTTCTTCTTGCGTCGCGCGGCCTCCGAACGGTCGGCCATGGCCTCCCAGTCCGGCTGCTCCGACGCGCCGGGTATCTCCGGACCGGCCAGTCGCGTGAAGCCCGGCTGCGGCGGGCCCGGGGCGGGGGCCGGCTGCCAGGGCTGTCCTTGCGCGTCCTGCTGGTAGGGGTTCGGCTGCTGCCCGGACTGCGGGTAGCCGTAGCCACCGTCCCCGGACGGGTAGCCGTAACCGCTCTGGGCGGGCGGTCCCGGCGGGAACCCGTATCCGCCGCTGCCGTGGGCGGGCTCGGGCTGCGGGCTGCTCGGGGGATTCGTGCCGTCGGTCATGGCAGGGAGCCTAAGACACGCACCCCTGGGCGGGTACGGCCCGGTGCCCCTCCGTCAGCCCTGAGGCGGCTTCAGCACCGGGAAGCTGCCCGTCGCCGTCGGCGCGTGCTCCGGCAGCCACAGCACCGCGACCGCCCCGGCCGCCGAGCCGACGGGCGTGCCCTCCGCCGTCACCGACCGGTCCAGTACACCGGGAGCCGCCACATTGCGGAAGGTCAACCGGGCCCCCAGCACGCGCGCTTGGCCCTCCGCGATGGTCAGCCCCAGCCCGTGCCCCACACCCGCCCGGTCCGTCGAACCGGTACGGAACCGGCTCGGCCCCTCGCGCAGCAGCGCCTCGGGGAAGCCCGGCCCGTGGTCGCGGACCCGTACGACCCGCCCCTCGATGTCGACCTGGATCGGCGGCTGCCCGTACCGGGCGGCGTTGGCGAGCAGGTTGCCCAGGATCCGCTCCAGCCGCCGCGGGTCGGTGCTGACGACCTCGTCCGCGACGATCCGCACGGTCGCCTCCGGCATCAGCACCTTCACCCGCCGGCTCACGAACTCGCCCAAGGCCACGTCCTGGAGCTCCGCCCGCTCCGAGGCGCTGTCCAGCCGGGCCACCTCCAGCACGTCCTCGACGAGGGCGCGCAGCGCCTGAGCCCGGTCCCGGACCAGTTCCGTCGGCCGTCCCGGGGGCAGCAGTTCCGCGGCGGTGAGCAGGCCCGTCACCGGGGTCCGCAGCTCGTGCGCGATGTCCGCGGTCACCCGCTGCTCGGCCTCCAGCCGCTGCTGGAGGGCATCGGCCATGGCGTCCACCGCCCGCGCGAGATCGTCCGTCTCGTCGCGGACGACACCGCCGACCGCGTCCCGCACCCGTACGTCGGGATCCCCGTGGGCGACCCGCTGCGCGGCGGCGGCCGCCTTGCGCAGCCGGCGCGAGATCTGCCCGCCGATGAGCACGCCGAGCGCCGATCCGGCGATGACGGCGGCGAGCCCGCCGATGACGAGGGCCCTGTCCAGGTCGGGGAGCAGGTTGGCGCTCTCCCGGAACGGCGTGTGCAGCGACAGCACCTGCCCGTTGCCGAGCGGCACGGCGGCCCACACCTCGGGCAGCCCGTGCGGACGCTCCTGGATGTAGGTCCCGCGCCGCCCCGACTGCGCCTTCTGCCGCAGCTCGGAGGGCAGTTCGGGGTCGTTGAGCTTGGCCCCCATGGGAGGCTTGCGCCCGGCTTCGGCGCTGCGGGAGATGAACTGCACGCGCTCCAGCTGCACTTCGCGTGCGCTCTCCAGCATCGACACGCGGGCAGCGCTGTGCACCACCAGACTCAGCGCGATCGTGACGAGGGCGCCCACGGCGGCGATGGCGAGTGTGATCTTCCAGCGGATCCCCGTACGGAGGGTGAACCGTCTCATGCCTTGAGTTTGTATCCGAAGCCTCGGACCGTTTCGATCCGGTCCTGTCCGATCTTGGTGCGCAGCCGCTGGACGTGGACGTCCACGACGCGGGTGTCGCCGCCCCAGTCGTAGTCCCAGACCCGCTCCAGGAGCCGGTCGCGGGACAGGACGGTGCCGGGTGCGGAGGAGAACTCCAGCAGCAGCCGCATCTCGGTCGGCGTCAGGGCCACGTTGGCGCCCGATCTGCGGACCTCCATGCCCTCGGTGTCCACCTCCAGGTCGCCGAAGGAGAGCACCCCGCGCTCGCCGTCCGTGCCGTCGGGGGCCCCCGCGGCGCCGTTCTGCGGGCCGCCGGAGTGGTCGAAGCGGCGCAGCACGGCGCGGATCCGGGCGACGAGCACGGAGCCGTCGAAGGGCTTGGTGACGTAGTCGTCGGCGCCCGCCTCCAGGCCCAGCACCACGTCGATGCTGTCGGCGCGCGCCGACAGCATGATCACGGGAACGGTCGACTCGTCGCGGATGCGGCGGCACAGGCTCACGCCGTCCATGCCGGGGACCATCACGTCCAGCAGGGCGATGTCCGGCCGGCGTGCGCGGAAGGACTCCAGGCCGGACAGGCCGTCGGGCATGGCCGTGACCGCGAACCCGTCGCGCTCCAGCGCCAGGGTCGTGGCCTCACGGATGACGTCGTCGTCCTCCACGAACAGGACATGGGTCTCGGCCATGCGCAAGCCTCGCCTCGTTCTTCTTGCTCAGTGCTCAGTTCTTCTGACTCGTGGCAGGGGCCGGCTGGACGCCGCCGTCGACCACGTTGCTGTACTCCGAGTGCACCCGGTCCTGCTCGGTGAACCTCTCCCCGTTCCAGCGGTAGGTGATCACGTCCTCGCCCGACGGATAGGCGAGCGCGTCGCTCTTTTCGTAGACCTGCTTCGTCACCACCAGGTCGCCCCGGTCGATCTCCGCGTAGACGGGCGGCTGTTCGTCCGCGAACACATTCTCGTACGCGGCGCCGTCCGCCCGGTACACGTAGGTGCCGCGGCCCAGGGCGTCGGCGCAGGACAGGACGTTCACGACGATGTCGGCCACCGGGCCGCCGGTGACCTTCCCGTAACTCACGTCCACCGGGTACTCCTTGTCCGTGCAGGGCTTGAGGTCCCGCTTGACGTCGGCGCCGACCTTGGGATCGGCCAGGAGCAGTCTGACCGGGTCGACCTTCTTCAGGGGCGTGCCGGACGGGGAGGCCGACACCGAGGAGGCGTCGTCGGGGGACGAGCCGGACGGTGTGGTCCTGGCGACCGTGTCGCTGCGGGCGGGCCCGCCGTCCCGCAGGCCGGTCCCGCCGGTCGCGCAACCGACCGCGAACACGGCAATGCCGACGAGGACGATGGTCCCCGCCGACACCAGCACCAGACTGCCCCGTCCCCGCAAGGCGGGGGGAGAGCTTCTGCCGTTCAGATCTTGGCCGTTCAGGCCGCGCACCGCTCACGCCCCTCGTACCGCATGGTGTGGTCACCGCGCTCCAGCGCACGCATGTCCAGGTCCCGGCTCTCCAGCTCCTGCCGGAGGCGGGCCAGGGCGCGGTGCAGAGTGCTCTTCACGGTTCCCGCCGACATTCCGAGCGCCGCGGCCGTCTCCTCGGTGCTCATCTGCTCCCAGTGTCGCAGGACGACCACACTGCGCTGCTTGGGCGCGAGCACCTTGAGGATGTCCATCAGCAGCGCGCGGTCGGCGCGCTGGTCGGAGCCGTCCTCGACGGACGCGTCGGGGAGCTGCTCGGTGGGGACCTCTTCGAGCTTGCGGGCGCGCCACCACTCGGTACGGGTGTTGATCATGACCCGGCGGAGGTAGGCGTCGGCCAGGGACTTGTCGGCGATGCCGTCCCAGCGGCCGTACGTGCGCACGAGGGCCGTCTGCAGGAGGTCCTGGGCGTCGGTGGGGTCCGGGACCAGGCGCCGGGCACTGCGCAGGAGGGCGTCCTGCCGGGTGCGTACGTACTCCTCGAACCCGAGTACCTCGCCATGCGCCTGCGCCATTTCAGACCGCCTCCGTTCCCGTCCGACCGCTCCACCGCTGTCTTACGGGGACGACGCTACGGAGGGGTTGTCACGGGCCTGTGCGAGCCAGCCTTCGGTGGGAGCACGGACACCCATAGGTTGTGTAACAGTGCCCGTGAGCTGGGGTTTAGCGGCAACAAGCGGAATGGCTGACTCAGCTTCAGGCGCGGCTACGGGCGGTGGCCGACCGGTGCACGGTCCGTCCCCGAACCGCCCCCGGTCTGCCGCCGCCCTGTCGGTGACCCGTCGGCGGTCACGTCTGCGGTCGGGTCTGCGGTCGGGTCTGCGGTCGGGTCTGCGGGAGCCGGTAGAGGCCGCCGTCGAGGGGTTCCACCAGCCCGTCCGACACCAGCCCGTCGAGCGCACGCGCCCGCTGCACCGGCTCGTTCCACACCGTGTCGAGGACGGCCTGCGGAACGGGCCCCACCGCCTCCCGCAGGACGGCCAGGAGCTTGCCGCGCACCTGCCGGTCGGTCCCCGCGTACGTCTGCCCGCGCCGCGGCGGCCCGTCGTGCGCGGGCTTCCCGGCCAGCCGCCACGCGCACAGCCCGGCCACCGGGCAGCGGGCGCAGTCCGGGCTCTTCGCGGTGCACACGAGCGCGCCGAGCTCCATCGAGGCCGCCGCCCAGCGGGCCGCGGTGGACTCGTCCGCGGGCAGCAGCTCGCGGGCCAGGCGCCGCTCGGCGGCCGTGGTCGCGTTCGGCGGGTACTCGACACCGGTGGCGGCGCGCGCGAAGACCCGCCGCACGTTGGTGTCGAGGACGGCGTGCCGCTGCCCGTACGCGAAGGAGGCCACCGCCGCGGCGGTGTACTCGCCCACCCCGGGCAGCGCGAGGAGCTGCGCGTGCTCCTGCGGTACGTCGCCTCCGTGCCGCTCCGTTATCGCGGCGGCCGCGCCGTGCAGCCGCAGGGCCCGCCGCGGGTAGCCGAGCCGCCCCCAGGCCCGTACGGCCTCACCGGGGGCCTCGGCGGCCAGGTCGGCGGGGCGGGGCCAGCGGGCGAGCCACTGCTCGTAGACCGGCAGGACCCGGCTGACCGGGGTCTGCTGCAGCATGAACTCGCTGACCATGACACCCCAGGGGCCGGCCTCGGGGCGGCGCCAGGGCAGGTCGCGGGCGTGCTGCTCGAACCACGCGATGACGGGGGAGTGCAGCGCGTGGGAGGGGCCGGCGGACGCGTCGGGGGTCAGCTCGCGGGACACGTCCGGGGAAGCGTCGGGGGACACGTCGGGGGAGGAAGAGGGGGATGCAGTCATGGCAGACGGCATCCTGGCACGTTTCGGACCGCGGAGCCGGACTTGGCGTCCGCCTGACCGGGCCCGGTCAGCCAGACGCCCGCCCGCGTCCCGCCCGCCCGCGTCCCGCCGGCCCGCGCCGCACTGACCGGCGGCGCCGGCCGGAGGTGTCCATGGTCACCGAACGTGCCTAAACCGGATTAATCTCCATGTCAGCCCTTTGGCCGGTTCTCACCGCCTCCGCCGGGGCCCGCAAGATGATCATCGGCAAATCGAGCCCGATGCGCGGCATGTGGGGCACTGATCGGGCCGCGAACTCTCGTAAAGTTCCCTCCGTGGGATCTCTGCGCAATCCGGTCGGGCCGCTCCCCTCCTCCATCTACTGGCGACGGAGGGCCGTGCTGGCGTCCGTCGTCGCGCTCCTCGCGCTCCTCGCCGTATGGACCGTCAGTTCCGGTGGGGGGAAGACGACTGCGAACGGCAAGGGCGAGGGCCGCCCCGACCCCGTCACCTCGATCACCCCCGGCCCGCCCGGTACGGGCCCCGCCATCAGCGCCGCCCCCGGCGGGCGCCCCGAGTCCGGGAGCGGTGGGACCGCCGGGTCTGACGGCGGCTCGGGCAAGAACGGCGAACCGGGCGTCGGCGCGGGCCCGGGCGGAAGTTCCGGCTCCGCAGGCAGCGGCGGCGCGGGCGGCCCGGCGGCGGTCCCCGCGGACTCCCCGCTCCCCACGTGCGCCACGAGCGCGCTGCAGTGGGAGGTCAAGAGCGTCAAGAACGAGTACGAGGCGAACGAGAAGCCCCGCTTCGAGCTGATCGCCCGCAACATCTCCGGAACCACCTGCAAGGTTGATCTCGGCCCGAAGCAGGCGGTCCTGACCATCCTTCAGGCGAGCGGCAACAAGGCGGTGTGGTCCTCGGCGGACTGCCCGACGGGCGCGGGCAACGCCTTCTTCCGCCTCCCGGCGCAGGGTGAGACGAAGCACGCGCTGGAGTGGGACCGCAGGTTCAGCGCGGCCGACCAGTGCCAGTCGCCTCCGGCGGGGTTGGCTGCTCCGGACACCTACATGGTCGAAGTCAAGGCCCCCGGCATGCCGGTCGCCCGCACCTCGTTCGTCCTCAAGCAGGACTGAGTTCCTGGCCTCGCCGGCGTTTCAGGGCCCGGGATCCGGGGGCAGCGCCCCCGGGAGCGGCGCGCACGCCGAACGGGCAGCGGACCCAAGCCGGTCGGCCGAGCGAAGCCGCAGGCTGGTGCCGCGCCAGGCAACGTTCGCCCGTCAGGAGCGGCGTCCGGTGCGGCGGGAGTGCGTGCCGGGCGTCGCGACGGGGCGGACGTTGCCTGACGCGGCACTAGACGTAACGCTCCAGGATCGACGACTCCGCCAGCCGCGACAGCCCCTCGCGGACGCTCCGCGCCCGCGCCTCGCCCACGCCGTCCACCGTCTGCAGGTCGTCGACGCTCGCGGCGAGCAGCTTCTGCAGGCCGCCGAAGTGCTCCACCAGCCGCTCGATGATCGCGCCCGGCAGCCTCGGCACCTTCGCCAGCAGCCGGTAGCCGCGGGGCGACACCGCCGAGTCGAGCGTCTCGGGCGAGCCGGTGTACCCCAGCGCCCGCGCCACGATGGGCAGTTCCAGCAGCTCCGGGTGGGTCAGGGCGTCCAGCTCCGCCAGCGCCTCGTCCACCGTGCGGGAACGCTTCGCCGTCGGCTCGGGCACGTAGTCCCGGATGACCAGCTCCCGCTCCTGCTCGATCCCCACCGTCAGCTCGTCCAACTGGAGCGACAGCAGTCGCCCGTCCGTGCCCAGTTCGACCACGTATTCGGCGATCTCGGTCGCGATCCGGCGGACCATTTCCAGCCGCTGCGCGACCGCCGTGACGTCGCGCACCGTGACCAGGTCCTCGATCTCCAGCGCCGACAGCGTGCCGGCGACCTCGTCGAGGCGGAGCTTGTACCGCTCCAGCGTGGCCAGCGCCTGGTTCGCGCGTGACAGGATCGCCCCGGACTCCTCCAGGACCCGCCGCTCCCCGTCCACGTACAGGGCGATCAGCCGCATCGACTGCGACACCGACACCACCGGGAAGCCGCACTGCTTGGAGACGCGGTCGGCCGTGCGGTGGCGCGTGCCCGTCTCCTCCGTGGGGATCGAGGCGTCCGGTACGAGCTGGACGCCGGCCCGCAGGATCTTGGTGAGGTCCTTGTCGAGGATGAGCGCGCCGTCGAGCTTGCACAGTTCGCGCAGCCGGGTCGCGGTGAACTCCACGTCCAGGACGAAGCCGCCCGTGCACATCGCCTCGACGGCCTTGTCCATGCCGAGGACGATGAGGCCGCCGGTGTTGCCCCGGACGATCCGCTCAAGGCCGTCGCGCAGCGGCTGACCAGGTGCGACCGCGCTCAGCGAAGCGCGCATGAGAGCGTCGTGCTTGGAGCTCGCGCCGGACTTCCCGGGTGCTGATGCCCCGTCCTTGGCTGCCACTGCACTCCTCCGGTCGCGGGTTGCGCCGCCCAGCGCGGGGGCACGAGGACGTGCGTACGGCCGGGCGGACCAGCACAAAGTCTACCGGCGCGCGCCGCGGCCCCGCCTTGGCTTGGCCAGGTATGGCCCGGCGGGGGCCGGTACGGACCCCCTGACCAGCGCGGCGACCGGTCGGTCGGGCGGTTCGATCATGACGGGGCCACTCGGTTCGATCATGGCCGGCGGCCGGCCCGGACGGGGCCTACTCCGCGGCCGCCGCCCGCTCCTTGGCCGGCGTACGGGAGCGCCCACGCGGCAGCACCCGGAGCGCGTCGCCCATGTCGGCGACCTCGGTGACCTTCATCCCCGGCGGCACCTTGCCCGGGTCCGCCGGCACCAGCGCGTGCGTGAAGCCCAGCCGGTGCGCCTCCGCCAGCCGCCGCTGCACGCCCGTCACCCGCCGCACCTCGCCGGCCAGGCCGACCTCGCCGATGGCGACCAGGTTCTTCGGGAGCGGGACGTCACTGGCGGCGGAGGCCAGCGCGAGCGCGATCGCCAGGTCCGCGGCCGGCTCGGTGAGCTTCACCCCGCCCACGGTGGCGCTGTAGATGTCGCGCTTGCCGAGGGCCGTGATCCGGCCGCGCTGCTCCAGCACCGCCAGCATCATCGAGACGCGCGAGGTCTCCAGGCCGGAGGTGGTCCGCCGGGGGGAGGGGATCTGCGAGTCCACGGTCAGCGCCTGCACCTCCGCGACCAGCGGCCGCTTCCCCTCCAGGGTCACGGTCAGGCAGGTCCCCGGAACGGCCTCGGCGCGCCGGGTCAGGAACAGCCCGCTCGGGTCGGCGAGCCCGGTGATCCCCTCGTCGTGCAGCTCGAAGCAGCCGACCTCGTCGGTCGCTCCGTACCGGTTCTTCACACCGCGTACGAGCCGCAGCCGCGCGTGCCGGTCGCCCTCGAAGCTCAGCACGACGTCGACGAGGTGCTCCAGCAGGCGCGGACCGGCGATGGCGCCGTCCTTGGTGACGTGGCCGACCAGGAGGGTGGCCATGCCCCGCTCCTTGGAGGCCCGGATCAGCGCGCCCGCCACCTCGCGCACCTGGGCCATGCCGCCGGGCGCGCCGTCGATCTCGGGGGAGGCGACGGTCTGTACGGAGTCCAGGACGAGCAGGGACGGCTTCACGGCGTCGAGGTGCCCGAGCACCGCCGACAGGTCGGTCTCGGCGGCGAGGTACAGGTGGTCGCTCAGCGCCTTGATGCGGTCGGCCCGCAGCCGCACCTGGCTCGCCGACTCCTCGCCCGTGACGTACAGCGTGCGGTGCGCGTCGCTGGAGGCCTTCGCCGCGACGTCCAGCAGCAGCGTCGACTTGCCCACGCCGGGCTCGCCGGCCAGCAGCACGACGGCGCCGGGCACGAGGCCGCCGCCCAGGACGCGGTCCAGCTCGTCCACACCGGTGCTGCGCGCGGTCGCCGTCCGCCCGTCGACCTGGGCGATCGGCAGCGCGGCGGTCGAGACCCGGCCGGCCGCGGTGGTCCGTACGGCGGGCGCCCCCATCTCCTCGACGGTGCCCCAGGCCTGGCACTCGGGACACCGGCCGAGCCACTTGGCCGTCGTCCAGCCGCATTCGGTGCAGCGGTAGGACGGACGGTCCTTGGCGGATGAACGAGCAGTGCGGGCAGCCATGCCGCTCACGGTAGCCGCCCGCACCGACAGGCCGGGCCGCGGTACGGGCCGCGGCGCCGGCCGCGGCGCCGGCCGGGGCGCTGTCCGGGGCGTCGGCGCGCGCGCGCCGACGGGGGCGCCGGCCGGGGCGCTGACCGGGGCGCTGACCGGGGGCGCCGACGGGCGCGTCGGCGGGGGCGTCGGCGGGGGCGTCGGCGAGCGCGCCGGCCGGACTCGCCGCGCCCGACGCGCCCGCTGTTCGGGCCCGGCCGCGCGCCCCTCGGGACCCGCCGCGCGTGCTGCTTGGAGCCCGCCGCCCCGCCGCCGCGGCCGGCCATGTCAGGCCCGCCGTCAGCGCGTCAACGATCTGTTAACCCATAAGGGCTAAAACCGGGGAAGGCTTCCAGGGCGCCCGCGGCGCGCCGCCTACGGTCGCCAGGTGAACAGCAGCGACCAGGCACCACCCTCACCGCGCACCGGCGCACACCGGGCGCACGGGCGCACGGGCCAAGAAGACGAGCCGCCGCGCCCTTTCCGGCACGAGCCCTATCTCGACGGCCTGTTCACGTACTGCCTCTCGGTCCTCTGCGATCACGACACCGCCACCGACGTGCTCGGAGACGTCCTCGCCGTGGCCGAGCGCCATCCCGGCCGCTGCCCTGACGAGGGCGACCGGCGGGCCTGGCTCTATGCGCTCGCCCGCTGGGGCTGTCTGCGCCGCCTGGCCGAGCAGCGGCGCGTACGCCAGGGAGCGCATTCCGCCCGGCGTGCGCCGGAGCACAGGGGGCGCGACTGCGCGCCGGGGGGCGCAGCGGACGACGGCACGGCCACGGAAGCCCGCCGGCAGCTTGACGTCAGCGCCTACCGCCGTACCGAGCTGGCCCGTCTGGCCTGGCCAGAGGCCGCGGGGACCACGCCCGCGCAGCGCGAGGCACTCGAACTCGCCGTCCGCCACCGCCTCGGCGTCCCCGAACTCGCCGCCGTCCTCGGCACGCCCCCCGCCGCCGCCCGGGAGCTCCTGACCGGCGCCGCCTGCGAGGTGGAGCGCACCCGCGCCGCCCTCGCCGTCGTCGAGAGCGGCGGATGCCCCAGCGTCTCCCAGCTCACCGGCGGCGACGCGGACGGCGACGGCGACGGCGGCGACGGCGACGTGCTGCTGTCCAGCACCCTGCGCGCCGAACTCGTCCGCCACGTCGACGACTGCCCCCGGTGCCGACGCGTCGCCGAACGGGTGGGCGCCGCCGCCTGGCCCGGCTCGGGCGGCGTCAACACCGCCGCACTGCCCCTCGTACCCGCCCCCCGCACCGCGGTCCACGCGGCGATGCTCCGCTCCGGCCGGGGCCGCGGCCCCGCCCCGCGCTTCGACCGCACCGGTTTCCCGATGGACCCCAAGGACCGCGCCGCCCGCCGCGACCGGCTGCGGGCCCGCGCCGTGACCACGACCGTCGTGGCCACCGTCGTCGCGGCCCCGGTCCTGGCGTTGTGGGCCTCGTACCGCGGCGAGCAGGGCAGCGGCGAATCCGTCGGCAACGGGTCCACCCGTATCTCCGCGAGCGAGACCGAGCTGCCGACCGCCCGGATCGACGGCCGCCCGCTCACCGCCTACGAGAACACCGGGAACGCCACCGGCACCACCGCCGGCCCAGGGTTCGCCGAGAGCAGCGACTCCTCCGACGTCTCCGTCGAGGTGATCAGCACCGGCCCGCCGGCCACGCCCGACCAGGCCGGCACGCCCGGCCGCCTCTCGGTGGCCGCGTCCTCGCGGGGCGCCCTCACCCTGCTCACACTCACCGCCTCGGGCGGCGCCCAGGTGGACTGGCGGCTCTGGTCCGACGCGCCGTGGCTGCGCGCGAGCCGCACCGCGGGCACGCTCGCGCCCGGGGAATCGGTCACCCTGCACATCACCGTGGACTCCGAGGCGCAGCCCGTCGGCGCCTGGACCGCCCGGGTCGGGGTCGACCCGGCCGGTGCGGTGGTCTCCATCCGGGGCCGCGGCCGGCCCGCGTCGACACCGACTGCGCAGCCGGAGCCGACGCCGCCCGCGAGCCCGTCGCCGCCGCCGTCCCCGACGCCCACGCCGACGCCCACCCCGACGGAGCCGACGATCCCGCCGCCGTCCCCGACGCCCGCGCCGTCCCCGACGGACGGCGCGGGCGGCACGGCTTCTCCCGCGCCCGACCCGGCACCGTCGGGTCCGGGTGGCGGCTGACCTGCGGAGCTACGAAGCTACGGAGCTACGAAGCTACGGAGACGCAGAGCTGCGGAGGCTACGGAGCCGGGTCCGCGGGGTGCGGAGCCATCGGCAGCAGCGACGCCAGCCGGGCCTCGCACAGCTGCACGAGGGCGTCGTACCCCTCCTTGCCCATCAGCTCGGTCAGCTCGGCGCGGTACGACACGTACACCGGGTCACCGGCGCCGTGCGCGGACGTCGCCGACGTGCACCACCAGTGCAGGTCGTGGCCGCCGGGGCCCCAGCCGCGGCGGTCGTACTCACCGATCGACACCTGCAGCACCCGGGTGTCGTCGGGCCGGTCGATCCAGTCGTACGTCCGGCGGATCGGCAGCTGCCAGCAGACGTCCGGCTTGGTCTCCAGCGGCTCCCGGCCCTCCCTCAGCGCGAGGATGTGCAGCGAGCAGCCGGCCCCGGCGGGGAAGCCGGGCCGGTTCAGGAAGATGCAGGCGCCGTCCCAGCGGCGGGTCTGCTTCTCCCCGTCGTCGTCGTTCTGCGTCCAGCCGCTCTCGCTGCCGACGTCGTGGAACTGCCACAACTCGGGCGTCAGCCGGGCCACGTGCTCCGCGACGCGCTTCTCGTCGTCCTCGTCGGAGAAGTGCGCGCCGAGGGTGCAGCATCCGTCCGAGGCCCGGCCGGCCTGGATGCCCTGGCACCCGCTGCCGAAGATGCAGGTCCAGCGGGAGGTGAGCCAGGTCAGGTCACAGCGGAAGACCTGCTCGTCGTCGGCGGGGTCGGGGAACTCCACCCAGGCCCGGGGGAAATCGAGCCCCTTCTCGTCAGCCACGGCCTTCACCTTCCCTGCCTTGACGCCCTTGGCACCCTTGGCGCTCTGGGTGTCCTTGACGCCTTTGGCACCTTTGGTGCTGCCCGTGCTCTTGATCGGGTTCTTGCCTGAGTCCTCGCCCGTGTCCTTCTGCGACCGGGTCTTGTTGGCCTTCTTCGTATTTGGCACAAACCCAAGCCTAAGCGCCCCTTACACAACCCCTGAGTGTTCCTCGCAGTAGCGTTTCCCCCTATGAGACTCGGTGTCCTTGATGTGGGTTCGAATACGGTCCATCTGCTGGTGGTGGACGCGCACCCCGGTGCGCGCCCGCAGCCAGCGCACTCGCACAAGGTGGAGATAAGGCTGGCGGAGCTCCTCGACGAGGCCGGAGCCGTCACCCCCGCGGGTGTCGAGCGGCTCCTCTCGGTCGTCAACGAAGCGGTGCAGGCCGCCGAGGACAAGGGCTGTGAGGACGTCCTGCCCTTCGCGACCAGCGCGGTGCGCGAGGCCCGGAACGTCGAAGAGGTCCTGGCCCGGGTCAAGGCCGAGACCGGCGTCGACCTGCCGGTGCTGAGCGGTGAGGACGAGGCGCGGCTGACCTTCCTCGCCGCCCGCCGCTGGTTCGGCTGGTCCGCCGGCAAGCTGCTGGTCCTGGACATCGGCGGCGGCTCCCTGGAGATCGCGTACGGCATCGACGAGGACCCGGACGCGGCCGTCTCGCTCCCGTTGGGCGCGGGCCGCCTCACCGCGGGCTGGCTGCCGGGCGACCCGCCGGACGCCCTCGACATCCGGGCGCTGCGGCGGCACGTGCGGACGGAGATCGCCCGGACGGTCCGCGAGTTCAGCCGCTTCGGGGCCCCGGACCACGTGGTGGCGACATCGAAGACCTTCAAGCAGCTGGCCCGCATCGCGGGCGCGGCCCGCTCGGGCGACGGCCTGTACGTGCAGCGCGACCTCAGCCGCAAGGCCCTGGAGGAATGGGTACCGCGCCTGGCCGAGATGACGACGGCCCAGCGCTCCACCCTCCCGGGCGTCTCGGAGGGCCGGGCGAACCAGCTCCTGGCGGGCGCGCTGGTCGCCGAGGCCGCGATGGACCTCTTCGGGGTGGACGAGCTGGAGATCTGCCCGTGGGCCCTGCGCGAGGGCGTCATCCTCCGCCGCCTGGACCACCTCCCGACGCCGGGGGCGGCGCCGGCGTAGGGGGTACGAAGAAGCCTGCGCGCCGGGGCGGCGCGGGTACGGGTGCATGAGGGCAGAGGTGGCGCGGGCGGCGCGGGTACGGGTGCACGCGTGCTCGGCGCCTTCACCCCCGCGGCTCCACCACCCCTGGTCGGCGGTTGCCCACCCGCCTGCGACGGTGGTGGAGCGGAGGCCGGTGGCCTGGTTGGGCGGGGTTTCGGTGGGGGCCGATCTGCCGGGGCGGGATCAGAGTCGTTCCGGGGGTTTCCCGGCAGTCCCATCGTCTGCCCGTGTCGGGCCGGTCCGTCAAGGGCGCTCCCTCCGGTCGCGTCACTTCGTGAGGGCCTTCGGCCCCCCCTGACCGACCGTCCCGCCACGGAAATCCGAAAGACTGCCGGGAAGCCCCCGAAGGAACGGGCCGGCCGACGAGAAGCCGCGAGGCCGATCGCACTGCCCGGCCGGAGCCCGGCGCGCCCCACATCGCTACGCGCTCCTGTCCGACGGCGGCTGCGGGCCCTTGTGACTGGGCACAGGCCGCCCTCGATCGCTACGCGCTTCTGTCCGACCGCGTCCGGCCCTCTTGTGGGGCTGGACAGCTGTGTTGGCTCGGGTGCAGGGCGGCCGGCTCGATGTTGTCCACCGCTGTGGAGAACTCACGGCCGGACGGACCCCGGATGTATGCCAGCTCTACCCAGTAGGGATGGACCGACGTCGACACGTCCTCGTTGACCACGGCCATCAGCTCCCCCTCGACGCCACTGGCCACGTCGCGCACGCGACGTCGGAGCAGTGGGTGCGGCACGTACTCGTAGCGATCATGGGTGCAGTTCATGACTCCTGCTCGCATGGACTCCCTCGTGCTCTCCGTCTACGCACAGCTTGCCCACCGGTCTCGTGTCGTCTTGTAGGAGATTCGCCACTCGGTGGCCGTTTCGATGGCTCCCTTCCACCGGTAGACGGCCGTGAAGGGCGCGTCGATGTGCGCACAGGCTGCCAGTCGGGCCTCCACCGCGCCTCGCGCCAACCTACGTGCCAGGTCTTCACTGTCGACGGTTGTCTGCGCGATCACGGTGTCGGTCGCCATGACGGCCCTCCTCCTGTGTCGGTCCTCTGCGATGGACACTACCCAGAGGCAGTCCGGGGAGGGCCGGTGCTGGTCAACAGCGAAGAACCGGAAGGCAGGAACTGCCCTCCGCCTGGCGGCGTGTCGCCCCAGAGCCGGCCACCGACAGGCGCTGTCGGTGGTGGTTGGCAGGATGGTGACCATGAGTTACAACATCTCGTACTCGACGGCGGACAAGGCCCACGTGCTGGCCTACCTCGGCAGCAAGGGCGATCTCACGGCGGATCAGCTGCGCCGGCTGGAGATCATGCGGGGGCGCGCCCGGGACTACCAGGACGGTCTCGACCGGCACGGCCTGGACTGGGGGTTGTCCATCCCCGACGCCCTGGAGCACCTGATCGCCGGACACACCGACTCGGACGCGGCCTGCGCGGGCAACGCCTACACCACCGCCCTGCAGTTCGTCATCGACTGCAACGCCTCGGACGGCTCGCACCTGGGCACGTACTCCAAGCCCAGCACCTTCTTCGGCCTCGTGGACGACGAGATGCGCCGCCTCGGCGTGCCCGCCGACCTGCTGCCCCACGGGTTCCTCTACGGCGGGCCGCCCGACGAGTTCCCGTCCATACCCTGGTCGGTGGACGGGTACCCGGCCATCGGACATCTGCCGCTCGCGAAGACCAAGGCGGCCGCCGACGCGTACCGGGCCGTCCTGGACCGGATGGACCCCGACTTCCACTACGACGTGCAGGAACTCATCGCCAAGCTCGACGCCGAGCACGAGGAGTGGGAGCGGGCGACGCGGGACCTCGACTGGTACACCCAGGACACGCTGTTCTTCCGCCTCGTCTGACGGCCGGAAGAAGAGCCCGCGTGGCGGCCGTCACGTACCGGGCGGGCGTGGGCCCCGTACCCTGTCCCCGTGGCAGAACCCGTCCGCATCCCCACCGCGAAGGTCGCCCTGTCCACCGCCTCCGTCTATCCGGAGTCCACGGCGACCGCCTTCGAGATCGCCGCACGCCTCGGATACGACGGCGTCGAGGTGATGGTGTGGACGGATCCGGTCAGCCAGGACATCGACGCGTTGCGCCGCCTGTCGGACCAGCACCAGGTGCCCATCCTCGCCGTCCACGCACCCTGCCTGCTGATCACCCAGCGGGTGTGGTCCACCGATCCGTGGGTCAAGCTCCAGCGCGCCCGGTCGGCGGCCGAGAGGCTCGGCGCGTCCACCGTCGTCGTGCATCCGCCGTTCCGGTGGCAGCGCCAGTACGCACGGGAGTTCGTGTCCGGCATCTGGAGGATGGCCGAGGAGACCGACGTCCGGTTCGCCGTGGAGAACATGTACCCGTGGCGGTACCGCGACCGCGAGATGCTCGCCTACGCCCCCGAGTGGGACGTGACGAAGGACGACTACCGACACTTCACCGTCGACCTGTCGCACACCGCGACCGCCCGTACGGACGCCACCGCCATGATCGACCGGATGGGGGAGCGGCTCGCCCACGTGCACCTCGCCGACGGGAACGGATCGGCCAAGGACGAGCACCTGGTGCCGGGGCGCGGTACGCAGCCCTGCGCCGAGCTGCTGGAACGCCTCGCCCGGAGCTCCTTCGACGGTCACGTGGTGATCGAGGTCAACACGCGGCGTGCGATGTCCTCCGCCGAGCGTGAGGCCGACCTCGCCGAGGCGCTGGCCTTCACCCGCCTGCACCTGGCGACCGCCGGGCGCGACCGGGCCCGCCGGCCGTGACCGGGGAGGGCGCGCCGCGCCGCAGGGGCCCGGGCCGGCCCCGCCAGGACGAGGCCGAGGAGGGTCCGGGCACCCAGGAGCGCATCCGGCTCGCCGCCCGTGAGGTGTTCGCGGAGCGCGGCTACGACAAGACGTCCGTGCGCGGCATCGCGAAGGTCGCCGGCGTGGACCCGGCGCTGGTGCACCACTACTTCGGCAGCAAGGACGACCTGTTCGCCGCGGCCATCGAGATGAGCATGGAGCCGGCCCTGGTGGTCCCGGCCGTCATCGGCGAGGGGCCCGACGGCATCGGCGAGCGCCTCGCCCGCTACTTCCTCGGAGTGTGGGAGAACCCGGCCACCAGGGCCCCGCTGCTCGCGGTGATCCGGTCCGCGCTCACGCACGAGGCGGCCGCGAAGGTGCTGCGCGGGCTGGTGCTGCGCAGGGTCCTGGAGCGGGTCGCCGCCGATCTGGACGTGCCTGATCCGACCTTCCGCGCCGAGCTCGCCGCCTCCCACATGGTCGGCATCGCGATCCTGCGCTACGTCCTGCGGGTCGAGCCCCTCGCGTCCGCTGACCCGGAGGACATCGTGGGGCTCGTGGCCCCTACGCTTCAGCGGTACCTGACCGAGGACTGAGCCTCCCGTCCCGCCATGCGGACACGCCGTCCGGATCGCGGGCGGTGGGCGTAGCCTCGTACCTGAGCCATATCCGCAGTCGCGGCCGACCGTGAGGCCAGCCGCACTCATGGGGAGTGAACCGCATGCCCGAGCTGAGGTCCCGCACCGTCACCCACGGCCGCAACATGGCGGGTGCCCGCGCCCTGATGCGCGCGTCGGGCGTAGCGAGCGAGGACATCGGGAAGCCGATCATCGCGGTGGCCAACTCCTTCACCGAGTTCGTCCCCGGCCACACGCACCTGGCGCCCGTCGGCCGGATCGTCTCCGACGCCATCCGCGCGGCCGGTGCGATCCCCCGCGAGTTCAACACGATCGCCGTCGACGACGGCATCGCGATGGGCCATGGCGGCATGCTGTACTCCCTGCCGTCGCGCGACCTGATCGCGGACAGCGTGGAGTACATGGTCGAGGCGCACTGCGCCGACGCCCTGATCTGCATCTCCAACTGCGACAAGATCACCCCCGGCATGCTGATGGCCGCCATGCGCCTCAACATCCCGGCCGTGTTCGTCTCCGGCGGCCCGATGGAGGCCGGCCAGGCCGTCCTCGTCGACGGCACCGTCCGCAAGCTGGACCTGATCGACGCCATGGTGGACGCCTCCAACGAGAACGTCTCCGACGAGGACGTGCTCCGCATCGAGGAGAACGCCTGTCCCACCTGCGGTTCGTGTTCCGGCATGTTCACCGCCAACTCGATGAACTGCCTCGCCGAGGCCATCGGCCTGGCCCTCCCGGGCAACGGCTCGGTCCTCGCCACGCACACCGCCCGCCGCGCCCTGTACGAGGACGCCGGCCGCACGGTCGTGGAGATCACCAAGCGGTACTACGGCGACGGCGACGAGTCCGTCCTGCCCCGCAACATCGCCACCCGCGAGGCCTTCGAGAACGCCATGGCCCTCGACATCGCCATGGGCGGCTCCACCAACACGATCCTGCACCTGCTGGCCGCCGCGCAGGAGGCGGGCCTGGACTACGACCTCAAGGACATCGACGCCGTCTCGCGCCGCGTCCCCTGCCTGGCCAAGGTCGCGCCCAACGTCGCGCCCGGCGGCACGTACTACATGGAGGACGTGCACCGCGCCGGCGGCATCCCCGCCATCCTCGGCGAGCTGCACCGCGGCGGGCTCCTCAACAAGGACGTGACGACCGTCCACTCCGACGGCCTGGAGGACTGGCTGGGCAAGTGGGACGTCCGCTCCGGTACGGCGACCGACACGGCGACGGAGCTGTGGCACGCGGCCCCCGGCTGCGTGCGCTCCGCGACCGCCTTCTCCCAGTCCGAGCGCTGGGACACCCTCGACCTGGACGCCGAGGGCGGCTGCATCCGCTCCGTGCAGCACGCGTACTCCAAGGACGGCGGCCTGGCCGTCCTGCGCGGCAACATCGCCGTCGACGGCTGTGTCGTGAAGACGGCCGGCGTCGACGAGTCGATCTGGACCTTCGAGGGCCCGGCGGTCGTCTGCGAGTCGCAGGACGAGGCCGTCGACAAGATCCTGCGCAAGGAGGTCAAGGCGGGCGACGTCGTCGTCATCCGCTACGAGGGCCCGCGCGGCGGCCCCGGCATGCAGGAGATGCTCTACCCGACGTCCTTCCTCAAGGGCCGCGGCCTGGGCAAGGTCTGCGCGCTGGTGACGGACGGCCGCTTCTCCGGCGGCACCTCCGGCCTGTCCATCGGCCACGCCTCCCCGGAGGCGGCGTCCGGCGGCGACATCGCCGTGGTCGAGGACGGCGACCGCATCCGCATCGACATCCCGAACCGGTCCATCGAGATCCTCGTCGACGACGCCACCCTGGCGGCCCGCCACGAGGCCCTCGGCGGGGTCTACGCGCCGAAGAACCGCGAGCGCAAGGTCTCCGCCGCCCTGCGCGCCTACGCCGCGATGGCCACCAGCGCCGACAAGGGCGCGGTCCGCGACGTCACCCGGCTGGGCTGACCCGGCCGGCCCCGGCAGCGACGCCTCCGCACCGCGCTGGTGCGGGGGCGCCCGCGTTCCACCGCGGCGTGCCCGCCTTCACCACCGGGCGGGGTCGCCCGCGTCCACCGCGAACACCGAGCCGTCGGGCGCGCCCGCGAACACCCGCCCGCCACCGGCCACCGGCGCGGGCAGCGTCGACGCGTAGGTGTCCCTGCCGTCGGCCATCCGAGGCCGGGTCTGCCCCGCCGGCCGGCCGTCGGCGGCGTCGACGGCCAGCAGCCGGCCGTCCGGCGCCGTCAGCAGGACCCGGCCGTCGGCGACCACCGGGCGCGAGGCCACCGTCACGCCCGTCTCCAGCCGCCACCGCTCCTTGTCCGCCCCGACCGCGACCAGCGCGCCGGAGGTCCCGAACAGGTAGGTGACCCCGTCCCGGTCCACCGCCGCCTCCGCGTCGAACAGCGGCGCCGTGAGCCGCACCCGCTGTGCGGTGTGCGCCGCGAGGTCGGCGCGCACGACGGCGGTGGTCCGGCCGGACGCGTCGACGTCCATCAGGTACAGGCCGCCGGTCGCCGCCCCGACCGGCCGCAGCCGCCCCGCGGTACGGAACAGGCGGCTGACGTTCCCCGTCGCCGCATCGACCGCGGCGAGCTGCGTGGAACCGCTGCCGTCGGGCGTCGCCACGTACAGTCCGGGCGCGCCGGCGCCCTCGGGCCCGCCGCCGGTCCACCATACGGAGCCGACCCCGCCGATCTGCCGGGTCCAGCGCGTCGTCCCGGCGGCCGCGTCCAGTGCGGTGACGCTGCCGGTGGTGCCCACCAGCAGCACCTGGGCGCCCGCGGCCACCGCCTGCGAACCGGCGGGGAGCCTGTGCCGCCAGCGCTCGGCCCCCGTGGCCGGGTCCAGTGCCTGCAGCGTCTCGCTGCCCGCCACCACGACGAGGACCAGTCCGCCGGCGTGCAGGGGTGCTCCCGCGGGCGCCGTCCCCTTCGCCGGGGCGGACCCGCGCGCCTCCACCGTCCACACCGCCGTACCGTCCGCGGGGTCGAGCCGGGCCGCGGCGAGCCCGGCCCCGGCGCAGTAGAGGGCCTCCGCCTGCCAGGAGCAGGCACCGATCCGGCTGCCCGTACCGGGCTTGCCCAGGGGGACCGACCAGGGAGCGAAGGCCTTCGCCGGAGCCGGATCCGCCTTCCCGGCGATCTGGGCGGGCGACGGCCCGGCGGCGGCCCCGAAGTGCAGGTACCCGCCCACCGCGCCGCCCGCGAGCAGCAGCCCGATCCCGGCCGCGACCGCGATCCGCGCCCGCCGCCCGCGGCGCGGAGCCAGGGGCTCCGGCCCGGCGGGGACCCGCTCCCGGCGGTGGGTGAGCAGCTCGGCCCCGTCGGGCCTGCGCGGCTGGGGGATGAAGGCCTGGGTGTCCTCGGCCGTCGGGTACGCGACCGCCCGCATCTCGGCGATCAGCTCCGCGGCGGTCGGCCGCTCCCGCGGATCCTTGGCCAGGCACCGTTCGACGAGCGGTACGAGCTGCCGCGGCAGCCCGCTCAGATCGGGCTCGCCGTGCACCACCTGGTAGGCCACCAGGTAGTGGCTGTCGGAGTCGAAGGGCCCGCGGCCCGTCGCCGCGTGCACGAGCACCGCGCCCAGGGCGAAGACGTCCGCGGCCGTCCCCACGTCGCGGGGCCGCTGGAACTGCTCGGGCGCCATGAACGGCGGCGTCCCGATCAGCTTCCCGGTCTCGGTCCGCAGGTCGCTGTCCGCAGGCCGGGAGATCCCGAAGTCGATGACGCGCACGCCGTCGGGCGCCATGAGCACGTTGCTCGGCTTGAGGTCCCGGTGCACCACGCCCGCCCGGTGGATGTCCCGCAGCGCCTCCGCCAGTCCGGCGGCGAGCCGGGTGAGCTCGCTGCGGTCCAGCACCCGCTCCCGTACCCGCTCGGCGAGCGTCGGCGCGTCGATGAACAGGGTGGCCATCCACGGCCGCTCGGCATCGGGGTCGGCGTCCACGACGGGTGCGGTGAACGCCCCGCTCACCCTGCGCGCGGCCGCGACCTCCTGCCGGAAGCGGGCCCGGAACTCCGGGTCCACCGCATGCTCGGCGTGCACGATCTTGACGGCGATTTTCAGCCCCGACCCGGACGTGGCGAGGTGGACGACGCCCATCCCTCCGGAGCCGAGCACCGATTCGAGCCGGTACTGCCCGGCGTACTCCGGAAAGCCCGCGTAGTCCGCGCGCAGCGAATGCACCGCTCACCACCCCCGCCGGAGCCTAGTCGATGTCCCGTAGGCATCTCCAAGGTCCTGCTACCCTGCGCGAGTTGCGCACGGCAACGCCCATGGGGGGAGATTTCGCATGTCGGTGGAGAACGATTCGAGCCAAGTCCAGAGCCTGGCTTCCGGCTCCGGCTACCCGTCCTACCCGGTCGCTCCCGGCTACCGGCTGAACGTCCGCAGCGGTCCCGGCACGAACTACTCGGTGATCGACGTCCTGCCGCTCGGCGCGACCGTCACGCTGCGCTGCCAGACCGAGGGCACCACGGTCTCCGGCCCGTACGGCACGAGCGACATCTGGGACTGCATCGGCAACGGCCGTTTCGTCTCCGACGCGTACGTGCGGACCGGCAGCGACGGCTTCGTGGTCACGCGCTGCGGCTGACCGGCCGACGACGGATCCGCCGCGCAGGCCGCGCAGGCCGCGTACCTCGCGCACGACCCGTCTGACACGTGAGACACACCCGGCCCGACCGGCCCGGCGGGGGATAATCGCTGCTGTGAGCGACGACCAGCGAGACCAGACCCCCGCCGAGCCGGCGGCCGACGCGGCTGCCCCGGCCCGGGCCGCCTCGGCCGCGCCCGCCTCCGCGCCTGCGGTCCCCACCGGCCCGCAGCCCGAGCCGATCCGGTACTTCGGCACCACCTGGGTGAAGCGCGAGAGCGGCTACGGCCTGCGCCGTGCCGCCCTCGCCGTCGGTTCCCTGGTCACGGCCACCGCAGCAGCCGTCCTGCTGCGCCTCTCCTACGAGGGCCTGGCGATCGGCAACGTCGGCCCCTTCCTCAGCATCTCCGTCGTCGTCCTCTTCGCGATTGCCAGTTCCATCGCCTTCGTCAAGACCTGGGACTCCTACAAGCGGCGCCCGGCCCCGTCCTCCGACGAGGCGGCCCTCAAGGGCCTCAAGACGATCGGTTTCATCGGCTCCCTCATCGCGTACTCCCTGCGCTGCCTGGTCGAGGCCCCCGGCGAGGCACTCCGCCGCGCCGAGTACGAGCGCGCCCTGGCCGACTACGAGCGCCGCCGCAGCACCCGTACGGGGAACCCGGCCGCCCGCCGCCCCAAGCGCAAGAAGTAGCCGCACGCCCGCGCGGCCGTCCGCACCCCTCCTCATCCTCTCCGCTCCCGGTGATTGAAGCCCCAGCACCGCCAGGAGCATTATTCACCGCATGATGAATAAGCGGGCCGGTGCAGAACCGGCCGCCGCCGTGCACGCCCACGGCCTCACAGTCCGCCGCGGCACCGGCCGCACCCCGCGCACCGTCATCGACGACATCGCCTTCGACGTCCCCCGCGGCCGCATCACCGGCCTCCTCGGTCCCTCCGGCTGCGGCAAATCCACCCTCCTGCGCGCCGTCGTCGGCACCCAGGCCCACGTCACCGGCACCCTCGACGTCCTCGGCCGCCCCGCCGGCCACCCCGACCTCCGCTCCCGCATCGGCTACGTCACCCAGGCGCCCTCCGTCTACGACGACCTCACCGTCCGCCAGAACCTCGACTACTTCGCCGCGATCCTCGACCCCGGCCGGGCCGCCGCCGGCCGCCGCGCCGACGCCGTGAGCCGCGCCATCACAGACGTCGACCTCACCAGCCGCGCAGGAGCCCTCGCCGGCAGCCTCTCCGGCGGCCAGCGCAGCCGCGTCTCCCTCGCCGTAGCCCTGCTCGGCACCCCCGAGCTGCTGGTCCTCGACGAACCCACCGTCGGACTCGACCCCGTCCTGCGCCGCGACCTGTGGAAGCTCTTCCACGACATCGCCGCCACCCGCGGCGCCACGATCCTCGTCTCCTCCCACGTCATGGACGAGGCCGAGCGCTGCCACGACCTGCTCCTCATGCGCGAAGGCCGCATCCTCGCCCAGGACACCCCCGACGCCCTGCGCACCCGCACCCACGCCGCCACCGTCGAGGAGGGCTTCCTCCGCCTCGTCGACGAGGCAACCGCCCTCCCCGCCCAGGAGCAGACCCGATGAACGCCGCCCGCACCGCCGCCACGGCCGCCCGCGTCCTGCGCCAGCTCCGCCACGACCCGCGCTCCATCGCCCTGATGCTCCTGGTGCCCGTCCTGATGCTCACCCTGCTGCGCTTCGTCTTCGACGGCAGCCCCCGCACCTTCGACAACATCGGCGCGTCACTCCTCGGGATCTTCCCCCTCATCACCATGTTCCTGGTGACCTCCATCGCCACCCTGCGCGAACGCACCTCCGGAACCCTGGAACGCCTCCTGGCCATGCCCCTCGGCAAGGGCGACCTCATCGCCGGCTACGCCCTCGCCTTCGGCGCCGTCGCCGTCGTCCAGTCCCTCCTCGCCACCGGCCTCGCCCTCTGGGCCCTCGGCCTCGACGCCGTCGGCTCCCCCTGGCTGCTCCTGCTCGTCGCCCTCCTCGACGCCCTCCTCGGCACCGCCCTCGGCCTCTTCGTCTCCGCCTTCGCCGCCTCCGAATTCCAGGCCGTCCAGTTCATGCCGGCGGTGATCTTCCCCCAGCTGCTCCTCTGCGGCCTCTTCGCGGCCCGCGACACCATGCACCCCGTCCTCGAAGGCATCTCCGACGTCCTGCCCATGTCCTACGCCGTCGACGGCATGACCCAGGTCCTCACCCACACCGACATGACCGCCGAATTCGTCCGCGACGCCGTCGTCGTCGCCGCCTGCGCCCTGCTCGTACTCGCCCTCGGCGCGGCCACCCTCCGCCGCCGCACCCCCTGACCGCACTGCGGACACCGCCGCCCCGCCCGCCGCCCGGGTGCAAGGATGAGGACATGTACGCGTACGCCTGCGCAGCCCAGGCGGAAGAACAGTTCGGCGAGGTGAATCGGGCATGACCCAGACAGTCGCAGTCCTCGGTGCCGGCAAGATCGGCGAGGCCCTGCTCAGCGGAATGATCCGCGGCGGCTGGCCCGCCTCCAAGCTCCTCGTCACCGCGCGCCGCAGCGACCGCGCCGAGGAGCTCCGCACCCGCTACGGGGTCGAGGCCGTCTCCAACGCCGAGGCCGCCAAGCGCGCCGACACCCTCATCCTCACCGTCAAACCCCAGGACATGGCCAAGCTCCTCGACGAGCTCGCCCCGCACGTCCCCGCCGACCGGCTGGTCATCAGCGGCGCCGCCGGCGTCCCCACCTCCTTCTTCGAGGAGCGCCTCAGCCCCGGCACCCCCGTCGTGCGCGTCATGACGAACACCCCCGCCCTCGTCGACGAGGCCATGTCCGTCATCTCCGCCGGCAGCCACGCCACCGCCGAGCACCTCGCCCACACCGAGGAGATCTTCGGCAGCGTCGGCAAGACCCTGCGCGTCCCGGAGTCCCAGCAGGACGCGGCCACCGCCCTCTCCGGCTCCGGCCCCGCGTACTTCTACTTCCTCGTCGAAGCCATGACCGACGCCGGCATCCTCCTCGGCCTGCCCCGCGCACAGGCCCACGACCTCATCGTCCAGGCCGCCATCGGCGCCGCGGTGATGCTCCGCGACAGCGGCGAACACCCCGTCAAACTCCGCGAGGCCGTCACCTCCCCCGCCGGCACGACCATCAACGCGATCGTCGAGCTGGAGAAGCACGGCGTACGCGCCGCCCTGATCGCCGCCCTCGAAGCCGCCCGCGACCGCAGCCGCGAACTCGCCTCCGGCAACAGCTGAACCACCGGTACGGGCCCCCGCCGCGGCAGCGGGGACCCGTACCCGCGGCTACGGCGCGAGCAGCCCGATCGCCTCGTACGCCCGGTCCACCACGGGCCGCGCCAGCTCCCTGGCCCGCCCCGCGCCCTCCCGCAGCGCCTTGTCCACCTGCGCGGGATCGGCCGCCAGCTCCGCGTGCCGCTCCTGCAAGGGCCGCAGCAGCTCGACCACCGCGTCGGCGACGTCCCGCTTCAGCGCCCCGTACCCGGCGTACCCGTCGGCGAGCGCGGCCGGATCACCGCCGGTGCACGCAGCCAGGATGTCCAGCAGGTTCGCCACGCCCGGCCGCGCCTCCCGGTCGTGGACCACCGCACCGTCCCCGCTGTCGGTGACGGCCCGCATCACCTTCTTGCGTACCACCCCGGGCTCGTCGAGCAGATAGACGATCCCCGAACCGTTCGCGTGCGACTTCCCCATCTTCGACGTCGGATCCTGCAGGTCCATGACCCGCGCGGCCACCGACGCAACAGTGGCCTTCGGAACGGTGAAGGTGTGCCCGTAGCGCTGGTTGAAGCGCACCGCCAGGTCCCGGGTCAGCTCCACGTGCTGCCGCTGGTCCTCACCGACCGGCACCTCCCCGGCCCCGTACGCCAGGATGTCCGCGGCCATCAGCACTGGATAGGTGAGCAGGGAGAGCCGCACGCCCTCGCCGGAGACCTGCGCCTTCGCAGCCTTCTCCCTGTACTGGATCATCCGCCGCAGCTCCCCGTCGGTCGCCGTGCACTCCAGCAGGTAGGCCAGCCGCGTGTGCTCGTCGACGTGGCTCTGCACGAAGAGGGTGCAGCGCCGGGGCTCCAGCCCGGCGGCCATCAGCAGCGTCGCGGCCTGTCGGGTCAGCCTCCGTACGCGCGCCGGCTCGTGCTCGACGGTCAGCGCGTGCAGGTCGACGACGCAGAACAGGGCGTCGTCCGGCTCCTGGTCGGCCGCTACCCACTGCCGTACCGCACCCAGGTAGTTCCCCAGGGTCATGTGACCGGTCGGCTTGATCCCGCTGAAGATCCTCGTCATGTCCTGCTCTCCCTGCTCGTGAGTGGTGTCGGCTCACCGTGTCGGGCGGCCGGGCCACTCTCGGGAGGGGAGGACAACAGAAAACGGCCGCCGGGGCGGCGGCCGTGAGCGCATGCGTGCTCGCGTGGAAGGTCGGCCGCCGTCAGGCGGCCCACCAACGAAGGCTGAGCGTGAGCGCATGCGTAGTCATGGGAGCCAGCGTAGACCTCGGGTGACGGGGGCGGGGAGAGTTTCGCCCACGCCGCACGGCGGCGGTCAGCGGGGGTTGACACGGGTGTGCCCGGTCCGTAAGGTTCTTCGAGTTGTCCGACGTGAGCGCCGACCCCGGTCGGTCCCCGGACAGCCATTCCGCACTACACATTCGAACGAACGACGCACTTCGTCGTCTCGTTTTCATGCGTATTTGCGAATGAGGAATCCGTGTCCGAGGACGCTGCCGCCGATTAGGTTCGGGGGCGAGGAATCCGCTACTGTCTCACTCGCTGCAAGGGCCCAACAGCCCGCGTAGCACAACCCGCTGACCGGGAGTCAGGCCCGAAAGGATCTGATAGAGTCGGAATCGCCGGAAAGGGAAACGCGAAAGCGGGAACCTGGAAAGCACCGAGGAAGTCGGGCCCGAAAGAGTCTGATAGAGTCGGAAACGCAAGACA
>NZ_JBHXAG010000036.1:0-52457 GCF_042726555.1 Streptomyces sp. NPDC060232 | reverse complement strand
ACGCCCGGTTACATTCCGAACCCGGAAGCTAAGCCTTTCAGCGCCGATGGTACTGCAGGGGGGACCCTGTGGGAGAGTAGGACGCCGCCGAACAACCCGCCCTTTTAGCTCAGTCGGTAGAGCGTCTCCATGGTAAGGAGAAGGTCAACGGTTCGATTCCGTTAAAGGGCTCCACAAGAAAAGGCCCCCGCCATTTGGCGGGGGCCTTTTTGCGTTCTCAGGGATCAGTAGTAGCCCTTGTCGCCGTCCACCAGTTCGCGGATCGCGTCCATGTGGCCGGCATGGCGGGCCGTCTCCTCGATCATGTGGAGGAGGACCCAGCGGACGGAGGCGGCACCCGCCTTGAACTCCGTGTTGCGGCCCGTGTCGTCCAGGGAGAGCGAGGCCACGATCTCGTTCGACACCGCGCACTGGCGGTCGTACTCCTCAAGGAGCCGGTCGAGGGGGATCCCGTCGACCTGCATGTCCGCGTCCTCCGCCTCCCCGAACTGGGGGTTGGCGTCGGCAGGCCGGTCCAGCAGTATCACCTCGAACCAGCAGTGCTCGACCCAGCGCATGTGGGAGACCAGACCCGCCGCCGTCATCAGCGGAGAGGACGGCAGGACGGGGCGGTGGGCGGCCTCTTCGGACAGGCCCTCGCACTTCCAGCGGATGATCGAGCGCTGCATGTCCAGCCATCCCAGGAGCTGGGTGCGCTCGTCGGCGGTGTAGTCAGGGCGTATACGGGGAGTCGGCATGGGCGCCGAGGCTAGCCCAGACCGCCGCCGACCGCACCCCCATTAATCGCCCGCCCGCGGGTGGGGTACGCGGAAGGCCAGGATCGCCATGTCGTCCGAGGCGGGCTCGGCCGCGAAGCGTTCCACAGCGCGCAGGACACGGGAGGCGACCGCGCCGGCGGTCAGACCCGTACAGGTCGTCAGGACCTCCGCGAGACCGTCGTCTCCGAGCATCCGGCTGCCCTCGCGCCGCTCCGTCACACCGTCCGTGACGCACAGCAGGACGTCGCCCGGGTCGAGGGTGACGGTCTGCTCGTACAGGTCCAGGTCCTCGATCACACCCAGCAGGGGCTGCGGCTCCGCCGCCGCGTCCACCACGCCGTTCGGACGCAGGCGCAGCGGGAGCGGGTGGCCCGCGCAGACGACCTTCATCAGCGCGCCGCCGTCCGGCTGCGGGTGGAGCTCGCCGTAGAGGAGGGTGAGGAAGCGGCTGCGGGCGCCCTCGTCGAGGATGGCCGCGTTGAGGCGTTCGAGGACGGCCGGGCCGCCGAGGCCCTCGCGAGCCAGCAGGCGCAGCGCGTGCCGGGCCAGGCCGGTCACGGCGGCCGCCTCCGGGCCCGTGCCGCACACGTCGCCGATGGCGAAGCCGTACGCGCCGTCGCGGATCGGGAAGACGTCGTAGAAGTCGCCGCCCACCTCGTTGCCCTCGCCGGCCGCGCGGTAGATGACCTCGACCTCCATCCCGGGGATGGCGGGAGAGCCGGGCGGCAGCAGGCTGCGTTGGAGCGAGCGGCTGATCGCGGTGCGCTCCGAGTAGAGGCGGGCGTTGTCCAGGGCGAGCGCGGCCCGGCGGGAGAGGTCCTCGGCGAGTTCGAGGATCTCCTGGCGGAAGTGCTCCTCCCGCGGCTTGCCGAGGGTGAGCATGCCGATCACGCGGTTGCGGGCGAGGAGGGGCAGGACCACCGTCTCGCCGCCGACCGCGAGGGCGGCTTCGGGCCACGGGCGGGCTCCGGCCTCGCGGAGCGGTTCGGGCGGGCTGACCCGGGAGAGCAGCGCCTTCAGGCCGTCGATGCGGTCCTCGTCCTCGTGGAGGACGTACGAGAGGTAGGGGTCCGAGGACTGGTCGGCGATGGTGTAGACGGCGCACCAGGTGGCGAGCGTCGGGACGGTCATCTGGGCCATGAGGGCCAGGGTCTGGTCCCGGTCCAGGGTGCCGGCCAGCAGGTCGGAGGCCTCGACGAGGAAGGACAGGGAGCCGCGACGCAGCCGCTCCAGTTCGCCGAGGCGGGCGGACTCCACCGCCAGGGCGATGCGGTCGGCGGCGAACTGGAGGCGCAGGGCCTCCTCGTTCGAGTAGCGGCCGGCTCCCTCGGCGGCGACGCCGAGGGAGCCGGTGAGGCGGCCCTCGACCTTGAGGGGGACCGTGACCGCGGAGCGCATGCCGGTGGCCTCCAGGAGCGGAACGGCCCCGGGGACGGCGACGAGGTCGTCGTGGACGGCGGGCATGCGGGCGGAGCCGTAGCGGTTGGTGCCGGCCTCGACGGGTACGCGGGCGAAGCGCTGGCGGGTCGAAGGCAGGCCGGTGGTGGCCCGGACCTCCAGCTCGGTCTCGTCGTCGGTGGCGAGCAGCAGGAAGGCGGCGTCGGCGTCCAGGAGGTCGCGGGCGCGTTCCACGGTGCGCTGGAGCAGGCCGTCGAGGTCGTCGGGGGCGGGAGAGCCGATGAAGACCTCGAAGGGATCGGCGGCGCGGGGCTCGGCGAAGTGGCCGCTGTCCGTGGAGGGCACCCGTGCGGGGCTCTGGAGGAGGGCGCGCTCGTCGTCGTGGACGAGCAGGCAGACGGTGGACGGTTCGCCGTGGGCGTCGCGGACCCGCAGGTGGGAGGCGTAGACGGGGATGACGCGGCCGTCGGCGCCGCGGACGCCGTAGCTGCCCTCCCAGCGGGACAGGCGCAGGGCCTCCGCGATGCCGGTGCCGGTGCCCGGGGTCTGCGGCCAGGCGGCGAGCTCGGCCAGCGGTCGGCCCACGGCCTTCTCGGCGGGGTGGCCGAAGATGTGCTCGGCGTCCTCGTTCCAGGCGGATACGGCGTCGGCCGAGTCGACCTGGAGGACGGCGACGCGGACCCGGCTGTCGGCGAGGGGGAGCAGCCGGTCGGGGACGACCGGGCCCGCCGAGCGGGTACCGACCGGCCGGTCTGGCAGATCGAGACGGAACCACACGTGCTTGTGGGCGGCGGTGTACTCGACTCCCCAGCGGGTGGCCAGGGCGGCGCAGAGCATCAGCCCGCGGCCGTTCTCGCGGTCGGGGTCGGCGTACGGGCGCTCGCCGGGGTGTCCCAACGGCAGCCCGCGCTCCGGGTAGCGGTCGGCGACCTCGACCCGGACGCCGTCCTCGGTGCGCAGGCACAGCACCTCGGCCCGGGTGCCTGCGTGGACCACGGCATTGGTGACGAGCTCGCTGGTGAGGACCACCGCGTCGTCGACGATGTCCGCGAAGCCCCAGCCCTGCAGGGTGTCGCGGACGAACGCGCGAGCGGCGGCGACCGAGCGCCCGAGGGGGTCGAAGCTGGCAGCCGCCCGTGCCGTGATCACGAATCTCCTTCGACGCGGTTGGACATCGGTTGCCAGGTTACTTACCTTCGCGGACGGCATGGTGCCGTCGTCCGGGAATCCACTCGCAGGGTACGGCGGGTGTGCGATGGTGCCGAAGTGTTATGGCCGGGTTCGGCCAGGGTGAAACACTGGGCAGGCTTGCAGAGCCGGCTTGTGACGAGTCAGGTGTCCGGTGGAACAGTGGTCGACCCTTTCGGGAGGGACACGGTGGAGTCTGGCGCAGTGGTGCGGCGTACGGGGACGCGGCCGAAGGGCGGGCGGTCCCGGCGCGGCGGCACGACAGAGGTCGATACCGCCGCTCTGAACCGGCTGCTCACGGCCCTGGTGTCGATGCGGGACGGAAACTTCCGCAAGCGGCTGACGGTGTCCGGCGAGGGCGTGATGGCGGAGATCGCCGCCGTCTACAACGAGGTCGCCGACCGCAATCTGCACCTGACCGGGGAACTGTCCCGGGTCCGGAGGATGGTGGGCCGCGAGGGGAAGCTGAGCGAACGGCTGGAAACGGGTGCCTGCGAGGGCTCCTGGGCGGCCGCCATCGACGCCTCGAACCAGCTGGTCGACGACCTGGCCCGGCCGGTGTCCGAGGTGGGACGGGTGCTGTCGGCGGTGGCCGAGGGCGATCTGGACCAGCGGATGGACCTGCGGACGCAGGCCGCCGAGGGGGCCGGGCATCCGCTGCGCGGCGAGTTCCTGAAGGTCGGCCGGACGGTCAACAACCTGGTCGACCAGCTGTCCGCGTTCACCGACGAGGTGACGCGCGTGGCGCTGGAAGTGGGCACCGAGGGCAAGCTCGGCGGTCAGGCGCAGGTGCGCGGAATGTCGGGTTCCTGGAAGGATCTGACCGACTCCGTCAACACGATGGCGTACCGGCTCACCGCGCAGGTGCGTGACATCGCTCTCGTCACGACGGCGGTCGCGAAGGGCGACCTGTCGCGCAAGGTCACCGTCCACGTCGCCGGCGAGATGCTGCAGCTGAAGAACACCGTGAACACCATGGTGGACCAGCTGTCGTCCTTCTCCTCCGAGGTGACGAGGGTCGCCCGCGAGGTGGGTACGGAGGGCGAGCTGGGCGGCCAGGCCAAGGTGCCGGGGGTCGCGGGCGTGTGGAAGGACCTGACCGACTCCGTCAACACCATGGCCGGGAACCTGACGGCCCAGGTGCGCGGGATCGCCCAGGTGACGACGGCGGTCGCCAACGGCGACCTGTCCCAGAAGGTACGGGTCAGCGCGCGCGGCGAGGTCGCGCAGCTGGCCGAAACGATCAACCAGATGACGGAGACGCTGCGGACCTTCGCGGACGAGGTCACACGGGTGGCCAGCGAGGTCGGCGCCAAGGGCCTGCTCGGCGGACAGGCGCAGGTGCCGGGGGCGGCGGGGACGTGGAAGGACCTCACCGACTCGGTGAACACGGTCTTCCGCAACCTCACCACCCAGGTGCGGGACATCGCCCAGGTGACGACGGCCGTCGCCAACGGCGACCTGTCGCAGAAGGTCACCGTCGACGTGGCCGGCGAAATGCTGGAGCTGAAGAACACCGTCAACACGATGGTGGACCAGCTCCAGTCCTTCGGTGCGGAAGTGACGCGAGTGGCCCGTGAGGTCGGCGTCGAGGGCGAACTGGGCGGCCAGGCACAGGTGCCGGGGGCGGCGGGGACGTGGAAGGACCTCACCGACTCCGTGAACACCGCCTTCCGCAACCTCACCGGGCAGGTCCGCAACATCGCCCAGGTGACCACGGCGGTGGCCAACGGCGACCTGTCGCAGAAGGTCACGGTGGACGTCTCCGGCGAGATGCTCCAGCTGAAGAACACCGTGAACACGATGGTCGACCAGCTGTCGTCCTTCGCCGACCAGGTCACGCGGATGGCACGGGACGTGGGTACGGAGGGCCGCCTGGGCGGCCAGGCCCGGGTGGAGGGGGTGTCGGGCACCTGGAAGGAGCTGACCGACTCCGTCAACTTCATGGCCGGGAACCTGACCTCGCAGGTGCGCCAGATCGCGCAGGTGACCACGGCGGTGGCGCGCGGCGATCTGTCGCAGAAGATCGACGTGGACGCCCGGGGCGAGATCCTGGAGCTGAAGAACACCATCAACACCATGGTCGACCAGCTCTCCGCCTTCGCCGAGCAGGTGACCCGGGTGGCCCGGGACGTGGGTACGGAGGGCCGCCTGGGCGGCCAGGCGCAGGTGCCCGGCGTGGCCGGCGTCTGGCGCGACCTGACGGACTCGGTGAACGGCATGGCCGGGAACCTCACCTCGCAGGTGCGCAACATCGCCCAGGTCGCCACGGCGGTGGCGCGCGGCGATCTGTCGCAGAAGATCGACGTGGACGCCCGGGGCGAGATCCTGGAGCTGAAGAACACGCTGAACACCATGGTCGACCAGCTCTCGAACTTCGCGGAGCAGGTGACCCGGGTGGCCCGCGAGGTGGGCACGGAGGGCATCCTCGGCGGTCAGGCCGAGGTCAAGGGTGTCTCCGGCACCTGGAAGGACCTCACCCAGTCCGTCAACTTCATGGCGAACAACCTGACCTCCCAGGTGCGCAACATCGCCGAGGTGACGACGGCGGTCGCCATGGGCGACCTCTCCAAGAAGATCACCGTCGACGCCAAGGGGGAGATCCTCGAACTCGTCACGACCGTCAACACGATGGTGGACCAGCTGTCCTCCTTCGCGGAGCAGGTGACGAGGGTGGCCCGCGAGGTGGGCACCGAGGGCATCCTGGGCGGCCAGGCCCGCGTCCGCGGGGTCACCGGCATCTGGAAGGACCTCAGCGACAACGTCAACACGATGGCCGGGAACCTGACGGCCCAGGTGCGCGGGATCGCCCAGGTCTCGGCGGCCGTCGCCAACGGCGACCTGACGAAGAAGGTCACGGTCGAGGCGCGCGGCGAGGTCGCGCAGCTCGCCGACACCGTCAACACGATGGTGAAGACCCTGTCGTCCTTCGCCGACGAGGTGACGCGGGTGGCCCGCGAGGTGGGTACGGAGGGCCGCCTGGGCGGGCAGGCGCACGTGCCCGGGGTCTCGGGGACGTGGAAGGACCTCACCGACTCGGTGAACTTCATGGCCTCCAACCTCACCGGCCAGGTGCGGCAGATCGCCATGGTCACGACCGCCATCGCCAAGGGCGACATGACCAAGAAGATCGACATCGACGCCCGGGGCGAGATCCTGGAGCTGAAGACCACCATCAACACGATGGTCGACCAGCTGTCCTCCTTCGCGGACCAGGTGACGAGGGTGGCCCGCGAGGTGGGCACCGAGGGCATCCTGGGCGGCCAGGCGCGGGTGCGCGACGTCGACGGCACGTGGCGGGACCTGACCGAGTCCGTCAACGAGATGGCCGGCAACCTCACCCGGCAGGTACGCGCGATCGCGGCCGTGGCCACCGCGGTGACCCGCGGCGACCTCAGCCTGAAGGTCGACGTGGACGCGGCGGGCGAGATCCAGGTCCTCCAGGACAACATCAACACGATGATCGTCAACCTGCGCGACACCACCTTGGCCAACAAGGAGCAGGACTGGCTCAAGGGGAACCTGGCCCGCATCTCCGCACTGATGCAGGGCCGCCGCGACCTCGACGACGTCGCCTCGCTGATCATGAGCGAGCTGACCCCGGTGGTCTCCGCGCAGCACGGCGCCTTCTTCCTGGCGGTGCCGGCCGGCGGTACCACCGAGATCGGGACGGAGGGCGGCGCGGACGGCTCGTACGAGCTGCGGATGCGCGGGAGCTACGCGTACGCCGGCGGTCAGATGCCCATCTCCTTCCGGCCGGGGGAGGGGCTGATCGGGGCGGTGGCCGAGGAGAAGCGGACGATCCTCGTCGAGAACACCCCGCCCGGCTACCTGAAGATCTCCTCGGGCCTGGGCGAGGCCCCGCCGGCGCATGTGATCGTGCTGCCGGTGCTCTTCGAGGGGAAGGTGCTCGGCGTCATCGAGCTGGCCTCCTTCACACCGTTCACGCAGATCCAGAAGGACTTCCTCAGCCAGATCGCCGAGATGATCGGTACGAGCGTCAACACCATCAGCGTCAACTCCAAGACGGAGATGCTGCTGAAGCAGTCGCAGGAGATGACCGAGCAGCTGCGTGAGCGGTCCGACGAGCTGGAGAACCGGCAGAAGGCCTTGCAGGCCGCCAACGCGGAGCTGGAGGAGAAGGCCGAACTGCTGGCCCAGCAGAACCGGGACATCGAGGTGAAGAACACCGAGATCGAGGAGGCGCGGCAGGTCCTGGAGGAGCGTGCCGAGCAGCTCGCGGTCTCGATGCGCTACAAGTCCGAGTTCCTGGCGAACATGTCGCACGAGCTGCGCACCCCGCTCAACTCGCTGCTGATCCTGGCCAAGCTGCTCGCCGACAACGCGGACGAGAACCTGTCGCCGAAGCAGGTGGAGTTCGCCGAGACGATCCACGGCGCGGGCTCCGACCTGCTCCAGCTGATCAACGACATCCTCGACCTGTCGAAGGTCGAGGCCGGGAAGATGGACGTCTCGCCGACCCGGATCGCGCTGGTCCAGCTCGTGGACTACGTGGAGGCGACCTTCCGGCCGCTGACGGCGGAGAAGGGCCTCGACTTCTCGGTGCGGGTCTCCCCGGAGCTGCCCGCCACCCTGCACACCGACGAGCAGCGGCTGTTGCAGGTGCTGCGCAACCTGCTCTCGAACGCGGTGAAGTTCACCGACACCGGTGCGGTGGAGCTGGTGATCCGGCCGGCCGGGGCCGATGTGCCGACGGCGATCCGCGAACAGCTGCTGGAGGCCGGCTCGCTCCGGGAGGCGGATGCGGACCTGATCGCCTTCTCGGTGACCGACACCGGCATCGGGATCGCGGCGAGCAAGATGCTGGTGATCTTCGAGGCGTTCAAGCAGGCCGACGGGACGACGAGCCGCAAGTACGGCGGCACCGGGCTGGGGCTGTCCATCAGCCGGGAGATCGCCCGGCTCCTGGGCGGCGAGATCCACGCGGCCAGCGAGCCCGGCCGCGGCTCCACCTTCACGCTGTACCTGCCGCTGCACCCGAGCGAGCTGCCGCCGCAGGGGTACGCGCCGCCCACCCCCGGCGGCGCCCGCGGCGAGCTGTACCGCAGGTCCCTCGACGGGGCGCGCCCCGGGCTGCCGGTGCTGCCGGCCGGGTCCGCGGCGCCGCCGGAGACGCCGTCCCAGCCCGCGCCGTCGGCGCCGTCGGCCGCCGGGGCAGGACAGACGGGGCATACGGGACAGGCGGGGCAGAACAGCGGGGCCGGGCTGTTCCGGCGCCGGCGCAAGGCGCTCAGTGACCTGGAGCCGCGTACGGCGGTGCCGGGCGGGCCGAACGCGACGGGGGCCGAGGACAGCTGGGGCACCGCACAGGAGGAGCTTCCGGCGGCGGCGCGGACGTACGACTTCCGCGGCGAGCGGGTGCTCATCGTCGACGACGACGTCCGCAACGTCTTCGCGCTCACCAGCGTGCTGGAGCAGCACGGGCTGGCGGTGCTGTACGCGGAGAACGGGCGGGAGGGCATCGAGGTCCTGGAGCAGCACGACGACGTGAAGGTCGTGCTGATGGACATCATGATGCCCGAGATGGACGGGTACGCCACGACCTCGGCGATCCGGCGGATGCCGCAGTTCGCGGGCCTGCCGATCATCGCGCTGACGGCGAAGGCGATGAAGGGGGACCGGGAGAAGGCGATCGACTCCGGCGCTTCCGACTACGTCACCAAGCCGGTCGACCCCGACTACCTGTTGTCCGTGATGGAGCAGTGGATGCTCGGCAAGTGACGGGAGGGAGAGCGGGCGGGTGTCGGCCGCTGACGCACTGTGGCCGAAGCGGTGTGGGAGTGCGATCCACGGGGAACCATCTGCTCTCCCCCCACGTTTTCCGCTTCGTGCACAGTGACATCCTGGTGACAGGGTGTGGCGATCTCGGGACTGGGGCTACGATGACCGGCACAAGGACGGACGGCGCACGGGTGTCGTTCTCTGGGGCGGGGCCCGGCGCACAGGCCGGTGCCAAGAGCCGGGGAGGCCCCATGCCGGGGCGAGGAGGACAGGGCATGGTGCAGAAGGCCAAGATCCTCCTGGTCGACGACCGGCCGGAGAATCTGCTGGCGTTGGAGGCCATCCTCTCCGCGCTCGATCAGACACTGGTCCGGGCGTCGTCGGGGGAGGAGGCGCTCAAAGCGCTGCTGACGGACGATTTCGCGGTCATCCTGCTGGATGTCCAGATGCCGGGCATGGACGGGTTCGAGACGGCCGCGCACATCAAGCGGCGCGAACGCACCCGGGACATTCCGATCATCTTCCTCACCGCGATCAACCACGGTCCGCACCACACCTTCCGCGGTTACGCGGCGGGTGCGGTCGACTACATCTCCAAGCCCTTCGACCCCTGGGTGCTGCGGGCCAAGGTCTCCGTCTTCGTGGAGCTGTACACGAAGAACTGCCAACTGCGCGAGCAGGCGGCCCTGCTGAGGCTCCAGCTGGAGGGCGGCGGCGCGAACGGCGTGGACGCCGGCAAGGAGACAGCGGGCCTGCTGGCCGAGCTCTCCGCGCGGCTCGCGGCGGTCGAGGAGCAGGCCGAGGCGCTGACCAAGCAGCTCGGCGAGGACTCCGCCGACGCCGGCGTCGTGGCGACCGCGGCCCATCTCGAACGCAAACTCACCGGTCTGCGGCGGGCGCTGGACGCACTGGAGCCCGGCAGCGCCGGAGGGGCTCCGGCGCTGCCCTCGCAGAACTGACCGCGTACGCGTCCGGCTTGGCGGAGCGTCAAAGCACCTGCCCCGGCGACGACACGAACGGGTGAAGGGGTGGGCACGCGTGTCCACCGGCGCGCGCACCGGTAACCTCGGGCCCATGGCCTCACGTACGTCCGGCAAGGGTTCCCCGAGCAGCGCGGGCACCGCGAAGGGCCGCACCGGCCGTACGACGGCGCCCGCCAAGAAGGCGGCCCCCGCACGCAAGCCCCCGGCGAAGAAGGCCGCGGCCGCCGGGCGCGCCCCGGCGAAGAAGGCTGCGGCCAAGCCCGTGCCCTCCCCGACGAGCGGCGTGCTGCGACTGGTGCGGGCCCTGTGGCTGGGCTGCGCGCACGCGGTCGGCGCCGTCTTCCGCGGGATCGGCCAGGGAGCCAGGAACCTCGACCCCGCCCACCGCAAGGACGGCCTCGCGCTGCTGCTCCTCGCCCTCGCGCTGATCGTCGCCGCCGGTACCTGGTCGAACCTGAGCGGCCCCGTCGGGGATCTGGTGACCATGCTGGTCACCGGTGCCTTCGGGCGACTGGATCTGCTCGTTCCGATACTGCTCGGCGTCATGGCGGTACGTTTCATCCGCCACCCCGAACAGGCCGACGCCAACGGCCGGATCGGCATCGGGCTGTCGGCCCTCGCCATCGGAGTCCTCGGCCTGGTCCACATCGCCTGCGGGGCGCCCGGCCGGGACGAGGGCACCACCGCCATGCAGAACGCGGGCGGGCTCATCGGCTGGGCCGCCTCCAAGCCGCTGATCTTCACCATGGGAGCGCCGCTGGCGGTGCCGATGCTGGTGCTGCTCACCGTCTTCGGCCTGCTCGTCGTCACCGCGACCCCGGTCAACGCGATCCCGCAGCGGCTGCGCCGACTCGGCATCCGGCTCGGGATCATCGCCCCGAACGAGTACGACGAGGGCTACGGGGAGACCGAGGGCGGCTCCGCCGTCCGGCACGACCCGGAGCAGTGGCAGGCCCGCTCCGGCGACCCCGCGGACGCCGCCGAGGAGGAGGCCCTGGCCCGGCGGCGCCGGCCGCGCAGGACCGCCGCCCGCCCGGCGACGGACCGCGGAACGGACCGCGGGATGGACGCCGTCGACGTGGCCGCGGCGGCCGCCGCCGCGCTGGACGGGGCGGTCTACGGCGGAATGCCGCCGTCCCCGCTCGTCGCCGACCTCACACACGGGATCTCCGCCGAGCGGGACGGCGTGGAGGTCACCGCTCCCGTGCCGACCGCCCGCGGCGGGCGCCCCACCGCGAAGACGGCACCCGAGGCACCCGAGGCACCCGGGGTATCCCCGGCACCCGCCGCGCCCGAGGCCGCCGCGGAGCCCGCCGAGCAGCCGCACGCCACCACCGCCGCGGCCTCCGGAACGCTGGCGGTGCCCGACCTGACGAAGGCGGCCCCCGAGGCCCAGCCGCTGCCCCCCCGCGCCGAGCAGCTCCAGCTGCGCGGGGACATCACGTACCGCCTGCCCTCGCTGGAGCTGCTGGAGAAGGGCGGGCCCGGCAAGACCCGCAGCGCCGCCAACGACGCCGTGGTCGCATCCCTGCGCAACGTGTTCACCGAGTTCAAGGTGGACGCCGACGTCACCGGGTTCACGCGGGGCCCGACGGTCACCCGCTACGAGGTCACCCTCGGCGCGGCCGTGAAGGTCGAGCGGATCACGGCCCTGACCAAGAACATCGCCTACGCCGTGGCCAGCCCCGACGTGCGGATCATCAGCCCCATCCCGGGCAAGTCCGCGGTCGGCATCGAGATCCCCAACACCGACCGCGAGATGGTCAACCTGGGCGACGTCCTGCGCCTCGCGGACGCGGCCGAGGACGACCACCCGATGCTGGTCGCGCTCGGCAAGGACGTCGAGGGCGGATACGTCATGGCCAACCTCGCCAAGATGCCGCACGTGCTGGTCGCCGGCGCCACCGGATCCGGCAAGTCCTCCTGCATCAACTGCCTGATCACCTCGATCATGGTGCGGGCCACTCCGGAGGACGTCCGGATGGTCCTCGTCGACCCCAAGCGCGTCGAGCTGACGGCGTACGAGGGCATCCCGCACCTGATCACGCCGATCATCACCAACCCCAAGCGGGCCGCCGAGGCGCTCCAGTGGGTCGTGCGCGAGATGGACCTGCGCTACGACGACCTGGCCGCCTTCGGCTACCGGCACATCGACGACTTCAACCAGGCCATCCGGGACGGGAAGATCAAACTCCCGCCGGGCAGCGAACGGGAGCTCAGCCCCTACCCGTACCTGCTGGTGATCGTCGACGAGCTCGCCGACCTGATGATGGTTGCCCCGCGTGACGTCGAGGACTCCATCGTCCGCATCACCCAGCTGGCCCGGGCCGCCGGCATCCACCTGGTGCTCGCCACCCAGCGGCCCTCGGTGGACGTGGTCACGGGTCTGATCAAGGCGAACGTGCCCTCGCGCCTCGCCTTCGCCACGTCTTCCCTCGCCGACAGCCGGGTCATCCTCGACCAGCCCGGCGCCGAGAAGCTCATCGGCAAGGGCGACGGGCTGTTCCTGCCGATGGGGGCGAACAAGCCCGTCCGCCTCCAGGGCGCCTTCGTGACCGAGGACGAGATCGCCGGGATCGTCCAGCACTGCAAGGACCAGATGGCGCCGGTATTCCGGGACGACGTCACCGTGGGGCAGAAGCAGAAGAAGGAGATCGACGAGGACATCGGCGACGACCTGGACCTGCTGTGCCAGGCGGCGGAACTGGTCGTCACCACGCAGTTCGGATCCACCTCGATGCTCCAGCGCAAGCTGCGCGTGGGGTTCGCGAAGGCCGGGCGGCTCATGGACCTCATGGAATCGAGGGGCATCGTGGGCCCCAGCGAGGGTTCGAAGGCGCGCGACGTCCTGCTGAAGGCCGACGAGCTGGACGGGGTGCTCGCGGTGATCCGCGGCGAGACGCATTCGTAGCCGTTTGGCGGGCAACCGTTTCCCTTGGGGCCGCGTCAAGTTGAAGAGAGGTGGCGGCACCGCGTACGACGTCCCGTACGGCGTGGGACCGCCGCGCCGGAAGGGACCTTTCCACGCCATTCGGATGGCGTAGGAAGAGCACCCTCCGGTTGCTCCACCCTTTCGTCACCCCCCTAGACTGGACATCCAGCAGGTGGCTACACGCTCGAAAGGCGCCCTTGTGTCCATCGGCAACTCCAACTCCCCCGAAGAAGAGCGGCCTTCGACCGACGACCGGTCCGAGGACCGTCTCGTCGAACGTTCCGTCGAAGAGCCGTCCATCGGGACGGCCCTCAAGAAGGCCCGGATCGCCGCCGGGCTCACAGTCGACGAGGTCAGTTCCGTCACCCGTGTGCGCATCCCGATCGTGCACGCGATCGAAGAGGACGACTTCACGCGGTGCGGCGGCGACGTCTACGCCCGCGGTCACATCCGTACGCTCGCCCGCGCCGTCCACCTCGACCCGGCACCCCTGGTCGAGAGCTACGACGCGGCCCACGGCGGTCGGCCGGCACCCACCCCCGCCGCGCCGATGTTCGACGCCGAACGGATCCGCCCCGAGCGGCAGCGGCCCAACTGGACCGCCGCCATGGTCGCCGCCATCGTCGCCGTCATCGGCTTCGTGGGCTTCACCGCCTTCGGCGGCGGCGACGACAAGGAGAAGCGCCCCGTGGCGGAAGGATCCGCCTCCCCCAAGCCCGCACCCAAGCAGAGCGGCGGCACGCCTGCCGCGCAGCCCACACAGGCCCCGCCGGCGGCCAAGCCGGAGCCCTCGGACAGCGCCATCGCCGCCGCGCCCAAGGACCTCGTCACGGTCGTCCTGACGGCCGACACCGGCGAGAGCTGGATCTCCGCGAAGGACTCCACGGGCCGGCTCCTCTTCGACGGCACCCTCGTCCAGGGCCAGTCGAAGACGTTCACGGACAAGGAGTCCGTCGACCTCGTGCTCGGCGACGCCGGGGTCGTGAAGCTCTTCGTGAACGGCAAGGAGATCAAGGACGATTTCCAGCCTGGTCAAGTGGAACGCCTCACATACACCAAGGAGGACCCCTCCCAGGACCAGCCGCAGGCGGGCTGACCGAGGGGCCGCCCCAGGGCGGAAGGCGTCAACCGGGATCCCCGGGGTGCTGCTCGCACCCCGGGGATCTTGCTGTACGGGGGCGGGCGGCTGGGGCCCACGCCGGGACGAAGTAGTCTTGAGTCCATGCCCGAACGCCGTACCGTCGCCCTTGTCACTCTTGGCTGCGCCCGTAACGAGGTGGACTCGGAGGAGCTCGCAGGCCGCTTGGCGGCGGATGGCTGGGAGCTCGTCGAGGACGCCGCCGACGCGGACGTAGCCGTCGTCAACACCTGCGGCTTCGTCGAAGCCGCCAAGAAGGACTCCGTAGACGCCCTGCTGGAAGCCAACGATCTCAAGGACCACGGCAGGACGCAGGCCGTCGTCGCCGTCGGCTGCATGGCCGAGCGCTACGGCAAGGAGCTCGCCGAGGCCCTTCCCGAGGCCGACGGGGTCCTCGGCTTCGACGACTACGCCGACATCTCCAACCGCCTCCAGGTCATCCTCAGCGGCGGCAGCGTCGAGGCCCACACCCCTCGCGACCGCCGCCAGCTGCTGCCGATCAGCCCCGCCGCGCGCCAGGCCGCCGACGTCGCCCTCCCCGGGCACGCCCAGGCGCCCGCCGAGGAGCCCGCCGAGGCCCCCGCGGACCTGCCCGAGGGCGTGGCGCCCGCCTCCGGCCCGCGCGCCCCGCTGCGCCGCCGCCTGGACAAGAGCCCGGTCGCCTCGGTCAAGCTGGCATCCGGCTGCGACCGGCGCTGCTCCTTCTGCGCCATCCCGTCCTTCCGCGGGTCCTTCATCTCCCGCCGCCCCGCCGACGTGCTGGGCGAGACCCGCTGGCTCGCCGAGCAGGGCGTCAAGGAGATCATGCTGGTCTCCGAGAACAACACCTCGTACGGCAAGGACCTCGGCGACATCCGGCTCCTGGAGACGCTGCTGCCCGAGCTCGCCGCCGTCGACGGCATCGAGCGCGTCCGCGTCAGCTACCTCCAGCCCGCCGAGATGCGCCCGGGCCTCATCGACGTGCTGACCTCGACCCCCAAGGTCGTGCCGTACTTCGACCTGTCCTTCCAGCACTCGGCCCCCGACGTGCTGCGCGCCATGCGCCGCTTCGGTGACACCGACCGCTTCCTGGAGCTACTGGACACCATCCGCTCCAAGGCCCCGCAGGCCGGCGTCCGCTCGAACTTCATCGTCGGCTTCCCCGGCGAGACGGAAGCCGACTTCGCCGAGCTGGAGCGTTTCCTCACCCACGCCCGCCTCGATGCGATCGGCGTGTTCGGCTACTCCGACGAGGACGGCACCGAGGCCGTCACCTACGAGAACAAGCTGGACGAGGACACGATCGCCGAGCGCCTGGCGCACATGCAGCGGCTTGCCGAGGAGCTCACCGCCCAGCGCGCGGAGGAGCGGATCGGCGAGACCCTGGAAGTGCTCGTCGAGACGGTCGTCCCGTTCGACGAGGCCGAGGACGGCGAGGGCGCCTACGGGCGCGCCGCCCACCAGGCCCCCGAAACCGACGGCCAGGTCGTCTTCACGGACGGCACGGGCCTGGTCCCCGGGCGTATCGTCACCGCAAAGGTCGTCGGCACCCTGGGAGTGGACCTGGTGGCCGAGCCCCTGGACATGGACCTTGAGGAGGCGGCCGGATGACCGGTGTCCCGGCATCTGCGGCGGGCGGGACCGGCCGCCGGCCCGTACCCGGCGCGAAGCTGGGGGCCGCGGCGGTCGATCAGGCCAGCCTGTGGAACATCGCCAACATCCTGACGATGATCCGGCTCGTGCTGGTGCCGGGGTTCGTCCTGCTGCTGCTCGCCGACGGCGGCTACGACCCGGCCTGGCGGGCCTGGGCCTGGGCGGCCTTCGCCGTCGCCATGATCACGGACATCTTCGACGGGCACCTGGCCCGGACGTACAACCTGGTCACGGACTTCGGCAAGATCGCCGACCCGATCGCCGACAAGGCGATCATGGGCTCCGCGCTGATCTGCCTCTCCTGGCTCGGTGACCTCCCGTGGTGGGTCACCGGGGTGATCCTCGGACGGGAACTGGGCATCACGCTGCTGCGCTTCTGGGTCATCCGCTACGGCGTGATTCCGGCCAGCCGCGGGGGCAAGCTGAAGACGCTGGCCCAGGGGACGGCCGTGGGCATGTACGTCCTCGCACTGACCGGTGCGCTGGCGACGATGCGCTTCTGGGTGATGGCCATCGCGGTCGTGCTGACGGTCGTCACCGGTTTGGACTACATCCGCCAGGCGATCGTGCTGCGTCGCCAGGGACTCGCCGCGGAGCGGGCCGCGCGGTGACGTACGGGGCGGGAGATTCTGGGGTGGCGCGGGGGCGCTCCGGAGCGAGCGAGGGGCGCACGGCCGCTGCGTACGCGCTCCATCTGCTCGCGGAGAGTGACCAGACCCTCGCGGTCGCCGAATCCCTGACCGGCGGCATGGTCGCGGCCGAGCTGACGGCCGTCCCCGGGGCCTCCCGGTCGTTCCGCGGATCGGTCACGGCGTACGCGACGGAGGTCAAGCACCGGGTCCTGGGGGTGAACGCGGACCTGCTCGCGGCCGAAGGCGCCGTGAACGCCCAGGTCGCCGCCGAGATGGCCGCCGGGGTGCGCCGGGTGATGGGCGCTTCGTGGGGGATCGCGACGACCGGGGTGGCCGGTCCGGAGACCCAGGACGGCCAGCCGGTGGGCACGGTTTTCGTCGCAGTGGACGGTCCGGGGACCAGGAAAACGGCCCGGCTGAGGTTGAACGGCTCCCGGGCGGAAATCCGTAGGGAGAGTGCACGGACAGTGCTCGAGCTTCTCTCGGACGAACTCCGTGAGAATGCGCGGGGGCAGGATACGGAACAGAACGGGGGGATTTGATGTTTGCAGCCCTGAGTGAACACGACATCGCTCCCCGCACGGCCGCGGCGCGAGGCGGTACGGTGGGGCGTGAAGGATGCGGCTACACGGTCAGAGGAGGGAGCCACCGATGATTCTGCTCCGTCGCCTGCTGGGTGACGTGCTGCGTCGGCAGCGCCAGCGCCAGGGCCGTACTCTGCGCGAAGTCTCCTCGTCGGCCCGAGTTTCGCTCGGCTATCTCTCCGAGGTGGAGCGGGGGCAGAAGGAGGCATCCTCCGAGCTGCTCTCCGCGATCTGCGACGCGTTGGACGTACGGATGTCCGAGCTGATGCGCGAAGTCAGTGACGAACTGTCGCTCGCTGAGCTGGCACAGTCGGCCGCGGCAAGCGAACCGGTCACCGTACCGGTCCGCCCGATGCTCAATTCGGTCTCGATGGCTTCGGTCGCCGGTCCGGAACGGGTGACCATCAAGGCGCCTGCGGAAGCGGTGAATGTCGTAGCCGCGTGAGCGAGCACGTGCGTGTTTGAGCTTGGCCGGAGCCCCGGCCGGTGCGTGGAGCACCGGCCGGGGCTCCCGGCCGTTCTGGGTGCGGGCGCGAGGGGCGTGCGAGACGATGGGGCCGTCCGGGTCCCGGCCCCTGGAGGTGGCAGTGCGGACGTCGCTGCGCATACCCGTGCTGTGGGCCCTCGCGCTGGCCGTCGGGGCTCTGTGGTGGTGGGCCGTGCTGCGGCTGGTCCTGGCGCCCGCGGAAGCGGGGGCGGTGGAGGGCGCCGTGGCCGTGGGCGGCTGGGGACTGGGGCTGCTGCCGGTGCACTGTGTGCCGGCGCCGCTGCGCAGGGTTCGGCGGCGGACCGGGGTGGCCGGAGTACCGGCGGGGGAGTTGGGGGCGGTCACCAGGGCATCGACACCCCGCCGTTCGGACGCAGGATCTGGCCCGTCATGAAGGACGAGGCGTCCGAGGCCAGGTAGAGCACCGCCTGCGCGACGTCCTCCGGCTCACCGACCCGGCGCAGGGGCGACCTGCGGACCATGGCGGCCTCGGTCTGCTCCTGGACCTCCGGACTGTGGCGGCCGGTCATCGGGGTGCGGATCCAGCCCGGGGCGACGGCGTTGACCCGTATGCCGTGCGGTCCGGTCTCGGTGGCGAGGGTCTTCGTGAGCTGGACGACCGCGGCCTTGGCGGCGCTGTAGCAGAGCAGGCCGGGCTGGGCGGCGTCCACGGCGCCGGAGGCCATGGTGACGATCGATCCGGGGCGACCCGCCGCGATCATGGAGCGGGCGGCCTCCTGGCAGGTGCGCAGAACCCCCTTGAAGTTGATGTCCAGGACCCGGTCGAGGTCCTCGTCGGCCGTCTCCAGGACGGTGCTGGTGTGCATGATCCCGGCGATGGCGGCGGCGATGTCGAGCGGACCCGCCGCGGCGACGGCCGCCCTGATCGCCGCGCGGTCGGTGACGTCGAGAGGATGCGCGGTGGCGCCGCCGCCGGCCTTGGCGGCGAGGGCGGCGGTCTCGGCCAGACCCTGTTCGTCACGGTCGGTGCAGTGCACGTGGGCGCCGGCCGCGGCGAGGAGGACGGCGGTGGCGCGGCCGATCCCGCCGGCGGCTCCGGTGACCAGGGCGGTGCGCCCGGTGAGGTCGTACGAGGCTGTGGGTGTGGGCATGCCGGGACGGTACGACCAGATCTGACGGGTCGTCAATCATTGTGTCCCGTCGCCCGGGCGGGCGGACGGGGGTGTGGGTGCGGGCGCGGGTGCGGGTGCGGGTGCTCAGGGAGTGGGCCCCGGCTGGCAGCGGGGGCACCAGTAGGTGGGGCGGTCGTCCTGGGGGGCCTCGCGGACCGGGGCGCCGCAGCGCAGGCAGGGGCGGCGGGCCCGGCCGTAGACGAAGAGCTCCTGGCCGGGGCGGTGGATGCCGGTGGTGTTGCGATGCCCGGGCCGGTCGCCGATGTTCGCCGACAGCAGCCGGTGGGCGGCGGCCGCCAGCCGCGGCAGCTTGGGCTCGGGGAGCTCGCCGACCGGGGTCCAGGGGGTGACCTGAGCCAGGAAGCAGAGCTCGGACTTGTAGATGTTGCCGATCCCGGCGAGATTGCGCTGGTCCAGCAGGGCCTCGCCGAGGGGGCGCTCCGGGGCGGCGAGGAGGTTGGCGGCGGCGCGTGCGGGGTCCCAGTCAGGGCCGAGGATGTCGGGGCCGAGGTGGCCGACGGCGCGGTCCTCCTCGGCGGTGCGGATCAGCTCCAGGACGGGGAGGCGGTAGCCGACGGCCGTGGCCTCGGCTGTGCCGAGGACGGCGCGGATCTCGTGGTCCGGGCCGCCGCGCCACTTCTCGCCGGCGGCGAAGACGTGCCAGGCGCCGTCCATGCGGAGGTGGCTGTGCAGGGTGAGGCCGCCCTCGAAGCGGGCGAGGAGGTGCTTGCCGCGGGGGGTGACGTCGAGGGTGACGCGGCCGGTGAGGTCCGCCGTGGCGAAGCGGGGGACGCGCAGGTCGCTGCGGGTCAGTTCGCGGCCTGCCAGTGCCGCGTGCAGGCGGGTCGCCGCGCGCCGGATGCTGTCGCCTTCGGGCATGCCCCCATTGTCGCCCGTGGACGCCCCCGGCGGGCGGCGCCCGCGACTCACCCCCGCGGCGGGGACGGCACCGGGGACGCCCGGCGAGACCCGCTGGTGAGTTCCAGGACATGGAGCTGTACGCCCACATGCACGGCGCCGTCCGGCTCGCGCTCGGCGGTGGCCGCAGCGGCGTCAAGGTGACGCGCTGAGAGCCGCCCGGCACCCGGCAGAGGGCGGACAGCGCCATCCGCCCCGTCCTGCCCGCACAACCCCTACGGCTGCCGGCGCCGGCAGCCGTGCCGCCCACCCCTCGGGCGCGCGGGATCTTCGTAGGAGCAGTGCCTGCGCGGCTGTGACGGACACGGTCGTGACGGACACGGCCGCGGCGACGGCGCTCCGGGTCGCCCGGGTCAGCCCCGCCAGGAGGGCCCCGACGCGGCGGGCAGCCGGCGCTCGCGCACCTCGATGCGCTGACCAGAGGCCGCGGACCAGGCCGCGCGGACCAGGCGCGCTGATCACTGCCGCAGGCGCAGCCCTCGGGGCGTGGCGTGGAAGCCGGCGGATTCGAGCGCGGGTCCCAGGGGTGAGGTGAGCGCGGCCGCGGCATTGATCCGCTCCACCGTCAGCGCCGGCAGGCTGCCCGAGCGGCAGCCGGCGGCGAGGGCGGCGACCGCCGCCGTCAGCCGCGGGTCCCCCGGGCCGGGCCAGGCCAGCAGGGTCTTGCCGCCGCGCTCCAGATACAGGGTGAGCTCGCCGTCCACCAGGACCACCAGGGAACCCGCCTTGCGGCCCGGCTTGTGGGTGGCGCCGGCCGGGGGCTCCGGCCAGGGCAGGGCCGCCCCGTACGCGTTCGCCGGGTCGGCGGCGGCCAGGACCACCGCGGCCAGCGGGGGCGGTGTGCGCTCGGCGGCCCGGAGCCGGTCCACCGCGCCGTCCATGGCGAACTGGGCCGCGCCCAGCCCCTCGACCACATAGCCCCGGCGCGCCTGCCCGCTGTCCTCGAAGGCCGACAGGACGCGGTAGACCGCGCTGAAGCCACCCTCCACGCCCTCCGCTGCGACCGCACCGCGGGTCACCACCCCGTGCCGGTCCAGCAGGGTGCGGGCCAGGGCGTGGGCGCGGTGCGTCGGGTCGGGCGCCGGGGCCGGCAGCAGCGACCAGCGGCCGGAGACCGTGGGCGGGCCCGTACGGGACGCCGTCGCGCTCAGCGTGCCGTACCGGCCGCGCGGGACGGTGCGGCGGGCCCGGTGGGCCGTTGAGCCCGCCGTGCGGCCCGAACCGAGCAGCGAGCGCAGCGGGGCGAGGGTGTCGTTGGTGAGCCGGCCCGACCAGGCCAGGTCCCACACCGCATCGGAGAGGGCGAGGTCCGACGCCTCGGGGAACTCGGCGCGGACCGCCTGCGAGATCTGCCGGAAGAACAGGCCGTATCCGCCGGAGAGGGCCGCCAGGACCGCCTGCTGCAGCGGGCTCGGCTCCAGCGGATGCGGCGGCGGCAGGAGCAGCGGGGCGGCGTCCGCCAGGTAGAGGGACACCCAGCCGTCCTTGCCCGGGAGGGCGCCGGCACCCGCCCAGACCACCTCGCCCGTGGTGGTCAGTTCGTCCAGCAGGCCAGGGGAGTAGCCGGCCACCCGCGACGGCAGGATCAGCCGCTCCAGCGCGGACGCCGGGACCGGGGCGCCCTGGAGCTGCTCGACCGCCCGGGCCAGGCCGTCGAGGCCGCGCAGGGCTCCGCCCAGGTGCTGCCACTGGGGCAGGAACGTGGCCAGCGAGGTCGGCGGGACCGGCTCCAGTTCCTGCCGGAGAGCGGCCAGGGAACGGCGGCGGAGCCGGCGCAGCACCGTCGCGTCGCACCACTCCTGGCCGATGCCCGCCGGATGGAACTCGCCCTGCACCACCCGCCCCGCCGCCGCGAGGCGGTTCAGAGCGCCCTCGGTCACCGCCGCGCCCAGACCGAAGGCGGTGGCCACGGCGGCAGTGGTGAACGGCCCGTGGGTGCGCGCGTACCGGGCCAGCAGGTCCCCCAGCGGGTCCTTGACCGGCTCGGTGAACGCCTCCGGGACGCCGACGGGCAGTGCGGTGCCCAGCGCGTCCCGCAGCCGGCCGGCGTCCTCGATCGCCGCCCAGTGGTCCGCGCCGCCGATCCGGACCCGGATGGCGCGGCGGGCCGCGGCGAGCTCGCGGGCCCAGGCCGGATCCGCGCCGCGCGCCGTCAGCTCATCCTGTGTCAGCGGGCCCAGCAGGCGCAGCAGGTCGGCCACCGACTCGGCGTCCTTGGCCCGCCGCTCCTCGGTGAGCCACTGCAGCTCCCGCTCCAGCTCCTCCAGCACCTGCGCGTCGAGCAGCTCGCGCAGCTCCGCCTGGCCGAGCAGCTCGGCCAGCAGCCGGGAGTCCAGCGAGAGCGCGGCCGCCCTGCGCTCGGCCAGCGGGGAGTCGCCCTCGTAGAGGAACTGGGCGACGTAACCGAACAGGAGGGAACGGGCGAAGGGGGAGGGCTCCGGGGTGGTGACCTCGACCAGCCGGACCCGGCGCGCCTCGATGTCACCCATCAGCTCGGTCAGGCCGGGCACGTCGAAGACGTCCTGCAGGCATTCGCGTACGGCTTCGAGCACGATCGGGAAGGAGCCGAACTCGGAGGCGACCTGGAGCAGTTGGGAGGCCCGCTGGCGCTGCTGCCACAGCGGGGTGCGGCGGCCGGGGCTGCGGCGCGGCAGCAGCAGCGCGCGGGCCGCGCACTCGCGGAAGCGGGAGGCGAACAGCGCCGAGCCGCCCACCTGGTCGGTGACGATCTGGTTGATGTCCCCGTGGTCGAAGGCGACGTCGGCGGCGCCCAGCGGCGCCTGCTCGTCGTCGAACGCGAAGGAGGGGGCTCCCGCCGGATCGTGGTCCAGGAGGTCCATGGACAACAGGTCCGCGTCGGGAAGACGGAGCACGATGCCGTCGTCGGCGTGCATCACCTGCGCGTCCATGCCGTACTTCTCGGCGAGGCGGGCGCCGAGGGCCAGCGCCCACGGGGCGTGCACCTGCGCGCCGAACGGCGAGTGGACGACGACCCGCCAGTCACCCAGCTCGTCGCGGAACCGCTCCACCACGATCGTCCGGTCGTCCGGGACGTGGCCGCAGGCCTCGCGCTGCTCGGCCAGATACGCCAGCACGTTCTCCGCGGCCCAGGCGTCCAGGCCGGCCGCCACCAGCCGCAGCCGGGCGTCCTGCGCGGAGAGCCCGCCGAGCTCGCGCAGGAACGCGCCGACCGCGCGGCCCAGTTCGAGCGGGCGGCCGAGCTGGTCGCCCTTCCAGAACGGCAGCCGGCCCGGCACCCCGGGGGCGGGCGTGACCAGGACCCGGTCGCGGGTGATGTCCTCGATACGCCAGGAGGTGGTGCCCAGCGTGAAGACGTCCCCGATACGGGACTCGTAGACCATCTCCTCGTCGAGCTCGCCGACCCGGCCGCCGCCCTTCTTCGGGTCCGAGCCTGCCAGGAAGACCCCGAAGAGCCCGCGGTCCGGGATCGTGCCGCCGGAGGTGACCGCGAGGCGCTGGGCCCCCGGACGGCCCGTCACCGTCCCCGCCACCCGGTCCCAGACCACACGCGGCCGCAGTTCGGCGAAGGCGTCGGACGGATAGCGGCCGGCCAGCATGTCGAGCACCGCCGTGAACGCCGACTCCGGCAGCGCCGCGAACGGCGCCGCCCGCCGCACCAGCGCCAGGAGGTCGTCCAGCTGCCAGGTGTCCATCGCGACCATGGCGACCAGCTGCTGCGCCAGGACGTCGAGGGGGTTGGAGGGGATGCGCAGGGACTCGATCGCGCCCGTCCGCATCCGCTCGGTGACCACCGCCGCCTGCACCAGGTCGCCCCGGTACTTGGGGAAGACCACCCCGGTGGAGACCGCGCCCACCTGGTGCCCGGCCCGGCCCACCCGCTGGAGCCCGGACGCCACCGAAGGCGGGGACTCCACCTGCACCACCAGGTCCACCGCGCCCATGTCGATGCCCAGCTCCAGGCTGGAGGTGGCGACCACGGCCGGCAGCCGGCCCGCCTTCAGGTCCTCCTCCACCAGAGCCCGCTGCTCCTTGGACACCGAGCCGTGGTGCGCCCGGGCCAGCAGGGGCGGGGCGCCCAGGGCCGCGCCCGACTGGGCCATCACCTCGGCCGGCGACGCGTGCTCGGGCAGCTTCTCGCCGACGGCCCGCTCGTACGCGATCTCGTTGAGCCGATTGCACAGCCGCTCGGCGAGGCGGCGGGAGTTGGCGAACACGATCGTCGAGCGGTGCGCCTGCACCAGGTCCGCGATCCGCTCCTCCACATGCGGCCAGATCGACGGCTTGTCCCCGCCCTCCCGGTCCTCCGTCGCGGGGGAACCGCCCAACTCGCCCATGTCCTGCACCGGGACGACCACGGACAGGTCGAACTCCTTGTCCGACGGCGGCTGGACGATCTCCACCCTGCCGCGCGGCGCGAGATACCGGGCCACCTCCTCCACCGGCCGGACCGTCGCCGACAGCCCGATCCGGCGCGCCGGCCGCGGCAGCAGTTCGTCCAGCCGCTCCAGGGACACGGCGAGGTGTGCGCCGCGCTTGGTCCCGGCGACCGCGTGCACCTCGTCCACGATCACCGTCTCGATCCCGGCCAAGGCCTCCCGCGCCGCCGAGGTCAGCATCAGGAACAGCGACTCGGGGGTGGTGATCAGGATGTCCGGCGGCCGGGTGGCCAGCGCCCGCCGCTCCGCCGCAGGGGTGTCGCCGGAGCGGATCCCCACCCGGATGTCCGGCTCCGGCAGCCCGAGGCGGACGGACTCCTGCCGGATCCCGGTCAGCGGGCTGCGCAGATTGCGCTCGACGTCGACGGCCAGTGCCTTCAGCGGCGACACGTACAGCACCCGGCAGCGCTTCTTCGACTCGGCGGGCGGCGGGGCCGAGGCGAGCCGGTCGAGGGCGGCGAGGAACGCGGCCAGGGTCTTGCCCGAACCGGTGGGCGCCACCACCAGCACGTCCGAACCCTCCCCGATGGCCCGCCAGGCACCCTCCTGCGCGCTGGTGGGCGCGACGAAGGCCCCCGTGAACCAGGAGCGGGTCGCGGGGGAGAACGAGTCGAGCGCAGCGCCTGCCATGCCCCCATCGTGCACCCCGCCACTGACAACGCCCCGGACCTGGGCAAACACGCGTCGGGGAGGGGGCGCAGAATGGGGGGATGGGGACGGACGAAGGCCGCGGGGAGTGGGCCAGGCACTGGCAGTACCCGGAACTGCCCGGGCTCGACCTGCTGCGCGCCCGCTACGTGCGCCACACCTTCCCGCGCCACGCGCACGACGGCTACGTCATCGCGGCCGTCACCGGCGGCATCGAGGAGGTCGGCCTGCCCGGCCACGTCGTGCGCGCCGGACCGGGCAGCGTGGTCCTGATCAACCCCGAGGTGCCCCACACGGCGCGCGCCGGGGCGCCCGAAGGGTGGGCGTATGCCACCCTCTACCCGTCCAGCGACCTGATCGCCGAGGTCGCGGCCGAGATCGGCACCCTGCGCGGCACCCCCGGCTTCACCGCCGACATCGTCGCCGACCCGCAGGCCTCGCGCACGATCACCGAGGTGCACCGGGCCGCCGAGGCCGGGAACGCGCTGGCCGCCGACACGCTCCTGCGGGGTGTGGTCGCCCGGATGCTGACCCGGTACGCCGGACCGCTGCCCGCCCGCCCGGTCCGCGCCGCGGGCGGGCCCGAAGCGGCGGCGGCCCGGGCCGTACTGGAGGAGCGCCTCGCCGACCCGCCGTCCCTGGAGCAGCTCGCGGCGGAGCTGGGCATGAGCCCCTTCGCCCTGCTGCGGGCCTTCCGGGAGCGGTACGGGATGCCGCCGCACACCTGGCTGACCGACGCCAGGGTCCGGCGGGCCCGCCGGCTGCTCGACGCGGGCAGCCCGCCGTCGGAGGCGGCGGTCGCCGTCGGCTTCACCGACCAGCCCCACCTGAACCGGCACTTCACCCGCATCGTGGGAGTCCCACCCGGGGCGTACCGGCGGGAGCGGGCCGGTGGGAGCGGGCCGGTGGGGCGCCGCCCGGCCGGCCCCGGGGCGGGGCACGCGCGGCGGCTGGAACCTTCGCCGCGCACGGCGAGCCGTGATCCCGCGGCGGCCGGCGGTCCGCACGCCCTGCCACTGAGCGCGGGCATCGGCGGTACCGGCCGCGCCCGTGCAAGAACGTACAAGACCATCCGGCAGGGTCCCGCGTAGTTTCGTGGCGTGGGAGACAAGCAACTGGTCACAGAGCCAGAGATACGAGAGGCACCGGCCCCCGGCGGGCGGCCGCGGGCCGCCGTCGTACGGGATGCGCTCGGGGTCGGCGTCGCCGTGGGCCTGTCCGGGTTCGCCTTCGGGGTGACCGCGGCCGGAGCCGGCATCAGCACGCTCCAGGCCTGCGTGCTGAGCCTGCTCGTCTTCACCGGGGCCTCGCAGTTCGCCCTGGTCGGGGCGCTGGCCGCGGGCGGGAACCCGTTCACCGCCGCCGCCGGGGCCTTCTTCCTCGGGACCCGGAACGCCTTCTACGGGCTGCGCCTGTCGCAGCTGCTCCGGCTGCCGCGCGCCGTACGGCCCCTCGCCGCGCACTGGGTGATCGACGAGACCACCGCCGTGGCGCTGGCCCAGCCCGACCGGAAGTCGGCGCGGCTCGGCTTCACGGTCACCGGGCTCACCCTCTACGTGCTGTGGAACATCACCACCCTGCTCGGCGCGCTCGGAGCCGAGGCCATCGGCGACACCCGTGCCTGGGGGCTGGACGCCGCCGGACCCGCCGTGTTCCTGGCCCTGCTCGCGCCGATGCTGAAGACGGCCACCGAGCGGGCTGTCGCCGCCCTCGCGCTCGTCCTCGGGCTGGGATTCCTGCCCGTGCTGCCCGCCGGGGTGCCCGTGCTGATCGCGGCCCTGGCCGCACCGGTCGTGCTGTGGATGAAGGGACGCCGCTCGTGAACGTCTGGATCGCCATCGCGCTCACCGTCGTCGGTTGCTACGCCGTGAAGTACGCGGGGCTGCTCGTCCCCGCCGGGGCCCTGGAACGGCCGCTGGTGCGCCGCCTCGCCGCGCTGCTGCCGGTCGCGCTGCTCGCCGCGCTCACGGCCCAGCAGACCTTCAGCACCGGGTCCGCGCTCGTCGTCGACGCCCGCGCCGCCGGGCTGGCCGCCGCAGGGCTCGCGCTGCTGCTGCGGGCCCCGTTCCTGGTCGTGGTCGCGGCCGCCGTCGTCGTCACCGCGGGGGTACGGGCCCTGGGCGGCTGACCTGCGCCGGCAGGCGGCCGTACGCCCGCAGGGTCAGCAGCGCCTCCAGCGTCGCGATCGGCCGCCGCTCCAGGGAGCTCCCCGGCGCCCAGGCCTCGCGGCGGACCGGCCAGCCGCCGTCCGCCTGCTGCGCGGCGGCCAGGAAGTCCAGCGAGCGGCGCATCTCCTCGTCCGTGAACCAGCCGCGGGCCAGCGACTCCGGCCGCCGCGCGACATCGTGCGGGAACAGCTGCTCGCCCGGTGCGTAGCCCGCAGCCGGCGGGAACTCCGACCGTCGCCGCGGATCCAGCACCACGAGGCGCTGCTCGCGCACCAGCCGTCCCAGCCGGTCCGCGGCCGCGGCCGCACGCGCCCGGTCAGGGACGCCGTCCAGGAACGCCACCGCGCTCTGGACCTCGTACGGGTGCGTGCGGTGCAGGTTCTCGATCCGGTCCCAGCAGAAGTCCGTGGCCCGGAAGAGCCAGGCGTGCCAGACGCGGTTGCGGTGCAGCAGGCCGACGACGGGTCCGGTGGTCAGGAGCTCGCCGGGCGGGTCGTCCTGCATCGGGTGGTAGGGGGCGGCCGGGTAGTCGCGCGGCGTCGGGAAGACCACCGGAAGCGCGCCGTCCGGGGTGGAGACTCCCGTCAGGTGGCGGCAGAGCCGCTCGATGCGCTGTCCGGCGCAGCGGCCCAGGCCGTCCAGTACGCGCAGGGCGTGCGCGGTGTGCAGGGGCTGGCTCAGCGGGCCGCGCAGATCCGGGTCGAGGGCGTGACCGTAGCCGCCGTCCGGGTTGAGGTACGACCCGAGGGCGGTGTCCACCGGGTCGGCGTCCCCGCCGAGGAAGTGGAACGCGAACCGGCGCTGCTCCAGCACGCGGGCGGTGAGCCAGATGAAACGCTCGGCGCGGTCCAGCGCGGGCAGCGGGTCCGAAGGGGGCCGAGGGGCGGGCGGCGTGGGCGGGGTGTGCGGGGTGTGCGCGGCGGCCTGTGGGGGGCGCGGGGATCGCGGGGATCGCGGGCTCTGCGGGGAAGCTTCGTCTCCGGGCATGCGTGCAACGTAGGACGCGGTGACGCGGGGGCGCGGGGCGAACGCCGCCGGTGCACTCTCCCGGGGCGGGATACTGGGGGCATGCGGTTGACGATTTTCTGGGAGCGGATGGCCGAGCACTTCGGCGCAGGCTACGCCGACTCCTTCGCACGGGACCACGTGATGACGGAGCTGGGCGGCCGGACCGTCCACCAGGCGCTGGAGGCCGGCTGGGAGGCCAAGGACGTGTGGCGTGCGGTGTGTTCGGCGATGGACGTGCCGGCCTCGCTGCGCTGACGCTCCGAAGGGGGCGTGCGGTCGGGGACGCCCCTTTGGCGGCACGGGCCGCCGGTGGGACAGACTTGGCGGCGTGGGAGCCACCGAAGAGACGACCGATCAGCCCGTAGCCTTCCGGGGCGCGCTGCCGCCGCCGCGTGCGGCCGACCAGGACGCCGCCTCCGCCGCCACACCGGTCGCCTCCGGCCCCGGACCGGAAGCGGGCGAGGCAGACAACGGCGAGGCAGACAACGGCGCGGCAGGTGAGGCGGCGGGCACGGCGGCGGCCCGGCCCGCCGATCCCGCCTCGCCGCAGGGCCCCGCCGGCCCCGGCAGGCCCCCGGCCGGGGCTCCGCCGACCGGCGGCGAGGAACGCATGCCGCGCTGGCTGCCGCGCGCGGTGGTCCTCGTACTGGCCCTCGTCGCCTGCTTCCAGCTCGGCAGCTGGGCCTTCCACCAGCTGATCGGGCTGCTCGTCAACATCCTGATCGCGTTCTTCCTCGCGCTCGCGATCGAACCGGCGGTGGCCAGGATGGCGGCCGGCGGCATGCGCCGCGGACTCGCCACCTTCCTGATGTTCACCGCGGTGTTCGCCGTGTCCGTCGGGTTCCTCGCGCTGCTCGGCTCCCTGCTCGCCGGGCAGATCATCGCCATGGTGGAGGGCTTCCCGGTCTACCTCGACTCGGTGATCAACTTCATCAACTCCACCTTCCGCACCGATCTGTCCCGGCTGGAGATCCAGGAGAGCGTGCTGCGCTCCGACTGGCTGCGCAAGTACGTGCAGAACAGCGCGTCCGGCGTGCTCGACGTGTCCGCCACCGTGCTCGGCGGGCTCTTCAAGCTGCTGACGATCGGCCTGTTCTCCTTCTACTTCGCCGCCGACGGGCCGCGGCTGCGGCGCGCGCTGTGCTCCGTACTGCCGCCGGCGAAGCAGGCGGAGGTGCTGCGCGCCTGGGAGATCGCCGTGGCCAAGACGGGCGGCTACCTCTACTCGCGCGGGCTGATGGCGCTGATCTCGGGCGTCGCGACCTACATCGTGCTGGCGGTCCTCGGGGTGCCGTACGCGCCCGCGCTCGCCGTGTGGGTGGGGCTGGTATCGCAGTTCATCCCCACCATCGGCACCTATCTCGCGGGCGCGCTGCCGGTCCTGCTCGCCTTCACCGTCAATCCCTGGTACGCGCTGTACGTCCTCGTGTTCGTGGTGGTCTACCAGCAGTTCGAGAACTACATGCTCCAGCCGAAGCTGACCTCGAAGACCGTCCACATCCATCCGGCGGTGGCCTTCGGATCGGTCATCGCGGGCACCGCCCTGCTGGGCGCGGTCGGGGCGCTGATCGCGATCCCGGCCGTCGCCACACTGCAGGCCTTCCTCGGCGCGTACGTCAGGCGCTACGAGCTGACGCGGGACGCGGACTCCTCTACTTCCCGTCCTCGCCGCCGAGTACGACTGCCAAGGCTTCGCTGACGGTCGCCTCGACGGCGGCCTTGTCCACGCCGAGGCCGCTCAGCACGCCCTCGCCGTTCTCCAGCTCCAGCAGCGCGAGCAGGATGTGCTCGGTGCCGACGAAGTCGTGGCCCAGGCGCAGGGCCTCACGGAAGGTCAGCTCCAGGGCCTTCTTCGCCGAGGCGTCGAAGGGGACGAGGTCGGGGACGTCCGCCTGGGCCGGGGGCAGTACGGCCGCCACGGCGGCCCGTACATCGTCCGGCGAGACACCCTGGGCGCGCAGGGCGAGCCCCGCGAGGCCGTCGGCCTCGACCGTCAGGCCCAGGACCAGGTGCTCGGTGCTGATCTCGGTGTTGCCGGCGGCGCGGGCCTCGTTCTGCGCGGTCACGACCACGTTGCGGGCGCGGGGGGTGAAGCGGCCGAAACCCGCGTTCGGGTCGAGGGCGCCGGTGCCCTCCTTGTCCGCCTTGGGCACGAAGCGCTTCTGGGCCGCCTGGCGGGTGACGCCCATGCTGCGGCCGATGTCGGTCCAGGAGGCGCCGGAGCGGCGGGCCTGGTCGACGAAGTGGCCGATGAGGTGGTCCGCGACGTCCCCGAGGGCCTCAGCCGCGACGACGGCGCCGCTGAGCTGCTCCAGGGGGTCGGTGTGGACCTTGTTGATGGCCTCGATCAGGTCGTCGAGGCGTACCGGATTGGTCATGCGAACGGGTTCCACCGAGGGGCTCGTCATAGGTGCAACCCTAGGTTGACAGTCGAGAGGGTGTCAACCTTCAGTTGTCAGTACGTGGCGGTCACAGCCCGCCCCCGGCGCCGGTGCCATGCTGGGGAACACGGAGACGGAGGCTGTGATGGGTTTCTACGCCGAACGGGTCGTGCCGCGGATCGTCGACCTCGCCTGCGGGGCGCAGTCGGCCCGGCCGCTCAGGCGCCGTGTCTGCGCCGGCCTGGCCGGGGAGGTCGTCGAGATCGGTTTCGGCACCGGCCACAACGTCCCCTTCTATCCGCCGGCCGTCACCGGCGTGGCCGCGATCGAGCCCTCCGACCTGGGATGGAAGCTCGCCGCCGACCGCGTACGCGGCTCGCGGGTCCCGGTGCGGCGGGCCGGCCTGGACGGCCGGTCGCTGCCCTTCGAGGACGCCACCTTCGACGCCGCCCTGTCCACCTGGACGCTGTGCACCATTCCGGACCCCGTGGCGGCGCTGCGCGAGGTGCGGCGCGTACTCAAACCGGGGGGCGGCCTGCACTTCGTCGAGCACGGCCTCGCTCCGGCGCAGGACGTGGGCGTACGACGCTGGCAGCGGCGGATCGAACCGCTGCACAAGCGGCTCTGCGGCGGGTGCCACCTCACCCGGCCGACCGTCGACCTGCTGACCGCGGCCGGCTTCACGGTCACGGAGCTCGACGTCTTCTACCAGGAGCGTGCGCCGAAGCCCTTCGCCGCCGACTCGCTCGGCGTCGCGCTCGCGCCCCGACCGGGCGGGTGACGGCCCGGCGGGTGGCGGCTCGGGGCGGGCCTCGGCGGGTGACGGCTCAGTAGGTGACGGTGATCCGCCGGGCCGGTCCGTCCACCCGGATCCGCCCGCCCACGGGGATCACGAGCTGCGGGTCGGTGTGGCCGAGGTCCACGTCGAAGACCGCCATGGTGTCCGGGGCGTACTGCCGCAGCGCGCGCAGGACGGCCGCGCGCTGCTCCTCGCGGTACCGCTCCTTCTGTCCGGCCTCGAACCGGTTCTCGAACGACCAGCTCTTCGCCCTGCCCATCAGCAGCGCGGGGAACTGCCGCAGCAGGCCGCGCTCGCCCATGTTGCGCAGGATCCGGTAGACCTCCTCGGCGCGCGGCATCTCCTCGGAGGTCTCCAGGAACAGCACGTCGCCGGCGTAGGTCTCGGCGGGCAGGACCGCGCGGTCGGCCGCCATCAACCAGGAGATGATCTCCAGATTGCCGCCCCAGCCGGCTCCTTCGACCACCCGGTCGTCGTGGTGCCAGGTCCAGCCGTAGGAGCGTTCCATCACCGGCTCGGACTCGAAGGTCCGCGGATCCTCCCAGGGCAGGTTCTCGTCCCCGTACTCGCCCGACCGGTTGAGCTCGTAGGCGCCCGAGGTGAACAAGGCCGCCCGGAGGGAGGCCGCGGTGGCCGGGTGCATCGCGCCGGGCCGGCCGAACTCGACCATCACCGAGCCGCCGTGGTAGCCGACGATGCCCAGGTTCCGCAGGAACAGCAGGAGGTTGGTGTTGTCGCTGTAGCCGAGGAACGGCTTGGGGTGGGCGCGCAGGAGGCCGCCGTCGAGGTGGGGGAGGACGGTGATCTGGTCGTCGCCGCCGATGGTGGAGATCACCGCCTTGATGTCGGGGTCCGCGAAGGCGGCGTGGACGTCCGCGGCCCGCTCCTCGGGCGCCGCGCCCATCTTCCGCGTCGTGGGGTACTCCACGGGCTCCAGCCCGAAGTCGTCCCGGAGCCTGCGCAGCCCCAGCTCGTAGGGCAGCGGGAAGAGCCCGGGCAGCCCGGACGAGGGCGACAGGATCGCGACGCGGTCCCCCGGGCGGGGCTTGGGCGGATACACGAATTCGATCATGCGGTGATCGTATGGGCCTCCCGGCCGCGCGTCCCGGCGATCGGGGCGCGCGGGCGCGGTGCCTACGGGGACTCCGCGCCCTGGGGGTCGCGCAGGCGGACGGCGAGGGCCGCGATGTCGTCGTCGAGGCGGCCCTTGCTGTAGCGGAGCAGGTCGTGGTGGAGGGCGGTGAGCAGCTCGCGGGGCGGTGACGGGGGCTGCCGGCCCATCCAGGCCGCCAGCGGGAAGAACTCGCCGTCGCGCGCGCGGGCCTCGGCGATGCCGTCGGTGTAGAGGAGCAGCAGGTCGTCGGGGGCGAAGTCGAAGCTGTCGATGCTGTACTGATCGCCGATCAGGTCGGCAAGGCTGAGCAGCGGCGACGGGGTGGCCGACTCCAGGGTGCGGATCCTCCCGCGGTTCAGGAGCAGTGGCGGTGGATGTCCGCAGTTGAGGATGTCGATGCGTCTGCCCTCGTGCGGGATCTGGACCACGAGGGCGGTGGCGAAGCGCTCCATCGGCCCCTCAGGGGGGAAGGCGGCGTTGTAGCGCATGCTGCTGGCGTCCAGCCGGCGGGCGACGTCGACCAGGTCGGTCTCGCCGTAGGCGGCCTCCCGGAAGGCGTTGACGATCGCCGCGGCCGCCCCCACCGCCGGCAGGCCCTTGCCCCGCACGTCACCGATGAGCAGCCGGACCCCGTACGGCGTGTCGACCACCTCGTAGAAGTCTCCCCCGATACGCGCCTCCGCGGCGGCCGCGAGGTACAGGGATTCGATCTCGATCCTGCCGAAGCGGCGCGGCATGGGGCTCAGGACCACCTGCTGGGCCGCGTCGGCGACGAGCCGCACCTGGAAGAGCGTGCGCTCCCGCTGGAGCCGGACGTGGCTTCCGTACGCGGCGGCCACGGTGACCGCTACGATCCCGGCGACCGTCCACCATGTGCCCAGGTCGGGGAAGACGAGGCTGAGTCCGACCATCAGGACGAGGCAGACCGTCCCGAGCAGGACGGTCGGGAGCACCGGCCACATGGCGGCGGCGAGGGCCGGTGCCGCGGGCAGGAGGCGGCTGAAGGCCATCTCCGGCGGAGTGTTGTATGCCAGGCCGGCGATGACGACGGTCAGGATGACCGGCGACAGCCGCACGAGCCTTCCCGGGCCGGGGCGCCTACGAGGTCGTGGCCGTCCAGACTCGATCACACTCCATAGGATATCTACGTAAGGGGGGCATAGCGCCCTGGGCGTGGCGAGCTTGACAGGGAAATCGAACATCCATTCTGATGAGTTATCCACAGCCGAACCAGTCGTGGAGGCGCATTGTCAGTGGCAGGCATTAGCGTCAATGGCGTGAAGCGATCGACTCAAGCAAACCGGGTGGAACCCATGGCAGGCACCGACCGCGAGAAGGCTCTCGACGCCGCGCTCGCACAGATTGAACGGCAATTCGGCAAGGGTGCGGTCATGCGCCTCGGCGACAAGCCGAACGACCCCATCGACGTCATCCCGACCGGGTCGACCGCGCTGGACATCGCCCTCGGTGTCGGCGGGCTGCCCCGCGGCCGCGTGGTCGAGGTGTACGGGCCGGAGTCCTCCGGTAAGACGACCCTGACCCTGCACGCCGTGGCCAACGCGCAGAAGGCCGGCGGCACCGTCGCCTTCGTGGACGCCGAGCACGCGCTCGACCCCGAGTACGCGAAGGCCCTCGGCGTCGACACCGACAACCTCATCCTTTCGCAGCCGGACACCGGTGAGCAGGCGCTGGAGATCGTGGACATGCTCGTCCGCTCCGGTGCCCTCGACCTGATCGTCATCGACTCCGTGGCGGCCCTCGTGCCGCGCGCCGAGATCGAGGGTGAGATGGGCGACTCCCACGTGGGTCTCCAGGCCCGTCTGATGAGCCAGGCGCTCCGGAAGATCACCGGTGCGCTCAACCAGTCCAAGACCACCGCGATCTTCATCAACCAGCTCCGCGAGAAGATCGGCGTGATGTTCGGCTCGCCGGAGACCACGACCGGTGGCCGTGCGCTGAAGTTCTACGCCTCGGTGCGCATCGACATCCGCCGCATCGAGACCCTGAAGGACGGCACGGAGGCGGTCGGCAACCGCACCCGCTGCAAGGTCGTGAAGAACAAGGTCGCGCCGCCGTTCAAGCAGGCCGAGTTCGACATCCTCTACGGCCAGGGCATCAGCCGCGAGGGCGGCCTGATCGACATGGGCGTGGAGCACGGCTTCATCCGCAAGGCCGGTGCCTGGTACACGTACGAGGGTGACCAGCTCGGCCAGGGCAAGGAGAACGCCCGCAACTTCCTGAAGGACAACCCGGATCTCGCGAACGAGATCGAGCGGAAGATCAAGGAGAAGCTGGGCGTGGGCGTCCGCAAGGACAGCGACGAGGACACGGCCGGCGCCGCTGCCGCCGCACCCGCCGATGCCGCGGCGGTGCCCGCGCCGGCGTCGAAGGCCAAGACGACGGCCAAGGCCGCCGTGGCCAAGAGCTGACCCGTGCGCGAGCAGGAAGGGGGCGGCGGGAGCCGAGGCGGCCGTGAGGGCCGCCAGGAGCTGCCGCCCCAGAGCCCCGAGGAGCAGGCGCGGGCGATCTGCCTGCGCCTGCTCACGGGGAGCCCGCGCACCCGTCGCCAGCTCGCGGACGCCCTGCACAAGCGGGGCATCCCCGACGAGGTGTCGCAGGAGGTCCTCTCCCGGTACGAGGAGGTGGGTCTGATCGACGACGCGGCGTTCGCCGAAGCCTGGGTCGAGTCCCGCCACCGCGGCCGAGGCCTGGCCCGCCGGGCGCTCGCCCAGGAGCTGCGGACCAAGGGGGTCCACGCCACCCTCGTGGAGGAGGCCCTGGAGCTGCTGGACTCCGACCAGGAGGAGCAGACCGCCCGCGAGCTCGTGGAGCGCAAGCTCCGCTCCACCCGGGGCCTGGAGCGGGACAAGCGGATCCGGCGCCTGGCCGGGATGCTCGCCCGCAAGGGATACCCGGAGGGCATGGCCCTGCGTGTGGTCCGCCGCGCCCTGGAGGCGGAGGGAGAAGACAGCGACGACCTCGGGTGGCCGGGGGAGTGAGCCGCAGGGCCCGGGGCGGGGCAGCCCCCGGGCCGGGACACCGGGCGGTGCCTCAGGGGACCGCAAGGCCGGATTCCTCGGCGCCTTCATCGCACTGCGCGTCACCGCCTGCCGCACGCTCGGAAGGGTTAGCGAGAAACTCCAGGCTTCAGCCGGGGGAGGAGTCACATGGACCCTCCGCCACGTACGTCGTTGCCGACCATTTCGCGGGTGAGCCACGCGCGCCCGCGCACGGTCAGTCGATCACCACGGCCGGTGAGGTCGAAGGCGAAGGCGAAGGGGACGCCGAAGGCGCGGGCACCCGGGATGCGGGCGCACCGGCCCGGACGGCGTCCGCCGCCTCGTACAGCTCCGCCGGGCGGACCCCCGCGAAGGTCGCCGCCAGATGTCCGTCCGGCCGCACCAGCAGCACGGTGTGCGCCGGGGCCCCCGGATAGCTGTCCGCGACCAGCAGGTCGGCGCGGACCGGCAGGGCGCTGACCGCCGCCGCCAGGCGGGGCATCAGCCCGGCGCTCAGCCAGTGGCGCCGGTCCCAGACCCCGGTGCCGGGGGCCACCAGGACCACCAGCAGCCGGCCCTGCCCCAGCAGGTCGCGCAGCGGCACGGTCGCCCCGTCGGGCGCGGTCACCGGGACGTTCGCCACCGGACCGCCCGGCTCCGTGGCCGTCGGCACCTCGCGTACGGCGACGGGCGGGGCGTACGCCGGCTCCGCGCCCAGCGGCCCCCGCCCCAGATGGCCGTCGGTGAGCAGGGACTCGGCGGAACGTGAGGTCCCGGGGAGGTAGTTGCGAAGCCCGCCCCCGGACCGCAGGGCCGGCATCGCCTGGTCGGCGGCGCGCAGCCGGGAGGCCACCGCGGTGCGCCGCTCGCCCTCGTAGCTGTCGAGCAGGGCTTCGGAGGCGCCCTGGTGCCAGGCGAGGGAGAGCTTCCACGCCAGGTTCTCGGCGTCCCGGAGCCCCTCCTCGACCCCTTGGGTGCCGAGTGCGCCCAGCAGGTGCGCGGCGTCGCCGGCGAGGAAGGCCCGCCCGTCGCGCCAGCGCCGGGCCAGCCGGTGGTGCAGCGTGTGCACGCCGGTGTCCAGCAGGTCGTACGGGGGAGTCGTGCCGCCGCACCACTGCGCGAGGGTGTCGCGGATCAGGGTGACCAGCGCGTCGGGGGTCACCAGGTCGCCGCGGGCCGGGAGCAGCCAGTCCAGCCGCCAGACCCCGTCGGGCAGCGGCCGCGAGGTGACCTCCTGCTGCGCGCTCCGGTGCAGCAAGGCCTCACCGGGCCAGGGCAGTTCGGTGCGCAGCGCGGCCACGGCATGGCGCTCGACGGCGGTACGGCCGGGGAAGCGGATGCCGAGCAGCTTGCGCGCGGTGGAGCGGGCTCCGTCGCAGCCGACCACGTAACTCCCGCGCCACCAGGTGGTCTCCGCGCCCCGGGTGTGCGCCGTGACGCCCCGGTCGTCCTGTTCCAGTGAGTCCAGCCGACTGTCGAAGACCAGCTGGACGAGGGGGTGCGCGGCGGCGGCGTCGCGCAGTCCGCGGGCCAGCGCGTGCTGCGGGAGGTGCAGGGGGGCCGGGTGGTCCTCGAAGGTCAGCCGGTGGGTGTCGCGGCTGCGCCGCATGGTGCGCCAGGCGGCGAAGTACGCCCCCTCGTCGCGCAGCGTCGTACAGCCCAGCCGGTGCGCCATGGCCGCCGTGTCCGCGTGCAGGACGACCGTCCGGGCCGGACGGACCTCGTCCTTGCCCGGCCCTTCGTCGAGCACGACGGAGGGCACGCCCGCGCCTGCGAGGGCGAGGGCCAGGGACAGCCCGACGGGTCCCGCGCCGACGACGATCACCGGGTCCATGGCGCGGCTCCCGATGTCCGGTATGTGATCACAGAAGTATGCAACCGACTGAAGGTTCCTGCGTCAAGTGACACCCGACGGCGCACAGCAGTGTGGTGCGGCGGATGAGCTCCGCCGCACCACACGGGGTACGCACTATGACTGACCGTACGTCAGGCCTCGGAGGGACCGTCCGTCGGGGGCGCCGTCAGGCTCCGGCGGCCGTGTTCGCCCCGGGGACCGGGTCGTCGACCTCTTCCGCGCCGAGCACCGCGCCGGTGCTCTTCTTCGACCCTCTCAGCCGCTTCTCCAGCCAGGAGGCCAGGGTGGTCAGGGCGAAGTTCACCGCGATGTAGATCAGGGCGATCACGAACATGGTCGCGATGGTGTTGCTGTAGTTGGCGGCGATCTGCCGGTTCATGGAGAGCAGCTCCGCGAAGCCGAGCAGGGCGCCGCCGAGCGCGGTGTCCTTGAGGATCACGACGAGCTGGCTGACCAGTGCCGGCAGCATGGCCGTGACGGCCTGCGGGAGCAGCACATGGGTCATGGTCTGGCCCTTGCGCAGGCCGATCGCCTTCGCTGCCTCCGCCTGTCCCTTCGGAAGGGAGAGCACACCCGCCCGGACGATCTCGGCGATGACGGCCGAGTTGTACAGGACCAGGCCCGTGACGACGGCCCAGAACGGTCGGGTGTCGGACGGGACGTCCATCAGCTGGGGTGAGTACAGCGCGCTGCTGAACAGCATCAGCATCAGCACCGGGATGGCACGGAAGAACTCCACCCACGCGCCGACCGCTGCCCGTACCCCCGCGTGGTCGGACAGCCGGCCGATGCCCAGAAGCGCACCGAGCGGGAGGGCGATCACCATGGAGAGCGCGCCGGCTTTGAGGGTCTCCATCAGGCCGGGGATCAGGTACGTGGTCCAGATCCGGCTGTCGGTGACGAAGGGGGTCCACTTGTCGGCGTCGAGCTGGCCCTTCTCGCCCATGAGGGACAGCGCCCACCACAGGACGAGCCCGAACAGGACGACGAAGATCCCGCTGTAGATCCAGTTGCGCACCTTGGCCTTGGGGCCGGGGGTGTCGTACAGCACGGAGCTCATCGCTTCACCGCCACTCGCTTGGAAACCCAGCCCAGCAGCAGGCCGGTGGGCAGGGTCAGAAGGACGAAACCGAGGGCGAAGACCGCGAAGACCGCGAAGACCGCCTGGGCCTCGTTCTCCAGCATTTCCTTCATCAGCAGCGCCGCTTCGGCCACGCCGATGGTCGCCGCCACCGTGGTGTTCTTGGTGAGCGCGATCAGTACGTTGGCGAGCGGTGCGACGACCGCCCGGAAGGCCTGGGGGAGCACGATCAGGCGGAGTACCTGGAAGAAGCTCAGCCCCAGCGCGCGGGCCGCCTCGGCCTGGCCGACGGGCACGGTGTTGATGCCGGAGCGCAGGGCCTCACAGACGAAGGTGCCGGTGTAGGCGATCAGCCCGAGGACCGCGAGCCGGAAGCCCGTCTCCTTGAACGTGGTGCCGCCCAGATCGATGCCGAGGGTCTGGCTGAGACCCAGCGAGCAGCCGATGACCACCAAGGTGAGCGGGGTGTTGCGCACCAGGTTGACGTACGCGGTACCGAAGCCCCGCAGCAGCGGGACCGGGCTGACCCGCATTCCCGCCAGGACTGTGCCCCAGATCAGGGACCCGACCGCCGAGTAGAGGGTGAGCTGAACCGTCACCCAGAAGGCTCCGAGCACGTCGTACTGCCCGGAATCAAGAAAATCGAACACGATGCCCTGCGCTCTCCCCAGGATGGCCGGTGAGGTGCGCCGCCGCCCGCGGCAGGCGGGCGGCGACGCCCCTCACCGATGAATCAGCTGCCTTCGGTGATCTGCGGGGCAGGCTCGCTCTTGAAGTTGGCCGGGCCGAGGTTCGCGTCCACGGCCTTCTGCCAGCTGCCGTCGTCGACCATCTTCTTGAGCGCGGCGTTGATCTTGGTCTGGAGCTCCTTGTCGCCCTTCTTCAGACCGATGCCGTACTTCTCGTCGCTCAGGGTCAGGCCGACCAGCTTGAACTTGCCCTTGTTCGTCTCCTGGGCCGCGTAGCCCGCGAGGATCGAGTTGTCCGTGGTGAGGGCGTCGACCTTCTTGTTCTCCAGGCCGGTGAGGCACTCGGAGTAGCCGCCCTGCTCCAGCAGGTCGGCCTCGGGGGCGAGCTTCGTCTTGACGTTCTGCGCCGAGGTGGAGCCGGTGACCGAGCAGAGCTTCTTCTTGTTCAGGTCCTCGGCCTTGGTGATCGAGGTGTCGTCGGCGCGGACCAGCAGGTCCTGGTGCGCGAGGAAGTACGGGCCGGCGAAGTCGACCTTCTCCTTGCGCTTGTCGTTGATCGAGTAGGTCGCGACGACGAACTTGACGTCGCCGTTGGCGATCAGGTTCTCGCGTTCGGCGCTGACGGCCTGCTTGAACTCGATCTGGTCGGGCTGGTAGCCGAGCTCCTTGGCGACGTAGGTCGCCACGTCGACATCGAAGCCGGTGAACTTGCCGTCCGGGGTCTTCAGGCCGAGACCGGGCTGGTCGAACTTGATGCCGACGACGATCTTGTCCTTGGCGCCACCGGAGGCACCGCCGTCACTGGAGGCGTCCTGCTTGCTGCCGCCGCACGCGGTCGCGGTCAGGGACAGGGCGACGGCGACGGCCGCGGCCGCAGCGGCCTTGGAGATCTTCATGGTGAACTTCCCTCGGATGAGACGTTGTTGAACGACGAGCGACGCTTACGGCGCACGCACGGCCGACAGGAACCGTTCCGGGAGTGATCCGCATACGGATGACTACCAGACGTAAACCTCAGTGGTGCAGGATCTTCGACAGGAAGTCCTTCGCCCGATCACTGCGCGGGTTGCTGAAGAACTGCTCGGGGGTGGCCTCTTCGACGATCTTCCCGTCGGCCATGAAGACGACCCGGTTCGCCGCGGAGCGGGCGAAGCCCATCTCGTGCGTGACGACCACCATGGTCATCCCCTCACGGGCGAGCTGCTGCATGACCTCCAGCACCTCGTTGATCATCTCCGGGTCCAGGGCCGAGGTGGGCTCGTCGAAGAGCATCACCTTCGGCTCCATCGCCAGCGCCCGGGCGATCGCCACACGCTGCTGCTGGCCGCCGGAGAGCTGGGCCGGGTACTTGTCGGCCTGCGACCCGACGCCGACCCGCTCCAGCAGGGACAGCGCCTTCGCGTGGGCAGCGGCCTGGTCGGTCCTGCGGACCTTGAGCTGGCCCAGCATGACGTTCTGCAGCACCGTCTTGTGCGCGAAGAGGTTGAACGACTGGAACACCATGCCGACGTCGGCACGCAGACGGGCGAGCTCCTTGCCCTCCGAGGGCAGCTCCTTGCCGTCGAGCGTGATGGTGCCCGAGTCGATGGTCTCCAGGCGGTTGATCGTCCGGCACAGCGTGGACTTGCCCGATCCCGAAGGACCGATCACCACGACCACCTCACCGCGGGCAATGCTCAGATCGATGTCCTGAAGCACGTGCAGCGCGCCGAAGTGCTTGTTGACGTTGCTCAGCACGACCAGGTCGTCCGCGGCACCGGCCGCGTCCTGAACGTCCTTGGTCACTGATACTCCGCTCATCGGCTTCTAGCTCCGTCCTCCTCGGTTGGGAGGACAGTAGTGAGGACTCGCGCACAACGTCACCACATCTGAGGGAGAATTGAGCATAACGATCCGGCCTCTTCCGGATACGCTCCGTGCGCGGAACCGGCGTGGTCGACCGTGTCCTCGTACCGGGTGCATAACGGTAGGCGCGCCGCGGCGGAACCCTCTTGACGTGGGACTCCGCATGGGCGTGGATGCAGGGTGGCCATTTCTGCGGCCGTACGCGCGGCACCGACCAGCCGCGTGAGAGCCCTGCGGGCCGTACGAGCCGTGACCGCGGCCCGGGCCGGGCGCGGGCCGCCCGTAAGACCCGAGAGAGAAGGAAGGAGAGGGGGACGACATGAGACTGCTGCTCGTCGAGGACGACGACCACGTCGCCGCCGCCCTGTCCGCGATCCTCGCCCGGCACGGCTTCCAGGTCACCCACGCCCGCAACGGCGAAGAGGCCCTGCAGGCACTGCTGCCCGCCGGCGCCCCGCCCTTCGGCGTGGTCCTGCTCGACCTCGGCCTGCCCGACCAGGACGGCTACGAGGTGTGCGGCCGGATCCGCAAGCGCACCGCCACGCCCGTCATCATGGTCACCGCGCGGGCCGACGTACGCTCCCGCATCCACGGCCTGAACATGGGCGCCGACGACTACGTCGTCAAGCCCTACGACACCGGCGAGCTCCTCGCCCGCATCCACGCCGTCGCCCGGCGCACCGGAGCCTCCGAGGAGGCCGCCGCCACCGGCACCGGCGCGCCCACCACCGTCCGCCTCGGCCCCGTCAGCATCGAGCTGCCCACCCGCCGGGTCAGCGTGGACGGCACCGACGTACCCCTCACCCGTAAGGAGTTCGACCTGCTGGCCCTGCTCGCGCAGCGGCCCGGTGTCGTCTTCCGCCGCGAACAGATCATCAGCGAGGTGTGGCGCACCAGCTGGGAGGGGACCGGGCGCACCCTGGAGGTCCACGTCGCCTCGCTGCGCTCCAAGCTGCGTATGCCGGCCCTCATCGAGACCGTGCGCGGGGTGGGCTACCGGCTCGTCACCCCGGCCGCCCCCTAGGGGCCTCCTGCCGTGCGTGGCCGCCTGCTCCCCCTGCTCGTCATCCTGATGGCGGGCACGCTGCTCGCCCTCGGCTTCCCGCTCGCCGTGAGCCTGGCCGCCGGACAGCAGCAGCGGGTGGTCGTCGACCGTATCGACGACAGTGCCCGCTTCGCCGCCCTCGCCCAGTTCGTCATCGACGCCCGGGGCTCCGGCTCCACCGGGGCCGACGAGCGCGAGCAGACCCTCCAGCACGAACTCGGCCGCTATCACGAGCTGTACGGCATCCGCGTCGGGATCTTCAACCGCGACGACAACGCCATGGTCCGCTCCCCGGGCTGGTGGCAGCTCCCGGAATCCGGTGAAGGCCGCAAGGCCTTCAGGGAGGCGCTCGCCGGGCGCCGCAGCCACGACCCGCCGCAGGTCTGGCCCTGGCAGACCAACGGAAAGCTGCTCGTCGCCTCACCGGTCGTCCTCGACGGCGACGTGGTCGCCGTCGTCGCCACCGAATCGCCGACCGACCTCATGCGCGGCCGGATCCTGAGGGGCTGGCTGCTCATCGCCGGCGGCCTCGCCGCCGCCATGCTGGTCGCCTTCGGCGCCGCCCTGCGGCTCACCAGCTGGGTGCTCAAGCCCGTACGGACCCTGGACACCGCCGCCCACGGCATCGCCACCGGCCGGATGAACTCCCGCGTCGCGGCCGCCAGCGGCCCGCCGGAACTCCAGCGCCTGGCGCACTCGTTCAACGAGATGGCCGACAACGTCGAAGAGGCACTGGAGCAGCAGCGGGCCTTCGTCGCCGACGCCTCGCACCAGCTGCGCAACCCGCTCGCGGCACTGCTCCTGCGCATCGAACTGCTCGCCCTCGAACTGCCCGAGGGAAACGAGGAGATCGCCTCCGTGCGCACCGAGGGCAAGCGCCTGACGCAGGTCCTCGACGACCTCCTGGACCTGGCGCTGGCCGAGCACGCCTCCGCCGAGATCAGCCTCACCGACATCGGCGCGCTGGCTGCGGAACGGGTCGCCGCGTGGCGGCCGTACGCCGAGGAGAAGGGCGTACGGCTCACCGAGACGGGACGGAGCGCCGTCACCGGCTGGGCCGACCCCATCGCCCTGTCCAGCGCGCTCGACGCCGTCATAGACAACGCCCTCAAGTTCACTCCCGCCGGTGAGGAGGTCGAGGTGTCGGTCTCGGCCGAGGGCAGCTCGGTGCGTGTGGTCGTCGCCGACCGCGGCCCCGGCCTCACCGAGGAGGAGCTGCTGCGGGTGGGCGACCGCTTCTGGCGCAGCGGCCGCCACCAGAACATCAAGGGCTCCGGGCTCGGCCTGTCGATCTCCCGGACCCTGCTCGCCGGGGGCGGCGGGACCCTCTCCTACGCGACGAACCCGCCGCACGGGCTCCGGGTGACCGTGACCGTCCCGCGCACGAGCCCCGAGGCCTCCTGACCCGGATCGGCCCGACGCCCTCTACGGCTCCCAGGGCAGGGCCGTGCGGGCGGGCGCGGACACCGCGTACAGCTCGTCGACGGCCCGCACCTCGAAGACGGCCGCCCGCTCCCGGCCGGCCCGCGGGACCCCCGGGAGGTAGAGGGCGGTGCCGCAGGTGCCGCCGAGGAAGCGGCGGCCGCCGCCGGGCAGCACCCGGTGCACCTCGTAGTGGCGCGGCCGCCCACCCGGACCGGACGCCGCCGCCCGCCACGACAGGCGGAGCCGGGCCCTGCCGTCCTGGCGGACCGCGCAGTCCACGGACGCCGCGGTGGGCGGGGCCGGGCGCCGGCTCCGGCCGCCGTCGTGCACCGACAGCGCGCCGAGCCGCCACACCACCGGGGTGCCCCCGGGCGCGGTGATGCGTACGGCGAAGGCGTACGCGGTCCTGCCCGCCAGCGGCGTGAGCGCGGCCCTCGCCGTGCGCCAGCCGGCCGCCCCGGCGCCCGAGCTCCTCGTCCGCAGCCAGGTGTACGGGACCGGCTCCCCGGGGGCGGAGGGCTCGCGGGCGGCCACGCCGACCTCGACGGCCACCGGACCCGATCCGGTGGCGTGCACCAGCTCCACGACGCCCCCGCGGGTCAGCGGCAGCCGGGTGGAGTGCAGCCCGACGGCCACCGGGGCCGTCAGGGTGCCCGAGACCAGCAGGCTGGAGCCGCCGCGCCAGGCGTCCGCGAAGTCCAGGGTGACGGACGGACGCGTTCCGGCGGTCTCCACCACCCAGCGGCGGCCCGGCAGCCGGTCCTGGAGCCCGAGGTGGTTCCAGGGCGTGTCCGAGGCGACCTCGCCGTTCTCGTACCAGCGCAGCCCGTGTCCGGTGTTGAAGGAGCAGGCGAAGGGCAGCCCGGCGACGGTGGACCGGTCCGCGACGACCGTCGCCGGAGCCCGCCAGGAACCTTCGGGCGCGGGCCGGGCCGGGTCCAGGGACTCGCCCGTCCAGAACCGGTCGTCCGCGTGGTGGAAGGCCCCGGGGGAGCGGTCGGTGAGGTGGCCCAGAGTCCATTCGGGCCGGTAGAAGCCGTAGCTGACCACGTGGTCGCGTGTGTGCGGGACGATCGCGTCCCAGGGGACGTCGGTGTCCCAGCCCCGGGACTCCGTGTCCACGGCAGCCCACAGCTCGTGGCGGGAGCGGCCCAGCCGGTCGGCGAGCGCACCCGAGGCGGCCAGCGTGTCCGGGGTCCAGCGGAAGTCGACGAACACCGTGTCGGCGACCTTCCCGGCCCGGTCCTCGTAGAAGTCCTGGTTGAGTGCGTTCAGCGCGCCCTGCCAGCCGACCCGGCCGGTGCTGTTCATGGCGTCGTACCAGGTGATCCGCAGTCCGTGCGGCTCGCCCGCCGCCCGCAGGGCGCGCAGGAACTCCCGCATCCGGGTGGCGAGGGCGCTGTCGCCGCCGTCGGTCTCGGCATTGACGAACCAGCCGTCGAAGCCGTATGTCCGTGCCACGCGGACTAGCTGCTCCCGCGATCGGGAAGCGGCCGAGGGAGTCGCGCCGCACCAGGTCGCGGGTCCACCGGAGGTCGCCGCCGTAGGCCACGGGCGGCAGGAACACGTTGCCCAGCACCCGCACCCCGTTGCGGTGGGCGGCGTCGACCACGGGCGCGTTCGGTGCCAGGACGATCCCCTCGCCCGCGGAACCGCCCCAGAAGACCAGCTCGTCGATGTACGCCCAGTGCGTGAGCGCGTAGTAGTCGGCGGTGGGGGAGCCCTGCGAGGGGTTCCCGGCGGTCGGCGCGAAGGAGACGAGGGAGGCGATACGAGCCTGGCCGGCGCGGGCCGTCCTGTTGGCCGGGACGGGGGTGAACCGCTCCGCGAGCGGCACGGTCGCGGTGTTGTGGGCCAGATCGGGGTCGCTCTCGGGGCTCCACCGGCTGAGCGAGCGCCACACGATCCCGGGGCCGGGGGTGCCCGTCGGGAGGGAGTCCGGGAACCAGTAGGAGGCGTACGGGGCCAGGCCGGCCGGGGCCGGCTCGGGCGCGGCCGGCTCCGCGGCGGCCGCGGCCCGTGCGCGCCCGGCCATGCCCAGCAGCGCGGCGGCGCCGACCCCGGAGGCCAGCACTCTGCGCCGGGTCGGGCGCAACGGGCGCGGCCGTAACGGGACGGGTGGCGTACGGCGATCGACGCCGCGGTCGGACTCGGACATGCGGGGCTCCTCACGAGCGGTCGGATCGGGGCATGACGTCGCGGACGTGCAGCACCTCGGTGATGCCGCGCGCCGCCAGATGGGCCGGGTCCCCGGCGCTCTCCGCCAGCACCACCGCGGGGCGCACCCCCTGGGCCGTCAGCACGGTCCAGGCGTCGAAGAACGCGCCGCCGGGGGCGCACACGGAACGGCCCGGGGCCCGCTCCGCCCCTCCCGCGTCCACCGCGAGCGCCGTGGAACGCGGAGCGGGACGGTGCGCGCGGCCGCGCCACTCCTCGGCGATGCGGGCGAGGGCGGCGCCGGCCGGCTTGGTCCTGCGGTCGTTGGTGAGCAGGCCGAGGCCGTACTCCAGCTCCGGGAAGTCGGCGAGGTCCCGGGACACGTCGTGCGAACACCACCAGGTCACGCCCCACAGGTCCGGGCAGTCCAGCGCGTTCACGACGGTGGCCTGGGTGAACCGCGCCGCCTGCTCCGGCCCGATCAGCGGCGCCGGGGCGCCGGCCTCCTGGAGCCACACCGGCCGGTGCGGGTCGAGGGCCCAGGCCTTGGAGAGTTCGATCAGGTACGCGGCGTGGTGCTCGGTCGCCGTCCCGCGCGCCCCGTGGCGCTGCGCGGTGCCGTCGAACACCCAGGAGTGGACGGCGGTGGCCCCGCCCAGCCCGGCGGCCTGGGCGGGCGTGAAGGGGTGGTCGTCGCGGTACCAGACGGCGTCGTACTCGGCATGCAGGTGGAGGCGGCCGGGCGCCCCCCGCTCGCAGGCGGCGAGCATCCGCTCCAGCCAGCGGGCGGCCTGTGCGGGGGTGATGCGGTCGGGGTCGGGGTGCGGGGCACCGGAGAACTGGTTGATCTCGTTGCCGACGGTCATGCCGAGGAAGTTCGGCCGGTCGGCGAGGGCCGCGGCGAGCGTGCGCAGGTACTCCTCCTGCCCGGCGACCACGTCGGGATCGGTGAAGATGTTGCGCCGGTGCCAGGTCCGGGTCCACGCAGGCAGGAAGTCGAAGCTCGACAAGTGCCCCTGCAGGCCGTCCACGTTGACGTCGAGCCCGCGCTCGGCGGCCGCGTCCGCGAGCGCGACGAGCTGTTCGACGGCACGCGGCCGGATCAGCGTGCGGTTCGGCTGGAAGACCGGCCACAACGGGAAGACGCGCACGTGGTCCAGCCCGAGCGCGGCGACCGCGTCGAGATCGGCCCTGACCTCGTCGAGGTCGAAGTCCAGCCAGTGGTGGAACCAGCCCTGGGCCGGCGTGTAGTTGGCACCAAAGCGGAGCGGGTCATCCTGCACAAGGCGTCCTGGTTCCTGGAGTCCGCACGAATTCACCGGGCGAGCCACAAAGTGCCGGTGTCGGTGCGGAAAGTCAACAGGGCCTCCGGCGCGGCCACTTATGCGCTTGAGTCCAGTTCCCCCAAGGGGTCTGTTCCGAAGTGGCCAAGTGACTAATGCGGTTTAGTGATGGCGCCGCCGAGGGAAGTGTGCGGAAATGGGCAGCGGTGCCCCAGCCAGTGTCCCCACCCGGTGTCCGTACCCCGCAGTGAATGAGGCAGGCCATGGCCCGCAGGCCGACGATCAAGGACATCGCCCGACGGGCCGGAGTGTCGGAGAGCGCCGTCTCCTTCGCGCTGAACGACCGCCCAGGAGTCTCGCGGGACACCCGGGCCCGGATCCGCCGCGTCGCGGAGGAACTCGGCTGGCAGCCCAACAGCGCCGCCCGCGCCCTGTCCGGCGAACGCTCCGGCGCCGTCGGGCTCGTCCTGGCCCGGCCCGCGCACACCCTCGGCGTCGAGTCCTTCTTCCTGCAGCTCGTCTCAGGCATCCAGGAGGTCCTCTCCGCCGCCCGGACCGCGCTGCTGTTCCAGGTCGTCGAGGACGTGGACGCCGAATGCGCGGTCTACCGCCGCTGGTGGGCGGAGCGGCGCGTCGACGGCGTGCTCGTCGTCGACCCGCGTACGGGGGACCCGCGCCCTGCGCTCCTGGCGGAGCTGGGCCTGCCCGCGGTCACCATCGGCGAGCCCGGCCCGCCGGCCGGACCCCCGGCCGGCCTCGCGCCGTCGGCGGTTCCCGCACCCTCGCCCGTCTCCTCGGTCCGGGCCGACGACGCCGGTGCGATGGCTCAGGTCCTCGAACACCTCCACGGGCTGGGCCACCGCCGGATCGTCCACATCGCGGGGCTGCCCGGCCTCGCCCACACCGTCCGCCGGATGGAGTCCCTGCGCGCCGAGGCCGAGCGGCGCGGCCTCGGCCAGGACCGCGTGCGCTCGGTGGTCACCGACTACTCCGACGCGGAGGGCGCGGCCGCCACCCGCCGGGTCCTCGCCGGTCCGCGGCCCCCGACCGCGCTCGTCTACGACAACGACGTGATGGCCGTGGCCGGCAGCGCCGTCGCCGCCGAACTGGGCATCCCCGTGCCGCACCGGCTGTCGATCGTGGCCTGGGACGACTCCGCGCTGTGCCGGGTCACCCACCCCCGGCTCACCGCGCTCGTCCGCGACACGGCCGGCTTCGGGCGGCTGGCCGCCGAGGAACTCCTGTCCGTACTCGCCGGCGGTCCGACCGGGGTACGGGAGAGCGAACGACCGCGGCTGGAGCCTCGTGAGAGCACGGCGCCTGCCCCCGCGCATACTGATGCCTGAACCCTTCCTGGAGCCGCCACCGTGACCATGCCCACCACCCCGTCGCCCCCGCCGAGTGCCGCCGCAGCGGCCACCGGACCGACGGTGGCGATCGACATCGGCGGCACGAAGATCGCCGGGGCGCTGGTGCACCCCGACGGCACGATGTCGGCCACCACCCGCCGGGCCACCCCGCGCACGGTGGACGCCGAAGGCGTCATGGCGGCGGTGGCCGAGGTCGTCGCCGACCTGTCCCAGTCGCCGCTGTGGGCTTCCGCGGTCCGCTGCGGCATCGGCAGCGCCGGTCCCGTGGACACCTCCCGGGGCACGGTCAGCCCGGTCAACATCGGGGCGTGGCGGGAGTTCCCGATCCAGGAGCGGGTCGCGGCGGAGCTCGCGGGGCGCGGAGCCGAACTGCCGGCCGTACTGGCCGGCGACGGGGTGGCGATGACCGCGGCCGAGCACTGGCTGGGCGCGGCCCGCGGGTACGCCAACGCCCTGTGCATGGTGGTCTCCACAGGTGTCGGCGGCGGGCTGATCCTGAACAACCAGCTCCACCCCGGCCCCACCGGCAACGCGGGCCACATCGGTCACATCAGCGTGGCCTTCGACGGCGAGCCGTGCGTCTGCGGCGGCCGCGGCTGCGTCGAGTCGATCGCCTCCGGCACGGCGATCGCCCGCTGGGCCCTCGACCAGGGCTGGGAGCCGCCGGCCGGCTCCGGCGGGGGCGCCGCGCACGACGCCACGGCGGCGGGCGTGGCCGCGGCCGCCGCGCAGGGCGATCCGATCGCCCTGGCCGCCTTCGACCGCGCAGGACGCGCACTGGCCGCAGCCATCGCGGCGAGTGCCACCCTCGTGGAAACGGACATCGCGGTCATCGGGGGTGGGGTGGCCGCTGCCGGAGAGACCCTCTTCGGCCCGATCCGCTCCCACCTCGCCCAGTACGCCACGCTCTCCTTCGTCCAGCAGCTCCAGGTCGTGCCGGCGACGCTGGGCACCCATGCGGGCCTGATCGGCGCGGCAGCTGCGGCGACGATGCTGCTGTCACCGCCGCCAGGGCCCACGGTGTGAGCGTCAGGGCTTGACGGAGCGGTAGTAGCGGCCGGCGCCCTCGTGGAGCTCCAGCGGATCGGTGTAGATCGCCGTCCGCAGGTCCACCAGTTGCGCCGCGTGCACCTCCTGACCGACCAGGTCGCGGCTGAGGATCACCGTCCGGGTCAGCTGCTCGGTCAGCTCCGGGTCGGTCTTGGCGGTGGTCACGAGCAGGTTGGGCACGGCCAGGGTGGCCACCGCGCTGGTGTTGCGCGCCCGTGAGTACGCGTCCTGCGGCATGACGGCCGTCCGGTAGTACCGCGCCGGGCTCCCGGTCGCCTGCAGCTCCTCCACCAGGTCGCCGAGCTGCACGAGCCGGATGTCGAAGCGCTCCGACAGCTCGCGCACCGCGTTCGTCGGCAGGCCGCCCGACCAGAAGAAGGCGTCGATCCGGCCCGCCTCCAGCTCGGCCGGCATGGTGTCGAGGCCGATGGACACCGGCGTGATGTCCAGCACCGGGTCGATGCCCGCCGCGGTGAGCAGCCGCTCCGCGACCAGCCGCACCCCGGAAGCGGGCTGGCCGATCGCCACCCGCTTGCCCCGCAGGTCCCGCGCCGACTGCACCGGCGACCCGGCCGGCACCACCAGCTGCACGTAGTCGTCGTAGAGCCGCGCGCATCCGCGCAGCAGGTCGGCGCCCGGTTTGCCGTCGAGCCGGTACTTCGCGACCGCGTCCGCCGTGGCAACGGTGAAGTCCGCCTCCCCGGTGGCCAGCCGCTGCAGGTTCTCCTGCGAGCCCTCGCTGGTCACCAGCTCCACGTCCACCCCGGGCATGTCCCGCCCGAGCGCCTGCTGCAGGAGCGTTCCGTACCGGTGGTAGACACCGGTACGCGCGCCGGTGCTGAAGGTCAGCTCGCCCTCCAGGTCCGGCTTGCCGAAGGGCTTCAGCCACCACGTGAGGACGCCGAGCACGGCGAGTACGGCCACCAGGACCCGCAGGGCATGGCGCCTGCTGATCCGGGGCGGTACGAGAGGCATGGGCGCGATCCTGCCACCCGGCCGCCGTCCTGTCACGGTGCGGGCCCTCCCCCCACCCCCGCCCTCGGCCGCCGTCACACCCCTGACCTGCGGCGCGACCGGTCCGGCCGGCTCCCGCCCGGGGGCCGGCCGCGCAGCGGCCGGAGGGCTCCCGTCCACCGCCTACCCTTGTTGCATGACCAGCAGCGACCGGAGCCAGGCAGTGGACGAGAAGCGAAGCTACGAGGTGCGCACCTACGGGTGCCAGATGAACGTGCACGACTCGGAGCGGCTCTCCGGTCTGCTGGAGGACGCCGGATACGTCCGGGCGCCCGAGGGCTCCGACGGCGACGCTGACGTCGTGGTCTTCAACACCTGCGCGGTCCGCGAGAACGCCGACAACAAGCTCTACGGCAACCTCGGCCGGCTCGCCCCCATGAAGACGAAGCGCCCCGGCATGCAGATCGCCGTCGGCGGCTGCCTCGCCCAGAAGGACCGCGACACGATCGTCAAGAAGGCCCCCTGGGTCGACGTCGTCTTCGGCACGCACAACATCGGCAAGCTCCCCGTGCTGCTGGAGCGCGCCCGCATCCAGGAGGAGGCGCAGATCGAGATCGCCGAGTCGCTGGAGGCCTTCCCCTCCACGCTCCCGACCCGCCGCGAGTCCGCGTACGCCGCCTGGGTCTCGATCTCCGTCGGCTGCAACAACACCTGCACCTTCTGCATCGTGCCCGCACTGCGCGGCAAGGAGGAGGACCGCCGGCCCGGCGACATCCTCGCCGAGGTGGAGGCCCTGGTCGCCGAGGGCGTCTCGGAGATCACCCTGCTCGGCCAGAACGTGAACGCCTACGGCTCCGACCTCGGCGACCGCGAGGCCTTCAGCAAGCTGCTGCGCGCCTGCGGCCAGATCGAGGGCCTGGAGCGGGTCCGCTTCACCTCCCCGCACCCCCGCGACTTCACGGACGACGTGATCGCGGCGATGGCCGAGACCCCGAACGTGATGCCGCAGCTGCACATGCCGATGCAGTCCGGCTCCGACCCGATCCTGAAGGCGATGCGCCGCTCCTACCGGCAGGAGCGCTTCCTCGGCATCATCGAGAAGGTCCGCGCCGCGATCCCGCACGCCGCGATCTCCACCGACATCATCGTGGGCTTCCCCGGCGAGACGGAGGAGGACTTCCAGCAGACGATGCACGCGGTGCGCGAGGCCCGTTTCGCGAACGCCTTCACTTTCCAGTACTCCAAGCGGCCCGGCACCCCCGCCGCCGACATGGACGGCCAGATCCCCAAGGAGGTCGTGCAGGACCGCTACATGCGCCTGGTCGCCCTCCAGGAGGAGATCTCCTGGGAGGAGAACAAGAAGCAGGTCGGCCGCACGCTGGAGGTCATGGTCGCCGAGGGCGAGGGGCGCAAGGACGGCGCCACGCACCGCCTGTCCGGCCGCGCCCCCGACAACCGCCTGGTCCACTTCACCAAGCCGGCTCAGGAGGTCCGCCCCGGTGACGTGGTCACCGTGGACATCACCTACGCCGCCCCGCACCACCTGCTGGCCGAGGGCCCGACGCTGACGGTGCGCCGTACCCGCGCCGGCGACGCGTGGGAGAAGCGCAACGCCGCCCCGGCCCAGCCCGCGGGCGTCATGCTCGGCATCCCGACGCTGGGCGTCCCGGCGCCCCTGCCGGCCGTCGCCTCCGGCTGCTCGGTGCCCGCCTCCTCCTGAGGCTCCGGTGCGGCGGTCCGGCTAGGCTGCGGATCATGCTCGTAGCCGCTGCCGTCTGCCCCGCCCCGCCGCTGCTCGTGCCGGAGGTCGCCGCGGGCGCCGCCGCCGAACTCGGCGAAGCCCGTACCGCCTGCTCCGACGCGCTCGCGGTGCTCGCCGCCTCCCGGCCCGACCTCCTCGTCGTGGTCGGGGCCGCGGACGAGGGCGGTGGGTACGACCAGGGCACCCCCGGCAGCTTCGCCGGATTCGGCGTGGACCTGACCGTCACCCTGGGCCCGGACCTGGGCGAACCACCGAGCGGCCACGCCACCGGGGACACCCTCCCCGCTTCCCTCGCCGTCGGCGGCTGGCTGCTCGCCCAGGCCCGCTGGTCGGCCGCCCCGGTCGCCGGAGTGGCCGTCGCCGAGGACCTCCCGTCCAGCGGCTGCGGCCTCCTCGGTGCGGACCTGAGCCGCTCCGCCGAACGCGTGGCCATGCTGGTCCTCGGGGACGGCAGTGCCTGCCGCACCCTCAAGGCCCCCGGCTACCTGGACGAGCGCGCCGCGGGCTTCGACGCGGCCGCCGCCCGCGCGCTGGGCGCCGCCGACGCGGCCGCGCTCGCCGCGATCGACGCCGGGTTCGCCGCCGAACTCCAGGCCGCCGGGCGAGCCCCCTGGCAGGTGCTGGCCGGCGCCGCCGAGGGCGCGGACCTCGCCGGACGGCTGCTGTACGAGGACGCCCCGTACGGCGTGGGGTACTTCGTCGCAGCCTGGTCATAGCGTCCCGGCAGGCCAGGGGCACCCGGCTGGTCCGGGAACGCCGGAGGGGCGCGGAACCAGCATCAGCTGGTTCGGCGCGCCCCCCGGCGGGACCGCCCCCGGGAGGGACCGGGGCGGGGGGGCGGCGCCGCCGGGGGGGGCGCGTGGGGGGGCGTTTTCCCTACG
>NZ_JBHXAG010000035.1:0-58827 GCF_042726555.1 Streptomyces sp. NPDC060232 | reverse complement strand
CCCTCGGCGCACGAGCCAAAGGCCCTAGTAGCTCCGCTACGAGGACATTCGTCCCGCACGCCGAGGGCACGCACCGAACGCCGCTCCTTGCTCCACGGGGCAACTCGCACAGACCCTAGCCGCCGAGCTGGGAGGTGCTGGGGACCTGGTCGGTCACCGTGGCGCCCGCGCTCTTGCCGGCCTCCTTCACGCTGCTGATGACGTCGTCGAAGGACGAGATGTCGGCGTCACCCGCCTGGCCCTTGCGCAGCTTGGTGCCCAGACCCTTCAGCGACTCGATGCCCGCCGTCAGCGGGGCCATCGCCTTCGACAGCAGCGGGTCGCCCTTGGCGTTGTCCGCGGCCGCCTTGAGCCGGTTGTACGCGAACGCGCCCGCCAGGCCCGCCTTGATGAGCGCGAACGTACGGCCCTTCGCGCCCTTCTTGAACTTGCCCTCACGGTACGGCTTGACGATCCACTGGTACGTCGCCCCCGCCGCGAGCCCCGCGTTGGCGACGAAACGCGTCTTGGCGAACTTCTGCTTCTCGGCGGACGTGCTCGGCGAAGGCGTGACGGCGGCCAGCTCGTCGGCCTCCGCCGCCGCCGGCTCCGCCGCGGCGAGCGCGGCCAGCTCCCCCATCGAGGCGGCGGACAGTTCCTCCCGAGGGCTGCCACCGCTGCCGCATGCGGTGGCACCGGCCAGCAGCGCGGTCGACAGGACCACCGCCGTGAGGGCACGACGGAATCGGACGATCGTGGGTACGGACACGGTTTCCTCCGGGGACTCAGGCGTCCCCCGCAGCCTCACCCCGCCCGCGGGGACCCGCCACCCGGCGGACCCGTTCGGGTTTGCGGCGCGCCCGGGCGGCAACACGCGCGGCATGACCTCACACACGCGAGTACGCACCCGAGGAAGCAGTCAGGCAGGCCGGGCCGTCGCTCTGGTGGCGGACGTGCTTGCCTTCGTGATCGTCCTGTGGATCCTGCTCTATTTCCTGGACGCCAACCAGGGCAACGAACTCGTCGGCTTCATCCACGACGCAGCCAGCTGGCTGGCCGGCTGGTCCTACGACCTGTTCACCTTCAGCCGCGAAGGGGTCCAGGTCGTCATCGGCTACGGCCTGGCCGCCGTCGTGTACGTCCTGGTCGGCCACGCCATAGCCGGCTGGCTCTACCGCCGCTGACGCGCGCGGCGAACGGGGCCCTCCCCCCGCCACCCGGCGGGAGGGGCCCCGTTCGTTCGCCTCCGGGTGCGGCTCAGCCGCAGCAGTCCGGCTCCAGCCCGGCCGGGAGCGAACCCCCGCCGAACACCTCGGTGGTGGCCTCGTCCCCGCCCAGCGCCGCGACGGCCAGCAGCAGCGACCCGGCGGTCCACGTCGTCTGCTCCACCGGCCACACCGCCCTGTCCTGGAAGACGTACCCCGTCCAGTACATGCCGTTGTCCGCGCGCAGGTGCCCGATCGACCGCAGGATCTCCAGCGCCCGGTCCGACTCCCCCGTCGCCCACAGCGCCAGCGCCAGCTCGCAGGATTCCCCGCCCGTCACCCACGGGTTCGGCAGCACGCAGCGCACCCCCAGGTCCGGGACCACGAACTCGTCCCAGCGCGCGTCGATCCGCGCCGCCGCCTCCGCGCCCGTCAGCGCGCCCCCGAGGACCGGGTAGTACCAGTCCATCGAGTAGTGGTCCTTGTCCAGGAACCGTTCCGGGTGACGGCGGATCGCATGCCGCAGCGCGCCCGCGGCGAGCTCCCAGTCCGGCTGCGGCTCCTCGCGGTGCTCGGCGACGGCCAGCGCACAGCGCAGCGCCTGGTGGATGGAGGACGACCCCGTCAGCAGCGCGTCGGTGACGGCCGTGCCGTCCGCCTCACGCTTCCAGCCGATCTCGCCACCGGGCTGCTGGAGCGACAGGACGTATTCCACGGCCGCGTACACGCACGGCCACATCCGGTCGAGGAAGGTGTCGTCACCGGTCGACAGGTAGTGGTGCCACACGCCGACGGCTATGTACGCGGTGAAGTTGCTCTCGCGGCTCGCGTCCTGCGGCTCCGCGGTGTCCACACCGTCGGGCCGGTCGGCGTAGGCCGCGTACCAGGAACCGTCCTCGTTCTGGTGCCGGGCCAGCCACGCGTACGCCCGCTCGGCGGCCTCGTGCTCGCCGGCCGCGTCCAGCGCCATCGCCGCCTCGGTGTGGTCCCACGGGTCGAGGTGGTGGCCGCGGAACCACGGGATGGCGCCGTCGGCGCGCTGCACCGCCAGGATCCCGGCGACCGTCTCGGCGGCCTGCTCCGCGGTCAGTACGCCGTCCAGGACGAGGTGTTCGGTACGCCCGGGCGAGCTCACTGGGTCGCGCCGACGGGGAGGTGGGGCTTGGTCGCGTACGCCACGAAGCTCTTGCCGATGAGCGGGTTGAGGGCCTGCTCCGCCACGCGCGTCGCCAGCGGCTTCTTCATGATGTCCCAGACCAGGAGCTTGTGGTACGCCTTCACCGGCAGCGCCTTGTCGTTGTCCACGCCGAAGGCGCACTTGAGCCACCAGTAGGGCGAGTGCAGCCCGTGCGCGTGGTGCGTGCCGTACGGCTTGAGGCCCGCGGCCCGCATCTTGCCCAGCAGCTCGTCCGCCTTGTAGATGCGGATGTGGCCGCCCTCGACCTCGTGGTAGGCGTCGGACAGCGCCCAGCAGATCTTCTCCGGACCGTAGCGCGGCACCGTCACGGCGATACGGCCGCCGGGCTTGAGGACGCGGACCATCTCCGCGAGCACGCCCTTGTCGTCGGGGATGTGCTCCATCACCTCGGAGATGATGACGACGTCGAAGGACTCGTCGGGGAAGGGCAGCGCCAGCGCGTCGCCCTCCATCGCGGTGGCGGTGGCGCCGGCCGGGGCCTCACCGGCCTCCTTCATCGCGGCGAACCACTTGGCGACCTCGCGGATCTCCTCGCCGTTGCGGTCGACGGCGACCACCTGGGCGCCTCTCCGGTAGCACTCGAAGGCGTGCCGGCCTGCGCCGCAGCCAAGGTCGAGTACGCGGTCGCCTGCGGCGAGCGGGAACCGGGAGAAATCGACGGTCAGCACGGGGTCCTGCCTTCGCGGTCGCGGGGGTGTACGGGGGTGGGGACGATGGGGATGAGCCGGGAGGTCACCGGGCGCGGCGGGCGCGGGCGGCCTGCTCGACGGCGGCGCGGTAGTGCTCGGCGGTGCCCTTGGCAGCCGCGGCCCAGGTGAAACGGGTCAGGACCCGTTCGCGTCCGGCCGCGCCGACACGGGCCCGCAGCTGCGGGTCGCCGAGCATCCGGCCCAGCGCGGCCGCCAGGGCGCCGGCGTCGCCGGGCGGCACGGCGAGGCAGGTCTCGCCGTCGGTACCGGTGACCTCGGGAATCGCACCGCCGGTGGTGGCGACCAGCGGGGTGCCGGTGGCCATGGCCTCGGCCGCCGGGAGCGAGAAGCCCTCGTACAGCGACGGCACGCACGCCACCTGCGCGCTGCGCACCAGGTCGACGAGCTCGGCGTCGGTGATGCCCTTGACGAAGCGGACCGCGTCCTGGAGGCCGTACGTCTCGATGGCGCGGGCGACGGGGCCCTGCTCGGCGCGCTTGCCGACCACGACGAGGTGGGCGCCGGGCTGCTCGGTGCGCAGCTTCGCGAGCGCCTCGACGAGGAACACCAGGCCCTTGAGCGGGACGTCGGCGCTGGAGGTGGTCACGATGCGGCCGGGGACCTCGGCCACCGACGCGTCGGGCGACCACAGGTCGGTGTCGGCGCCGATGTGCACGACGTGGATGCGCTCGTCCTGGACGCCGAGGTGGTCGGCGATCTCCTGCTTGGAGGAGCCGGAGACGGTGAGCACGGACGGCAGCTTGCGGGCGACACGGCCCTGCATGCGGGTGAAGGCGTACCAGCGGCGTACGGAGGCGCGCTTGACGCGGCCCTGGGCGGCGTCGAGGTCGAGCTTGCGGTCGACGGTGATGGGGTGGTGGATCGTCGTCACCAGCGGTGCGCCGAGGTCGCCGAGCAGCCCGTAGCCGAGGGTCTGGTTGTCGTGGATGACGTCGAACTCGCCCGCCCGCTCCCGCAGATGGCGGCGGGCGCGCAGCGAGAAGGTCAGCGGCTCGGGGAAGCCCCCGGTCCACATCGTGGCGACCTCAAGGGCGTCGATCCAGTCCCGGTACTCGTCTCGTCCCGGCGTACGGAAGGGGTCGGGGCTGCGGTACAGGTCGAGGCTGGGAAGCTCGGTGAGTGTGGCGCCCGTGTCGAGCACCGGGTAGGGCTGGGCGCCGATGACCTCGACGGAGTGCCCGAGGCGGACCAGCTCGCGCGAGAGGTGCCGGACGTAGACGCCCTGGCCTCCGCAGAACGGGTTCCCCTTATAGGTGAGGAGGGCGATGCGCAGCGGACGCTCGCCGTCGTCGGCGGAACCCGCGAAAGGGCTCGTCACCACGGCCTCAGCGGTCACTCTCGGCCCCCTTCTCGCTGCACTTTCGCCGGAGCGTAACCGCTCGGATAATGTAGAACAAGTTTCAGACTTGATCCGTCTAAGAGCATTGAATCTACCGGCCGGAAACCCCACCGTAAGAGGTGGAGCGGGTGATTCACGCCACGACGCGGCACCTGCGATGCTGGCTGCGGATCACCCCGGAGACAGCCCGCGCAACGACACGGAACGGGACACATGAGTGCGGAAGTGAAGGCCGTCACCACACCGGCGTCGCCTCCCCTGACGGAGCGCCAGGAGGCGCGCCGCCGCCGGATCCTGCACGCGAGTGCCCAGCTGGCCAGCCGGGGAGGCTTCGACGCCGTCCAGATGCGCGAGGTCGCGGAGGCGGCCGGCGTGGCGCTGGGCACGCTGTACCGCTACTTCCCGTCCAAGGTGCACCTGCTGGTCGCCACCATGCAGGACCAGCTCCAGCACATGCACACGACGCTGCGCAAGCGCCCGCCGACCGGTGACGAACCGGCGGCCCGGGTCGCGGAGACCCTGATGCGCGCCTTCCGCGCGCTCCAGCGGGAGCCGCAGCTGGCCGACGCGATGGTGCGGGCGCTGACCTTCGCGGACCGCAGCGTGAGCCCGGAGGTCGACACCGTGTCCCGCCTGACAACGGCGATCATCCTGGACGCCATGGGGCTCGAACAGCCGCCGACGGCGGAACAGCTGTCGGCGGTCCGCGTCATCGAGCACACCTGGCACTCGGCGCTGATCACCTGGCTGTCGGGCCGCGCCTCGATCGCCCAGGTCAAGATCGACATCGAGACGGTCTGCCGCCTGATCGACCTGACGTCCCCGGAAAAGTCCTGAACCAGCCGCAGCCGCTGCCGCGGCGGGGCGGCGGGAGCGGGAGCGGGAGCGTGCGGCGGGAGCGGGAGCGTGCGGCGGGAGCGGGAGCGTGCGGCGGGAGCGGGAGCGTGCGGCGGGGGCCACGGCCGAGCCCGGGCGCTCCGGATCCCCGCGCACTCCTCCATCACGCGCCTGCAGTCCGCCTGAAGGCGGTGGATGACTGAACTGCCGGAATCAGCGCCCCTGTCACGTTGCTTTTGAGTCAGCAGCTTCAGCGTTCTTTGCCGACCGGCGTGGGCCCGTGATGGCCGGCAGATCCGCCACTTCCGCCATCGCGGGCGCAGCCAACGCGGCTTTGGACCTCGCGACGCCGGCCACCGCGGACGTCACCATGGACGCTTCGACGGGCTCCTTCAGCCCGCAGTCGCAGGCACGCCCCAGCCCGCCCAGCGGTGACACCTGGCGTTACGGCTGGTACGCGAAAGAGATCAGCCCCGGGGTGATCCACAAATACCACTGCTCGCATTACCACCAGAAGACGAAGAGGCACTCGCCCACGGTGAAGCCCGCGGGCGGTACGCGTCGCACCTGGGCCGCAGCCGGCAGTACCTCCCACGCCGACCTCACGGCAGGCCTCGCCTACACCTGCTCCACCCCACTGCAGCGTGGACCAGGTTCCCGATCGCCGCCCCAAGCAGTAACTCCGCTGAGGGCGCGGTAGGTTGGGGAGTCGCTCCGGGGGCCGTTGTTCGCCCGTTCAGCCCCGGAGCGGCCATCTCCACGTCGGGCTCACCCATTGAACGGGGGAAGAACGATCACACGCTTGACATGCGCTCGCCTCGCGCCGGTCGCCGCGGCTCTCGGAGTGGGCCTTCCACTCGGCCTCGTGGGCCCCATTGCCGGGAAATGGGACAATCCATTCTGCGTCGCCGTGAGCATTGTTTTTTCCAGCGGCTGGCCGTGGGCCTGCTACGCATTCATGGTGGGCTACTTCCGTCGATCCAAGATCGAGTCGGCTTTGCTGGCATCTTTGGGACTGGCCATCGGTGTCGTCACCTACTACGTTTTCAAGGACATGAACCCCACCCTTCCTGCGGGAATGGAAGAAGCCGCCTCCGTTCCGGCCGGAATGGAGCCCGACACCTCCGGCCAGGGGCAGATTCTTCTGTGGGGAGCAGCGGCTTTCGTCCTCGGCGCGCCCGTGGGACTCATGGGGAACGTGGCCCGGACGCCCGGAGTCGGCGGCCTTCTGTTCCGTCTGGTTGTTCCTTTCACCGCCTTCTTCGAGGCGACTCAGCGATTGAGCGTGGAAGCGGACTCGGAGGGGGCGGTTTTCGCTCTGACCTGGAACGTGACTCGCGTCGCGGCATGCGTCGTCGCCGTGGCTCTCGTCGGACACACGGTGTGGAGCCGGCGAGTTCGGCGTGGCCGAGTCGACGGACCGCCGGAAGCCGCCGCGCCCGTACGGCGCCTGTGACCCCTGATCCCCTGTGAGGCCCGTGGCTTCGGGCGCCGGCCCGCTATCTCGGTGGACAGGGGTCGTCGGTCTGTTCGATAGTCCGCCCATGGCTTCTCTCGTACGACACATCACAGTTGACTGTTCCGACGCCTATTCACTCGGCCGGTTCTGGGCCGCCGTTCTGGACGGCTCGCTCGCCGACGACGACTTTCCCGGCGACCCCGAGGCGCTGGTCACCGCTCCCGGATCGACGCTGCTCTTCGTGACCGTTCCCGACGCCAAGAGCGTCAAGAACCGTGTACACGTGGACCTCCAGCCGCAGGACCGCACCCGCGACGAGGAGGTGGAGCGCATCGTCGCCCTGGGCGCCACGGTGGTCGGCGACCACCGCAGGCCCGACGGCACCGGGTGGGTGACCCTCGCCGACCCTGAGGGCAACGAGTTCTGCGTCGAGCGGAGCGCCGCCGAGCGGACCGCCTGACCGCCTGACCGGCCGGCACACCGGCCCCGTCAGTCCTCCGGCGGGAAGACCGGTTCGCCGGTGGCGGCCAGGGTGATCACGATGGCTTCGACCGGGCAGCCCTCCGCCGCCGTGAGGACCGGTTCGCTCGCGTCCGACTGCGGGCTGCGGGGGTGGGACTGGCGCGCCGAGTCCAGGACGAAGCCGTCCGGGGCGTGGTTCACGCACATGCCCGAGCCGATGCACACCCCCCGGTCCACCTCGACCTGCCAGCGGTCGCCCATCAGGCACCCGCCTCGTAGCCCGCGGGCAGGTGGATCATCTTGTGCTCCAGGTACTCGCTCAGGCCCTCCGGGCCGAACTCCCGCCCCAGCCCGCTGTTCTTGTAGCCGCCGAACGGCCCCAGCATGTCCAGGCTGAAGGTGTTCACGTTGAAGGTGCCGGTGCGGATGCGCCGGGCGAAGTCGATGCCGCGCTCTACGTCACCGGTCCATACGCTGCCGCTGAGGCCGAACTCCGAGTCGTTGGCGACCCGTACGGCCTCCGACTCGTCCCCGTACGGGATCAGGCAGACGACCGGGCCGAAGATCTCCTCGCGGGCGATCCGCATGGTGTTGTCGACGTCGCCGAAGAGCGTGGGCTCCACGTACCAGCCGTGGTCGAGTCCCGCCGGGCGGCCGCCGCCCGCCAGCACCTTCGCGCCCTCCTCCTGGCCGATCCGGATGTAGTCCAGGGAGCGCTGCTGCTGGCGCTGCGCGACGAGCGGGCCGAGCTGCGTCGCCGGGTCGAGCGGGTCGCCGACGACGAGCGCGCCGGCCGCGGCCGCGAGGGCCTCGGCGACCTCCTCGTACCGGCTGCGGGGGGCGAGGATCCGGGTCTGGGCCACGCACGCCTGGCCGTTGTTCATCCAGGCGGCGGGCACGATCCCGGCGACCGCGGCCTCGACGTCGGCGTCGGGGAGGACGACGGCGGCGGACTTGCCGCCCAGTTCGAGGGTGACCCGGGTGAGGTTGCGGGCGGCGACCTCCATCACGCGCTTGCCGGCGGCGACCGAGCCGGTGAAGGCGACCTTGTCGACGCCGGCATGGCCGACGAGGTACTCGCTGACCTCGCGGTCGGCGGGCAGGATCGACAGCACGCCCTCGGGCACTCCGGCCTCGCGCGCGATGTCGGCGAGGATGTAGGAGTCCAGCGGCGCCTCCGGGGAGGGTTTGAGGATCACCGTGGAGCCGGAGAGCAGGGCCGGGGCCAGCTTGGCGGCCGCGACGAACTGCGGGACGTTCCACGGGATGACGGCGGCGACGACGCCCACGGGCTCGCGGCGCACCAGGATCGGGCCGAGCACGCCCTGGCGGCGCTCCTCGTACGGGTAGGCGCGGGCGACGGTGATCGCGGCGTCGTAGACCATCATCGGGCCGAGCGCCTGGGCCAGGACGCTCCAGGAGTAGGGGGAGCCGTTCTGGGAGCTGATCGAGCGGGCGATCTCCTCGTGGCGGACGGCGATGGCGTCCTTGATGCGGGAGACGACCGCGATGCGCTCCTCCAGGGCCATCCGCGGCCAGGGGCCTTCGTCGAAGGCCTTGCGGGCGACGGCGACGGCCCGGTCGACGTCCGCCTTCGACGCGTGCGGGACGGAGCCGATGACCTGCTCGGTGTGGGGGGAGACGATCCGGATCGTGTCGGTGCCCAGCGGATCCGTCCACTCACCGCCGATGAACAGTTTTCCGTGTTCCACGAGCTCCGTCATGGCTGAGGCCTCCTGCGGCTTGGCGTTCCCGAACTGATACCAGTTCTACTTCTAGGAGTCCACGGCCAGGACGAAGAGCAGAGAAGATCCAACGACTAGCCAGAATCCGGCGGAGATGGTCGACTTGGGCTACTACTGGAACGCGTTCTCGTCGGAGGACGGCGGTCGACAGGCGGAGGGCTCATGCCGCAGGACACGTCACAGGTCACCGATCACGGCGGAGGCGTGTGGGGCATCAAGGTTCCCATCCCCGACAACCCCCTCGGACACACCCTCGTCCACGTCCTCGACACCGGTCGCGGCCCGGTCCTCGTCGACACCGGCTGGGACGACCCCGCGTCCTGGGACACCCTCGTCGCCGGCCTCGCCGCACTCGGCGTCGCGGTCACCGACGTCCACGGCGTGGTCATCACCCACCACCACCCCGACCACCACGGCCTGTCCGGCCAGGTCCGCGAGGCGTCCGGCGCATGGATCGCCATGCACGCCGCCGACACCGAGGTCGTCGTCCGCACCCGCTCCTGCGAGCCCGGCGTGTGGTTCGACTACATGAGCGCGAAACTCGCCGCCGCCGGAGCCCCCGAGGAGCACATCGCACCGCTGCGCGCCGCCCGCGCGAGCGGCCGCACACGCACCCTGCCCGGACTGCGCGCCGCCGTCCCCGACCGGGAGATCGTCCCCGCCGAACTGCTCCCCCTCGCCGGCCGCCGGCTGCGCGCGATCTGGACCCCGGGCCACACCCCCGGGCACGTCTGCCTGCACCTGGAGGAAGAACACCCGGCGAACCTCCCCGGCAACGGCCGCCTCTTCTCCGGCGACCACCTGCTGCCCGGGATCTCCCCGCACATCGGCCTGTACGAGGCCCCCGAGGACACCCGCGTCACCGACCCCCTCGGCGACTACCTCGACTCCCTCGAACGCATCGGCCGCCTCGCGCCCGCCGAGGTCCTCCCCGCCCACCAGCACGCCTTCACCGACGCGCCCGCCCGCGTACGGGAGCTGCTGGACCACCACGAGGAACGGCTGGCGGGACTGTGGGCGCTGCTGGCCGAGCCGCTGACCCCGTGGGGGCTCGCGGAGCGGATGGAGTGGAACCGGCCCTGGGAGCGGATCCCCTACGGCTCCCGCAACATCGCCGTCTCGGAAGCGGAAGCGCATCTGCGGCGGCTGGTGAAGCAGGGCCGCGCCGAGGCGGTCCCGGGCACCGACCCGGTGACGTACCGGGCGGTCTGAGCGGCGGCCTGCCGGTACCGGCGCCGACCGCCCCGAGCGTGCCGGGCCCGGCGTGAGCGCCCCGAACGTGCCGGGCCCGGCGTGATCGCCGGGCGGCCCCGGGGCGGGCGGGTCGCCTGCGGTCACGACCGGGCGAGGCCCCCGTGCGCCCGGGCGCCGGGACCGGCGTGATCCGGCCGACACCCCCCGGACCCGGAGGCTACGGGCCGGTACAGTGAGGCGGTCGTCCACACCCCGTACGGGGGGAAGCCGGTGCGATTCCGGCGCTGACCCGCAACCGTGACCCGCCCCCGGCACCATCGGGGCGGGGAGCCGGAATGCCCCGTACCGTGAGTGCGCGGCTCGTGCCGCCGGTCCTCCCGGTGGCCGGCACCGTCGAGGAAACACGGAGCCGGAGCCCGGTGCCTGTGCGTGCCTGCCCCGGTTTCCCCAGCAGGAGAGGCACCCTCCCCATGACCGTCCGCCGCAGCGCCGCCGCGCTCGCCGCCTCCGCCGTGCTCTGCGTGGGTGTCGCCCCCGCAGCCCTCGCCGACACCGCGCCGCCCTCCCCCTCCGCGCCCCCGGTCATCCCCTCCGGGCTCTACGGCAAGAAGGACCCCGGCTTCGACGGCGTGTGGCGGCAGTCCTTCGCCCTGCTCGCCCAGGACACCGTCGGCGTGAAGCCCGCCGCGCAGGCCGTGGACTGGCTGGTCGGCCAGCAGTGCGCGAACGGCTCCTTCGCCGCCTTCCGCGCGGACACCGGCAAGGACTGCGACGCGACGGCGTACATCGACTCGAACGCGACCGCCGCGGCCGTGCAGGCGCTGACCGCGCTCGGCGGCCACGACGAGACCGTGAAGAAGGCCGTCGGCTGGCTGAAGTCCGTCCAGAACGAGGACGGCGGCTGGAGCTCCAACCCCGGCGGCGCCATGGACAGCGGCACCGACGCCAACTCGACCGCCATCGTGATCAGCGCCCTGACCGCCGCCGGCGAGAAGCCGGCCGAGACGAAGTCGAAGGCGGGCAAGTCCCCCTACGAGGCGCTGCTCTCCTTCCAGCTGGGCTGTGACACCGAGCCGGCCGCCGACCGGGGCGCCTTCGCGTTCCAGCCGGTCGAGGGCAAGCTGCTCGCGAACGCCGACGCCACGGCCGCGGCGACGCTGGCGGGCCTCGGCACGGGCACGGCCGTCGTCCCGTCCGGTACGGACACCCCCGCAGCCCCGCTGACCTGCCCGGCGGCGAAGCCCGCGGACCCGGCGGCCGCGGCCCGGGCCGCCGCCCAGGGCGCGGCGGGCTACCTGGCCGAGGCCCTCAAGAAGGACGGCCACCTGACGGCCGTGACCCCGGGTGCGGACCAGCCGACGCCGGACACCGGCAACACCGTCGACGCGGTGATCGCCCTGGCCGCGGCCGGGCACAAGCAGTCGGCCGCGGGCGCGCTGGAGTGGCTGAAGGCGAACTCCGCCGAGTGGGCCAAGGACTCCCCGGCGGGTCTGGGCACGCTGATCCTGGCCGCGCACGCCACCGGCACCGACCCGAAGTCCTTCGGCGGCACCGACCTCGTGGCCGCGCTGAACGCGACGGGCCCCGCCCCGCAGGGCGCGGCAACCGACGCGACGGCCGTGGAGAGCGAGAAGGAGGAGCCCTCCGGCGGCCAGAACCTCTGGTGGATCATCGGTGCGGGCGCCGCGGCCGGTGTCGGCATCGGCATCCTGCTGAGCGGCCGCCGGAAGAAGAACCAGCTCTGATGTGCCGCCGCCTGCCCGCCGTGGCCCTCGCCCTCGCCCTCGGCACCGTCCTGGCCCTGCTGGCCGCCGCTCCGGCGCTGGCGGCCGGCTACCGCTACTGGTCGTTCTGGGACGGCGCGGCCGACGGCCAGTGGTCGTACGCCACGCAGGGGCCGTCGCTGGCCCGCCCCGCGGACGGCTCCGTCCAGGGGTTCCGCTTCGCGGTGAGCAAGGACGCGGCGGCCGAGGCGGCCAAGCCGCGCGCCGCAGCCGACTTCGAGGCCGTGTGCGGGGCCACCGCTGCGGTGGAGGGCCGCAAGCGGGTGGCCCTCGTCATCGACTTCGGTGTGCAGGCGGACGCCCCGTCGGGCGAGGTGGCACCGCAGGAGGCTCCGCGCACGGCGTGCGCGCAGGTGGCGCCGGAGGCCACGACGGCCGAGGCGCTGGCGGCGGTCGCGAAGCCGCTGCGCTACAACAGCGCGGCGCTCCTGTGCGCCATCGCGGGCTTCCCGCAGCACGGCTGCGGTGAGCAGATCGCCGACACCGGTGCGCCGAAGGCGTCCGGCGTGCCGTCCGCGCCGTCCGGGTCCGCCCCGGGCGGCGGTGGCGGCGGCCCGTCCGCCGGGCTGCTGGCGGGTATCGCCCTGGTCGCGGTCCTGGCCGCCGCGGGGGTCTGGCAGTCCCGCCGCCGGGGCCGATGACGCACCCCGCGACGAGCCGCGCCGCCGGAGGAACCGCCGGAGCACCCGCCGGGGGACCGACCGGAGGAACCACCGGAGCCGCACCCGCCCCCGTGCCCCCGGCCCGCCGGAGCGGGCCCGGGGCGGCGGACTCCCCGCGCCGGTCGTCGTACGAACGCTGGAGGGCGCCGCTGGGCAGCCGGGCCACCGCCCTGCACGCGGGGGCCTGGTGGCTGTGGGCCCTCGGCCTCGCCACCGCCGCGTCGCGCACCACCAACCCGCTCCTGCTCGGGCTGATCGTCGGCGTCGCCGGTTTCGTGGTCGCGGCCCGCCGCACGGACGCGCCCTGGGCCCGCTCCTACGGGGCCTTCCTCAAGCTCGGCCTCGTCGTCGTGGCCCTGCGCCTGCTCTTCTCGATGCTCCTGGGCTCGCCCATCCCGGGCACGCACGTCCTCTTCGTCCTGCCCGAGGTGCCGCTGCCCGCCTGGGCGCAGGGCATCCGGTTCGGCGGCAGGGTCACCGCCGAGCAGCTCGTCTTCGCCTTCTACGACGGTGCGAAGCTGGCCGCGCTCCTCGTCTGCGTCGGCGCCGCGAACGCCCTCGCCAATCCGGCCCGGCTCCTGAAGTCCCTGCCGGCGGCCCTGTACGAGGCCGGGGTCGCCGTCGTCGTCGCGATGACCTTCGCGCCGAACATGGTCGCCGACGTGGTGCGCCTGCGCACCGCCCGCCGCCTGCGCGGCCGCCCCACCGGCGGGGTCAAGGCGGTCCTCCAGATCGGCCTGCCGGTCCTGGAGGGCGCCCTGGAGCGCTCGGTCGCCGTCGCGGCGTCGATGGACGCACGCGGCTACGGCCGTACGGCGCAGGTCCCGCCGGCCGTCCGGCGTACCACCACCGTCCTCACCCTGGGCGGCCTGCTCGGGATGTGCGCGGGCACGTACGGTCTGCTGGCCGCGCAGGGCGCCGCGTACGGGCTGCCCGTGCTCGGCATCGGCGCGGCCTCGGCCCTGGCGGGCCTGCGGCTGGGCGGGCGCCGGTCGGTGCGCACCCGCTACCGGCCCGACCGGTGGGGTGTGCGCGCCTGGCTGGTCGCCGGTTCCGGGGCGGCCGTCGCGGGTCTGCTGATCCGGGCGGGCGGTGTCGACCCGGCCGGTCTGCACCCGGGCGTGGTCCCGCTGGTGGCTCCCACGCTGCCGTTGTGGCCCGCGGCCGCGGTCCTGATCGGCCTGTTGCCCGCCTTCGTGGCACCCGTACCGCCGAAGGAGGCGTCGTCGCAGTGATCCGTTTCGAGCAGGTGTCGGTCACCTATGACGGTGCGGCCGGCCCCTCGGTGCAGGGCGTCGACCTGGTGGTCCCGGAGGGCGAGCTGACGCTGCTGGTCGGCCCGTCCGGGGTCGGCAAGTCCACCCTGCTGGGGACGGTCTCCGGGCTGGTCCCGCACTTCACGGGTGGCACCCTGCGCGGCCGGGTGACGGTCGCGGGCCGTGACACGCGTACGCACCGGCCGCGCGAGCTCGCGGACGTGGTGGGCACGGTGGGCCAGGATCCCCTCGCGCACTTCGTGACGGACGTGGTGGAGGACGAGCTGGCCTACGGGATGGAGTCCCTGGGCCTGCCGCCGGCGGTGATGCGGCGCCGGGTGGAGGAGACCCTCGACCTGCTGGGCCTGAACGAGCTGCGCGACCGGCCGATCACGACGCTGTCCGGCGGCCAGCAGCAGCGGGTCGCGATCGGCTCGGTGCTGACCACGCACCCGAAGGTGCTGGTCCTGGACGAGCCGACGTCCGCGCTGGACCCGGCGGCGGCCGAGGAGGTCCTGGCGGTCCTCCAGCGCCTCGTCCACGACCTGGGCACCACCGTGCTGATGGCGGAGCACCGGCTGGAGCGGGTGGTGCAGTACGCCGACCGCGTCCTGCTGCTGCCCGCCCGCGGCGCGGCCCCGGTCCTCGGCTCCCCGGCGGAGGCGATGGCCGTCTCCCCGGTCTACCCGCCGGTGGTCTCCCTGGGGCGCCTGGCGGGCTGGTCCCCCCTCCCCCTGTCGGTCCGCGACGCCCGCCGCCAGGCCGCGCCGCTGCGAGAGCGCCTGTCATCGGCGCCTGCCTCCGAGGCCCCCCGCGGCGCCGCGCCCCGGGCTGTGCCCGGACCCGCGCCTCAGACGCCGGCGGGGCCGGGTATGCCAGCCCCGCCGGCTCCTGCCCTTCCAGCCCCGACGGCGTGTGAGGCGCGGGGGTCCGGGGGCAGCGCCCCCGGCGACGGGGCCGCACCGGCCGGCTGGATCGCCCGCCTGCTGCGCCGCGGCAAGCCGGCACCCACCGAGCCTGCCCAGCACGCCGAGCGCGCCGAGCCCGCCGCAGGCGACACGGCCCGTACCCGGAACCTCGGCGTACGCCGCGGCCGCGCCGACGTACTGCGCGCCGTCGACCTCGCGGTGGCGCCCGGCGAGACCATCGCCCTGATGGGCCGCAACGGCGCCGGCAAGTCCACCCTGCTCGCCGCGCTCGTCGGTACGCTCGCCCCCGCCACCGGCGAGGTGACCGTCGGCGGCCGGACCCCGCACCGCACGGCGCCGCCCGAGATGGTGCGCCACGTCGGCCTCGTCCCGCAGGAGCCGCGCGACCTGCTCTACGCCGACACCGTGGCCGCCGAGTGCGCCGCCGCCGACGCCGACGCGGGCGCTCCCCCCGGCACCTGCCGCGACCTGGTCGCGGGCCTGCTGCCCGGGGTGCCCGACGACATCCATCCCCGGGACCTGTCCGAGGGGCAGCGCCTGGCGCTGGCCCTGGCGCTGGTCCTCACGGGCCGCCCCGCCCTGCTGCTCCTGGACGAGCCCACCCGCGGTCTGGACTACGCCGCGAAGGCCCGCCTGATCGAGATCCTGCGCGGCCTGGCAGCGGACGGGCACGCCGTGATCCTGGCCACCCATGACGTGGAGCTCGCCGCCGAGCTGGCCGATCGTGTGGTGATCCTGGCAGGCGGGGAGGTCGTCGCGGACGGCCCGACGGCGGAGGTCGTGGTGTCCTCGCCGGCCTTCGCACCCCAGGTGGCGAAGGTGCTGGCGCCGGGCCACTGGCTCACCGTGGGCCAGGTCGCCGAGGCCCTCGGCGCGGAGGGGGCCCGATGAGCCGCCTCGCGAGCCGCCCGGTCCGGATCGGCCCCCGGGCCGCCGCCGCCCTGATCCTCGTCTCGCTCATCGGCGTCGCGGCCTTCGGGTGGCCGCTGCTCGCCGACCGTCAGTCGGGGCTCGCCCACTCCCAGGACGCCCCGTGGCTGTTCGCGGCGCTGCTGCCGCTCCTCGTAGCCGTCGTCGTGGCGACGATCGCCGACAGCGGTATGGACGCGAAGGCGGTGGCGATGCTCGGTGTGCTCGCGGCCGTCGGGGCGGCGCTGAGACCGCTGGGCGCGGGCACGGCCGGGCTGGAGCCGATGTTCTTCCTGATGGTGCTGTCCGGCCGTGTCCTGGGTCCGGGCTTCGGTTTCGTCCTGGGCTCGGTGACGATGTTCGCCTCGGCGCTGCTGACGGGCGGGGTCGGGCCGTGGATGCCGTTCCAGATGCTGGCGATGGGCTGGTTCTCGCTGGGGGCGGGGCTGCTGCCCGGCCCGGAGCGGATCCGGGGCCGGGCGGAGCTGGCCATGCTGGCCGCGTACGGCTTCGTGGCCGCGTTCGCGTACGGGCTGGTGATGAACCTGCAGGGCTGGGTGGTCATCGCGGGCATGGCGCAGGGCATCTCCTTCCACCCCGGGGAGCCGTTGGCCGCGAACCTGGTGCGGTTCGTCGCGTACTACCTGGCGACGTCGCTGGGCTGGGATCTGGGCCGGGCGTCGCTGACGGTCGTACTGACGCTCGCGCTCGGCGGCACCCTGCTGAGGGCGCTGCGGCGGGCGACTCGCAAAGCGGCGTTCGACGCGGCGGTCTCCTTCGATTCCGGGGGCGTGGAGGCCTGTGAACCTGCGACGGTGCGGTGTACGCCCGGCCACCGAGGGTGAGTTCCGGGGGCTTCGCCGGTGAGGCGGCCCACAGGACGCAGGTCACATACGAGGGCGGGTAGTAGGCCCCCGCATGGCCGGCAAGGCGCCGTTTGTCTGGTTTGGGCGGCGACCTGAGGGTCCGGGCGTGCGAGGTGGGCTAGTAGACGGGGCCTTTGCCAGGGCCTCGGGGCGTCTGTAGAACTGGATGAGTCGCCAGGCGGCAGGGGTACTTCACCCGCCGCCGACGAACCCCTCTCCACCGCGTGAGTGGCTCACGCATGTCCTCGGCATGCCTGCGACCGCCCCTGTCCCCTTCGGAAGGTTCATCCGTGTCCAACGCCGTCATCCGCCGCATCGCCGCCTCCAAGAAGACCCTCGTGGGTTCCGTCCTCGCCCTGGGCGTCGCCGGTTCCATGCTCGCCGCGGTTCCCGCCCAGGCGGCCCCGACGAGCGCCAAGGCGATCGCCCAGCAGATGATCAAGGACCCGGCGCAGTTCGCGGCCTTCAACAACATCGTTTCCCGCGAGAGCGGCTGGAACCACACCGCCACGAACGCCTCCTCCGGCGCGTACGGCCTGGTCCAGGCCCTGCCGGCCTCGAAGATGGCCTCCGCGGGCGCCGACTGGAAGACCAACCCGGCCACCCAGATCAAGTGGGGCCTGGACTACATGAACGAGCGCTACGGCAGCCCCGTCGGCGCCTGGAACTTCTGGCAGGCCAACCACTGGTACTAGGTTCTGTATCGAGTTGCCCCGTGGAGCAACTCGATACAGGCCCTAAGCCGCCCCCAGCGGCGACTGCCGGACAGCGCACCGCACGGTGCAGCCTGACACGGCGCATTCGAAGGCCCCGGTGGCCGGCCTCCCCAGGTCCGGCCCCCGGGGCCTTCCGCATCCCATCCCACGGGATCGCGGGCGCCTGCGCGCGCGGGGGGTGTGCGCGCGGACGCGGTCAGAGGCGCTGGATGATCGTCCCGGTCGCCAGTGCGCCGCCGGCGCACATGGTGATCAGGGCGAACTCCTTGTCGCGGCGTTCCAGCTCGTGCAGTGCGGTGGTGATCAGGCGGGCGCCGGTGGCGCCGACGGGGTGGCCGAGGGCGATGCCGCCGCCGTTGACGTTGACCTTCTCCAGGTCCTGGTCGAAGACCTTGGCCCAGCTGAGGACGACGGAGGCGAAGGCCTCGTTGATCTCGACGAGGTCGATGTCCTTGAGGGACATCCCGGCCTTGCCGAGCACGGCCCGTGTCGCGTCGATCGGCCCGTCCAGGTGGTAGTGGGGGTCGGCGCCGACGAGCGTCTGGGCGACGATCCGGGCGCGCGGCCTGAGCTTGAGGGCGCGGGCCATCTTGCGCGATGCCCACATCACCGCGGCGGCGCCGTCGGATATCTGCGAGGAGTTTCCCGCGGTGTGCACGGCGGTGGGCATGACCGGCTTGAGCCGGGCCAGGGCCTCCATGCTGGTGTCGCGCAGCCCCTCGTCCCGGTCGACCAGGCGCCACATGCCCTGGCCGGCGGCCTGTTCCTCCTCGGTGGTCGGCACCTGCACGGCGAAGGTCTCGCGCTTGAACCGCTCCTCGGCCCAGGCGGTCCGGGCCCGCTCCTGGGACTGCAGCCCCAGGCGGTCGACGTCCTCGCGGGTCAGGCCCCGGTTGCGGGCGATGCGTTCGGCGGCCTCGAACTGGTTGGGGAGGTCGACGTTCCACTCGTCCGGGAAGGGCTTGCCCGGGCCGTGCTTGGAGCCCGAGCCCAGCGGCACACGGCTCATGGCCTCGACGCCGCAGGCGATGCCGATGTCCAGGACGCCGCCGGAGATCATGTTGGCGACCATGTGGTTGGCCTGCTGGGAGCTGCCGCACTGGCAGTCCACGGTGGTCGCGGCGGTCTCGTACGGGAGCCCCATGGCCAGCCAGGCGTTGCGGGCGGGGTTCATGGACTGCTCGCCGGCGTGGGTGACGGTGCCGCCGACGATCTGCTCGACGCAGTCCGGCTGGATCCGGGTACGGGCGAGGAGTTCGCGGTAGGTCTCGCCGAGCAGGTAGGCGGGATGGAGGTTGGCGAGCGCGCCTCCGCGCTTGCCGATCGGGGTGCGTACGGCTTCGACGATGACGGGTTCCGCGGCCATGAGCTCGTCCTCTCCTGCACAGCGCCAGCGCGGCGGGCCGTCCCGGCGCCCCGCCCGAACTAGTACGCGTTCTAGTTCTATCCGCAGTCTTATGACCCGGGGCCCCGGCACGCAAGGGTCTTGCACGCGGCCTGCACGGATTCCACACGCAACAGTTGGCGCTCCGACCCTTGTCACTTCTGGAACTCGTTACTACCTTCGAGCCAACTTCTGATGGTCCGTCAGACTTTGGAGTTGCCCGATGTCCTGCCCCGCGCTCCCCGACGGCTTCGACGCCACCGACCCCGACCTGCTCCAAAGCCGGGTTCCGTACCCGGAGTTCGCGCAGCTGCGACAGACCGCACCCGTGTGGTGGTGCCCGCAGCGGCGGGGGGTCACCGGTTTCGACGACGAGGGCTACTGGGCCGTGACCCGGCACGCGGACGTCAAGTACGTCTCCACGCACCCCGAGTTGTTCTCCTCGACGACCAACACCGCGATCATCCGCTTCAACGAGCACATCCCGCGCGACGCCATAGACGCCCAGCGCCTGATCATGCTGAACATGGACCCGCCGGAACACTCCCGCGTACGCCAGATCGTGCAGCGCGGTTTCACCCCGCGGGCCATCCGCGGCCTGGAGGAGGCCCTGCGCGACCGGGCCCGGAGAATCGTCGAGGAGGCCTCGGCTGCGGCCGCCGACGGCAGCTTCGACTTCGTCACGCAGGTGGCGTGCGAGCTTCCGCTGCAGGCCATCGCCGAGCTGATCGGGGTACCGCAGAAGGACCGCGCCAAGATCTTCGACTGGTCGAACAAGATGATCGCCTACGACGACCCGGAGTACGCGATCACGGCCGAGGTCGGCTCCAACGCCGCCATGGAACTCATCGGCTACGCGATGAACCTGTCCGCGCAGCGCAAGGAGTGCCCGGCCCAGGACATCGTCACCCAGCTGGTGGCGGCCGAGGGCCAGGGCAACCTCGGCTCCGACGAGTTCGGCTTCTTCGTGCTGCTGCTGGCCGTCGCGGGCAACGAGACCACCCGCAACGCCATCAGCCACGGCATGTACGCCTTCCTCACCCACCCCGAGCAGTGGGAGCTGTACAAGACGACCCGCCCGTCGACCGCCGCGGAGGAGATCGTCCGCTGGGCCACCCCGGTGGTGTCCTTCCAGCGCACCGCCACCCAGGACACCGAGCTGGGCGGCCAGAAGATCAAGGCGGGTGACCGGGTGGGGATGTTCTACTCCTCCGCCAACCACGACCCCGAGGTCTTCGAGGACCCGGACGTCTTCGACATCACCCGCGACCCGAACCCGCACCTGGGCTTCGGCGGCGGCGGCCCGCACTTCTGCCTCGGCAAGTCCCTCGCCGTGATGGAGATCGATCTGATCTTCAACGCCCTGGCCGACGCACTGCCCGACCTGCGGATGGCCGGAGAGGCTCCGCGCCGGCTGCGGGCGGCCTGGCTCAACGGCATCAAGGAACTCCGGGTCAGCCACGGCTGACCCGCGACCCAGGACGGCAGGGGCCGCTCCTCCCGCGCCCCGGCCCCTGCCGCCCGCTGGTCGCCGCCGCCGCTCGTCGCCGCCGTCCACCGGTCGCCGCCGTCAACTGGTCCATGCCGTCCGATGCCGGCCCGCCGTTCGGGTGGCGGACCCGCCCGAACGGGGTGATCCTGACTCACAGCGGCGATCCGGCCGAAGGGGCGCCGGGGCATGGTGTGCCCCGGCGCCCCTTCGGTCGGCTCCGGGCGCGACCCGCGCCGACCCGCCTCGCGGAGCCGGCACGGACGCGGAGCCGGCGCGGACCGGCCTAGAGGCGCGGCCCCGCGACGGGTTGGGCGGCGAGGGCCGTATCAGGCGTGACGGCCGCCTCATCTTCCGTGCCGTCGGCGCGCTGCGCCGGGAGGCTCGCGTGCAGGCCGCGCGGACCGGACAGCGCGTGCACGAGCCCGAAGCCGGCGGCGACGACGGCCGCTCCGCCGACCGCGTCCAGCACCCAGTGGTTGGCGGTGGCGACGATCGCGCACACCGTGATCAGCGGGTGCAGTGCCCCCAGCAGCTTCTGCCAGCCCTTCGGGGCCAGCACCACGATCACGATCCCGCACCACAGCGACCAGCCGAAGTGCAGCGAGGGCATCGCCGCGTACTGGTTGGAGATCGCGGTCATGGCTCCGTACGACGGGTTGGCCAGGTCCTGCGGCCCGTGCACGGTGTCGACGAAGCCGAGGCCCGGCATGAGACGCGGCGGGGCGAGCGGGTAGAGCCAGAAGCCGGCGAGGGCCAGGACGGTGGCCAGGCCCAGGGAGGCGCGGGCCCAGCGGTAGTCGCCGGGGCGCCGCCAGTACAGGACCGCCAGGATCGTCAGCGGGACCACGAAGTGGAAGGAGGTGTAGTAGAAGTCGAAGAAGGCCTCCAGCCAGGGCGTGGCCACCACGGCGTGGTTCACGGCGTGCTCGATGTCGATGCCCAGCGCCCGTTCGATCCCCAGGATCTGACTGCCGTTGCCCTCGGCGAGGGAGCGGCTGGTGGGGGCGGCGGCCCGGATGTGGGAGTAGAGCGAGTAGCCGACCCGTATCAGCAGCAGTTCCAGCAGGAGGTTCGGGCGGGACAGCACGCGCCGCCAGAACGGCAGCAGCGGTACCCGCGACCAGCGGGCCTGCGCCGGCCACCCGTAGTCGGTCGGGACGGGATCACGCCAGTACGGGGAAGAGCGCGGCAGGAACGGCACCGCGCAGGCCGCCGCGACGGCGGTGAGCAGCAGCACGTTGTCGCGTACGGGGGCCAGCGCGCCCAGGTTCGGCAGCAGGACCGCGCTCGGCAGGGTCATGGCGAGGACGACGGCGACCGGCCACACGCGCCGGTCGGCGGCGCGCTTGCCGATCTTCCCGGCGACGGCGAGCAGCACCCACAGCAGCTGGTGGCGCCAGCCGGTCGGGGACGCGGCGACGGCCACACAGCCGGTGACGGCGACGGCGAGCAGCAGCTGGCCGTCGCGGGCGTAGCGGACCGCGCGGCGCAGGCCGAACCAGACGATGAGGCCCGCGAGGGCGGCGTAGAGCAGGACCTCGACCGGGCCGGTCAGGCCGAAGCGCAGCAGCGCACCGTGCACGGACTGGTTGGCGAGGCCGTCGGGGGCGCCGCCGAGGCCGGCGCCGGCCAGGTGGTGGACCCAGTACGTCCAGGAGTCGCGGGGCAGGGCCGCCCACGACAGCGCGGTGGCGGCGGCGAAGGTCACGGCGGCGGTCTGCGCGGCGGGGCGGCGTCCGGTCAGCCACAGCAGCGGGGCGAAGAGCAGCAGGGCCGGCTGGAGCGCGGCGGCGAGGCCGACGAGGAGGCCTGCGGGCCGGTCGCCGGGCACCCGGAAGACGGCCAGGAGCACCAGCAGCACAGGGACGACGGCGGTCCGGCCGGGCGAGGCGGCCTCGCGGACGGGCAGCGAGACCATCATCAGGGCCGTCAGGACGGGCGCGGCGAGCAGCTCGGTGCGGCGCGGCACGGGGTCGGGCAGGCCGCGGGCGGCGACGAGCCCGATCGCGGCGACGCACAGCAGCGTCACGCAGGTCCAGGCGACCTCCAGTGAGGGGGTGGCGAGGCCGACGAGCGGCTTGAGGACCAGTCCGGCGAAGGGGGTGCCGGCGAACTGTCCGGCGTCGTAGACCGAGGTGACCGCGCTGCCACCGGAGCCGCCGGAGCCGCCGCCCGAGCCGGGGAGGTGGAGTCCGCCCGGCCACTCGGCGGGCGGCACGCGCAGCACCGCGGCGGCCTGTCTGACGGCGAGGGCTCCGGCCAGGGCCCACAGGAGGAGACGCGCCGCACCGAGCTTGCTGGTGACGCCTATGACCCTGGCGTGTCCGTCCGCTGTGCTGTGCTCTGCCGCGTTAGCCACGCCTCGCCGGCCTCCCGCCGTGTTGACCGCAACCCCGACCTCGCCTGGCTGCCGCGCTCCGTTACCCGCACGACGATATCCCCCGCAGGATCCCTAGGATGGCTCCCATGAGCATCGTGAAGATCAACGCACTGACGGTTCCTGCCGCGCAGCGGGAGGTCCTGGAGCGGCGCTTCGCCTCGCGCGCCGGGGCGGTGGAGAGCTCGGACGGCTTCGAGTGGTTCGAGCTGCTGCGCCCCGTGGAGGGCACCGACCAGTACCTCGTCTACACGCGGTGGCGTTCGGAGGAGGACTTCCAGGCGTGGATGGAGGGGCCGATGAAGGCCGCTCACCAGGGTGGCGGCGGCGAGGGCGGGTCGGCGGGCGCGGAGCGGCCGAAGCCGGCGGCCTCGGCCTCGACGGTGTGGTCGTTCGAGGTCGTGCAGCAGGCGGCGCCGAAGAAGGCCTGACGCTCACGACGTGCCAGGACCCCGGGCGGGTGTCCCGGGGTCCGGACGGTCGGGGCCATCAGGGCCGAGGGCGGGGGCCGGTGCCGAGAGCCGGGGGCCGGGGGGCCGGGGGGCCGGGGGCCGGGGGCCGGGGGCCGGGTCGAAAGGCCGGGGTCGATCAGCTCCAGAAGGCGTCTTCCTCGTCGATGTCCGCGGTGCACTGGTCGATGTCGGTGATCTTGTGGCCGACGATCGTGAAGAAGAGCCCTTCACGGATCTCGATGCCGCGGTCACCGCGGTCGCCGCGCGCCGTGTGGAAGCTCATCACGTGCCCGCGGCCGTCCGCGAGCACCGATTCCAGGTGCACCTGGAAGGTGCCCTTCGTCTCCTCGCCGAGGCGGCGGTAGAAGTCGAGGACCTGCTCCCGGCCCTTGTGGTGTCCGGACATGGGGTTGTTGCCGGGCACGTGGTGGATGACGTCGGCGGTCATGAGCGCGCCCAGCGCGTCCATGTCGCCGTTGCCGAAGGCCTCGTAGCCGCGGCGGATCAGGGCACAGTCCGGATGCTCTGCCATGGCGTTTCACATCCTCCGGGTCAGCAGAATTGTCGTTTTTCCTATCATCTGCCCGCCGTTGTGGATATTCCACGCGGGACATCGCGCGCGAACTCCACAATGACGCCATGACCACTCACAGCGAACACCGCACACCATCACCCACCTGGACCGTGTCCCCCGAACCGTTCAGCACCCGCGATGCCACCCGGCTGCGCCGCGCCTACTACGCCGAGGTCGCCGGCCGGTATTGGAAACGCCAGGTCACCGAGGCCGAGATCGACCAGGGGCTGCTGGACTTCCCCGACGACGGGCTGGAACCGCCGACGGGCCGGTTCGTCGTCGGCCGCCTGGACGGCGAGGCACTGGCGTGCGGCGGCATCCGCCTCCTGGACGCGGTGACCGCCGAGCTCACCAGGGTGTACGTCGACCGGCGCGCCCGCGGTACCGGCGGCGGCGCGGCCTTGCTCGGTGCCCTGGAGGCGGAGAGCCGTGCGCTGGGCGCCGAGCGGATCCGGCTGGACACCCGGTCGGACCTCGTGGAGGCCCGAGCGCTGTATGCGCGTCACGGCTACGCGGAGATACCCGCGTACAACTCCGGCCCGTATGCGGAGCACTGGTTCGAGAAGCGCCTGGTCTGAGTGGAGGGTGTCTTCGCCCATCAGGCCGGATCAGGGAACGGCGTGGTCGCGCCGGGGCTCCGCGTCGTAGGGCTCCTCGGTGTCGGATCCGCACAGCTCCCTGTTGATCTCCTCGACCAGTTTGACCAGGTCGGTCGGCCGGTCAGGGCCCCACCAGTCGCCGAGCAGTTCGGCGAGGGACTCCTGCCGGGCGTCGCTGAGCTTCGCGGCGGCCTCGCTGCCCCGCTCGGTCAGGAGCAGCGCAAGCCCGTCCCGGACGGCGAGTCCGCGCTCCTCGATCTGGCGGCCTGCGTCCGTGATGACCTTCAGTGGCACGTTGACGCGCTCGGCCAGCAGGGCCGGTTCCGCCGAGCCGTATTTCTTGATCCGCAGCAGCAGCCAACTGGAGGCGGGCAGCAGGTCGTAGCCGGCCTTCTCGGTGATCCTCTCGTAGACGTGGCGTCGGCCCTCGCGGCTGCCGAGGACGGTCAGCGCGCGGGCGACCTCGTCGTGGGAGGAGCGGTGGACGGGGTTGGAGGCGAGTGTCTCGGTCACGTCGGGTGCGGTGACGGAGGCGCGGAGCTTGTCCTCCTTCAGGAAGCAGGCGAGCAGGAAGGCGATCAGGACGACGGGTACGGCGTAGAGGAACACGTCGGTGATGGCGGTGGCGTAGGCGTCGAGGACGCGCGGGCGGAGGTCGGCTGGGAGGGCGCCGATGGCCCGGGGGTCCGCCTCCAGCTGGGGTATGCCGGCGTCGGCGGGGAGGGTGACACCGGCCAGGGAGGTGGTCAGTTTGCCGTCGAGCCGGTTGGTGAAGACCGTGCCGAAGATCGCGACGCCGAAGGAGGCGCCGATGGAGCGGAAGAAGGTGGCACCGGAGGTGGCGACGCCGAGGTCGGCGTAGCTGACGGCGTTCTGCACGACGAGGACGAGCACCTGCATGACCAGGCCGAGTCCGGCGCCGAAGACGAAGAAGTAGACGCTCATCTCCCAGGTGGAGCTGGTGCGGTGCAGCTGGTGGAGGAGGAGCAGGCCGATGGCGGTGACGGCGGTTCCGGCGATCGGGAAGACCTTCCAGCGGCCGGTGCGGCTGACGATCTGGCCGGAGGCTGTGGAGGAGATCAGCATGCCGATGACCATCGGCAGCATGTGGACGCCGGACATGGTCGGTGAGACGCCCTGGACGATCTGGAGGAAGGTCGGCAGGTAGACCATCGCCCCGAACATCGCGAAGCCGACGACGAAGCTGATCGCCGAACAGAGGGTGAAGGTGCGAATGCGGAAGAGTCCCAGCGGCAGGACGGGTTCGGCGGCCTTGCGTTCGACGCGGAGGAAGGCGGCGAGGAGCAGGACGCCGAGGACGGCGACGCCGATGATCCGGGCCGATCCCCAGCCCCAGGTGGCGCCGAGGGAGGCGACGAGGACGAGGCAGGTGGCGACGCACGCGATGAGGAAGGTGCCGAGGTAGTCGATGGTGTGCTTCGAGGGGCGTGCCGGTATGTGGAGCGCGGCGGCGATGACGACGAGGGCGACGAGACCGATGGGGAGGTTGATGTAGAAGACCCAGCGCCAGGAGAGGTTGTCGACGAACAGGCCGCCCAGCAGGGGGCCCAACACGCTGGTCGCGCCGAAGACGCCGCCGAAGAGGCCCTGGTACCTGCCGCGTTCGCGGGGCGGGACGATGTCTCCGACGATCGCCATCGACAGCACGATCAGCCCGCCGCCGCCCAGGCCCTGCAGGGCGCGGAAGCCGATCAGCTGGGGCATGTCCTGGGCCAGGCCGCACAGCGCCGACCCGATCAGGAAGAGGACGATGGCGTACTGGAAGAGCTTCTTGCGTCCGTACTGGTCGCCGAGCTTGCCCCACAGGGGGGTGGCTGCGGTGGCGGCGAGCATGTAGGCGGTGACCACCCAGGACAGGTGGGCCATGCCGCCGAGGTCGCTGACGATGGTCGGCAGGGCGGTGGAGACGATGGTCTGGTCGAGTGCCGCGATCAGCAGGCCCAGGAGCAGCGCGCCGATGGGGGCGAGCACCTCGCGGGCGCTGTGCTCTGCGGCGGGGCCGGACCTCTGCGGGCCGGGCACGGGGTCCACTGCGCCCTTGGTCGCATCCTGAGCCATCGATTCCTCCTCCGGCCGGATCAACATCTCCATCCTGAGCGGTGTGTCCGGTTATGGCCTCTCGGGCGGTTGGGAGGGCTGCGGCGGGTCTGCATAATCGCAGGCAATAGCCAGGGAGGGAGTCCCAGTGAACGGTGAGCACTGTCCGGATTGCGACGCTGCCAGCGCCGCCTGCAGGTGTGCGCCGGGTGTGGGGTTCAATCCTCTGCGCATCCGTCCGTATGTGACGTTGTCCGACCCCGGCGAGCTTCCCGCCGCAGCCGAGCAGCTGCCCCCGCCCGTGTCGGGTGTGGTTGCGCCCCCGCCTGTGCCTGCACCGCAGCAGGCAGCGGAGGCGGCGGCGGAGGACGACACTCCGGCGTACGGGATACCCGTGGCGCCTTCGGCCGGGCCGCGGCAGGACGGCCCGTGGCAGGCGGGCCCGGCGTACGCACCGCACCCGGCGGAGACGATCCAGCTCCGCACGGTCCCGGCAGCGGGCCCCGCGTCCGGCCCCGCGTTCGGCGGAGAACGACAGGGAGGGGGCGGGGGCGGGGGCCCGGAGGGGCGATCCGGCTCCGCTTCCCGCCGGCGGCCGCTGGCGCTGCTGATCGGAGCCGCGGCGACGGTGGCCCTCAGTGGCACGGCCGTGGCGGTGTGGGTGCTGCCGGCTTCCACGGACAGCGATACGGCGCTGCTGGACGCGAAGGCGTCGGCGCCCGCCGTGAGCGCGGCTCCGGTCGCGCCGTCCGGTAGCCCGAGCCGGGCCAGCGCGTCCCCGTCGGCCTCCAAGTCGCCGACCGCCTCGAAGTCGCCGTCCGCCTCACCGAGCCCGTCCCGTTCCGCGTCCTCCGCGCCCCCGTCGCCGAGTGCTTCGCGCAGCGCGAGCCGTTCCTCCAGCCCGCCGCCCGCGCAGGCCCCGGTCCTGCGCTACGGGGATTCCGGTCCGGAGGTGGAGAAGCTCCAGCGGCTGCTGGCTGCGCAGGAGCTGTACCGGGGCAGGTTCCACGGGAAGTTCGACTGGAGGGTCGAGGACGCGCTGTTGGATTTCCAGTACGACCGCGGGATCGACCCGCAGGAGTGGGGCGTCTACGGGCCCCTGACCCGCAAGGCGTTGGAGGGGTAGGCGGCGGGCGGGGCCGAGCATGCCAGGGGCGGGCCGGACCAGGGCGACAGGGCGACAGGGCGACAGGGCGACAGGGCAACGGGACGACAGGGCGACAGGGGTCACACGCCCACGAGTGGCACAGACCGCCCCGAGTTTTGTATCGTGAGGGAACAAAGTGGTTCCGTCCTCATTCCCTGACCGGTGGACGGAACCACTTGTTCTCTTTTCCCGCCCGTCTGGAGCCCCGTCGATGCCGGCCAGCACCGCAACCGCACCCGCAGTACTCACCGCCAAGGCCCTGCTCCTCGACATGGACGGCACGATCGTCAACTCCGACGCGGTGGTCGAACGCTGCTGGCGCGACTGGGCGGTCTCCCACGGGCTGGACCCACAGGAGGCCCTGAAGGTGGTCCACGGCCGCCAGGGCTACGCCACCATGGCCGTCCTGCTGCCGGAGCGCCCCATGGAGGTCAATCTCGCAGAGAACGCTGTGATGTTGGCGCGCGAGACGGCCGACACCGACGGCGTGGTCCCCGTCGCGGGCGCCCCGGCCTTCATGGCCTCGCTCGACGGCCTGCCGCACGCCCTGGTCACGTCCGCCGACGCCGCTCTCGCCATCGCCCGGATGACGGCCGCCGCGCTTCCCCTGCCCGAGGTGCGCGTCACGGCCGAGTCCGTCGCAGCCAGCAAGCCGGACCCCGAGGGCTTCCTCAAGGGTGCCGCCGCCCTGGGCGTGGACCCGGCCGACTGCGTCGTCTTCGAGGACTCGGCCGCGGGCATCGCCGCCGGCCGGGCGGCCGGCATGCGCGTGATCGGCGTGGGTCCCCGCGCCGCCGCGCACGGCCCGACGGTGCACGTCCCGGACCTGACCTCCCTCGCCGTCACGACCGACCCCGACGGCTCGATCCGCATCACGGTGCAGCCGGAGCCCCAGGGCTCGCCCGCACGGTAGCGGCGCTCCGCCGGGGCACGGCCAAGCCGGCCTACTGCCCCACGCGCCCGTCGATGCGCTCCCGCAGGAGGTCCGCGTGGCCGTTGTGGCGGGCGTACTCCTCGATCATGTGGACGAGTACCTCGCGGAGCTCCATCGGCTCGCCGCCGCGGTCGCCCGTGACGTCCATGCCGGGAGCCTGTGCGACGAGCCGTTCCGCGAAGGCGACCTCGGCCCGCCAGGTCGCCCACGCGTCCGCGACCAGCGCCGGGTCGGCCACCGCGCCGGTGAACTCCCCGGCCGGTTGCGCCTCCGAGCGGTAGTGGCGGCGTACGTCCTGGCCCGCCATGACCTGCCGGAACCAGTACTGCTCGACGCCCGCGAGGTGGCGTACGAGACCCAGCAGGGACAGGTCGGAGGGTTCCACCGAGCGCCGGGCCAGGGCTTCCGCGTCGAGGCCCGCGCACTTGAGCTCCAGCGTGATCCGCTGGTCGCGCAGGTAGCCGGCGAGTACGTCCCGCTCCCCCCGGAACCCTCCGTCGGTCCGGGTGTCCTCGTCGGGCCGGACAAACATGTTGGACCAGCCGAAACGGCGGTCCTGGGCGGGCACGGAAGCGGGGCCGACGGCCGGGCCGGGGCCGGTGGGGGAAGTCGGGTCGGTCACGCGCCGAGCGTGCCTCCCCACCTCGCCCTGCGCAACGCAGTTTCCGCCACCGGCACCCGGGGCCGGTCCGGGCCCGGACCTGGACCGGCCCCGGACCCGGGTACGTCAGCCCGTGATCGCCTCGTACAGCGAGAACACGGCCAGCGCCGCCATCACGGCTGCCGCGACCTTGGTGATCAGCCGCAGCGGCACGTACTTCATCAGCGTGCGGCCGCCCAGGATGCCGATGCCCGCGACCGCCCACAGGGCCAGCACGGCGCCGACGCCGACGGAGACGGGGTCGTCGTAGCGAGCCGCGAGGTTGGCGGTCATGATCTGGGTCAGGTCACCGAACTCCGCGACCAGGATCAGCATGAAGCCGGCCCCCGAGACCTTCCAGAAGGACTGGTCGGCGGGCGGCTTGATCTCCTCGTCCCCGTCGTCCTTCTTGAGGAGCAGCATGGCCGCGCCCAGGAGGAAGAGGACGCCGACGACGGCCTGGACGAGGCGGTGCGGCAGCAGGGTGAGCACGCTGCCCGCGGCGATGGCGAGGCCGACGTGCACGGCGAAGGCGGCGGCGACGCCCGCGAAGACGTAGGAGGCGCGGTAGCGCGTGCCGAGCATCAGGCCGGCGAGGGCCGTCTTGTCGGGGAGTTCGGCAAGGAAGACGACACCGAAGGCAATCGCCGTGATGCTGAAGCTGAACACGGGGGTGGAACCTCAATCGGTCGGGCAGGACGCCATCGGTACCGAGAGACCTGGGGTGTGTCAGGGGTCGCTTCGGCTCGGCGGCGCCCTGGCTTGCGCGTGCGCGTACGGAACGCGCCCACGCCGGGACAGGACACTGCGGCCGAAGGTCTCGCTGGCCGACCGCTGAGCACGGTCTGCCTCCGGGCGCCGGCTGGGTGACCCAGCAGTATGTCGACGTTCCGGCGAAGAGCTACTCCCCTTCTGCTCCGAACAGAGTACGCGACGCCGATGGCGGGCCGGAATGGGCCTTTGGTCCCGCCGCGCCCCAGCCCGCCCCGGCCTGTCCTGCCCCGACCTGTCCTGCCCCGACCTGCCCCGACATGCCCCGGCCTCGGCCGCCCCCCTGGACTTCGCAGCCCGCCCCCCTCTCGGCGGAATCTCAACTTCTATTTAAATCAGGGGCCTTGCGCGGCTTGATGTGACGTGCCCATGTCGCCACGCTGTCACCTGGCGCCCATCCCCTCGCAACCCGGTGGCGTCAGCATGGCCACGCCCCGCCGGGGCGACCCGGCCGAACCCCCCGCACCCAGGGAGCCCCTCATGGCACTCATACCCACCGTCTACGCGCGTCGAGTTGGCGTGCTCGCGTCAGCGGCTGCGCTGGCCGCGCTCGCCTCCCTCGTCAACGCCCCGACCGCCGCGGCCGCCCCGCCCACCCCCATGAGCGCCTCGGCCGCGCGCGCGTACCTGGCCACGGTCACGCCGAAGACGGAAGGATCCACCAGCGGGTACAGCCGCGACCTCTTCCCGCACTGGAGCACCGTCTCGGGCACCTGCAACACCCGCGAGACCGTGCTGAAGCGGGACGGCGTGAACGTCGTCCAGGACTCCGCCTGCGCCGCGGTGAGCGGAAGCTGGTACTCGGCGTACGACGGCGCCACCTGGACGGCCGCCTCCGACCTCGACATCGACCACGTCGTCCCGCTCGCCGAGGCCTGGCGTTCCGGCGCCTCCTCCTGGACCACGTCCAAGCGCCAGCAGTTCGCCAACGACCTCACCCGCCCCCAGCTCATCGCGGTCACCGACAACGTCAACCAGGCCAAGGGCGACCTCGACCCCGGCAAGTGGATGCCGCCGCGGACCGCCTACCGCTGTACGTACGCGCGGATGTGGGTCAACGTGAAGCAGTACTGGGGCCTGAGCATGGACTCCGGCGAGAAGACGGCCCTGGTGAACGTCCTGAACGGCTGCTGACGGACCACTGCCGCCTGCCGGCCGATCTCTCCCCCGCCAGGGGGAGGCGTCGCTCCCCCTCCCCGTCGTACCGTGATCGGAGGGGCTACGGAGGAGGGGGAGTTGCATGGCAGGGTTGCGTCTGGGGCCGCTGCTGCGCCACGTCGACTGGGAAACGGGCGGAGCGGCCACCATATGGGTCGAGGCGGACCGTCCGTGCACGGCGGAGGTGCGGTGCTCGGGCGGGGCCGGCGGCAGCGCGCGAACCTTCCAGATAGCCGGACACCACTACGCACTGGTGACGGTGACCGGTCTGACCCCCGGCGCCACGACGCCCTATGAGGTGCTGCTCGACGGACGGCAGGTGTGGCCGCTGCCCGACAGCGGCTTCCCGCCGAGCACGATCACCACTCCGGTCGTGGCGGGCCCGGGCCGGCCCGCACCCGGGCTGCGCGTCACCTTCGGTTCCTGCCGTCAGGCCGCGCCGCCCGCCGGCAGGCGCGGTCCGCACGGCGCTGACGCGCTGGACACCCTCGCGGCACGGCTGGCCGCGGATCCGCAGGCGGAGCGCCCCGACCTGCTGCTCCTGCTGGGGGACCAGGTGTACGCCGATGCCCTGTCGCGGGAGACCCGGCAGTGGCTCGCCGCGCGCCGGGATCTGCGGGAGGCACCCGGCGCCCAGGTCGCGGACTACGAGGAGTACACCCGGCTCTACTACGAGTCGTGGCTCGACCCGGAGATCCGCTGGCTGCTGTCGACGGTGCCGAGCCTGCACATGTTCGACGACCACGACGTCATCGACGACTGGAACACCAGCGCGGCGTGGCTCGCGGAGATGCGGGCGACCCCGTGGTGGCGGGAGCGCGTGCTCAGCGGCCTGATGTCGTACTGGGTGTACCAGCACCTGGGCAATCTCTCGCCCACCGAGCTGGCCGCCGACGGGCTGTACGGGGCGGTCTGCGCGGATCCCGACGGCACGGACGCGCTACGGGCCTTCGCGTCCGCTGCGGACGCCGATCCGGCCACGGTGCGCTGGAGCTACCGTCGCGACTTCGGTCGGACGCGGCTGCTGATGGTGGACACGCGCGCCGCCCGCGTGCTGGCCGAGGACGGGCGCGCGATGCACGATCCGGCGGAGCAGCAGTGGCTGCGCGAGAACGCCCTCGCCGGGCACGGGGGTTACGACCACCTGCTGATCGGGTCCTCACTTCCCTGGCTGATGCCGCCGCTGATCCATGACGCGGAGACGTGGAATGCGGCGCTGTGCCGCGGAGAGCGCGGGCCCCGGTGGGCGCGGATCGGTGAGAACCTGCGGCGGCGCAGCGATCTGGAGCACTGGGCGGCGTTCCCGGCGTCGTTCGCCGCGCTGACGGATCTGATCGAGGAGGTGGGTACGGGGCCGCGGGCGCCGGCGACGGTGTGCGTGCTGTCGGGGGACGTGCACCACGCGTATGTGGCCGAGCCTCGCATACCGAGCACGGCGCGGGTGTTCCAGCTGACCTGCTCGCCTGTGCACAATTCCATTCACACCGCGGTGAAGTGGGGGTTCCGGCTGGGCTGGTCGAGGACGGGCCGGTGGCTGGGACGCGGCTTCTCCCTGCACGGGCGGACGGGTCGGCCGCCGCTGAACTGGCGGCGTACGGGCGGTCCCTGGTTCGGGAACCAGCTGATGACGCTGGCGTTGTCCGGGCGGGCGGCTCGGCTGCGGCTGGATCAGGCGCGCAAGAAGCGGGAGGGGGCCCGTCTGGTGACGGTGCTGGACCGGGAGCTCACGTCGGCGGAGTAGGGGATCCCTCGGGCCGGGTGGCGGGGCCGGGCGGGTGGCGATGGAGTGGTGCACGGTCGGCCCCGGTGTGCCCGGCACTCCCGCCCCGGGCTCCCGGGGCGGGAGTGCCGGGCGTACGCTGTATGGCTGTCAGCCGCCCCTGCCGCTCCCCCGCGACGTCGCGGCGCTTCATGCCGCAGCACGTCAACCGGACTGGGGAGTCCCGCTTTGTTTGAGACTCTGGGGTCGCTGACCGCGAGCCCATGGATCTACGCCCTGGTGGCGGTGTCCATCGTGCTCGACGTCTTCCTTCCGGTGCTGCCGAGCGGGGTTCTGGTGATCACCGCTGCGGCGGCAGCGGCGGCAGCGGCCGGGACGGCCGGCCCGGTGCCGGTCCGGGTGCCCGAGCAGGTGCCGGACATCCTGCTGCTGCTCGTGATCGCGACGACGGCGTCGGTGCTGGGTGACATGGCCGCCTTCCGGCTGGCCCGGCACGGCGGGGCCCGGCTGGACCGGGCCATCGCCCGCTCGCGTCGCCTGACGCGCGCCCAGGAGCGCCTGGGTACGGCCCTCGCCCGCGGGGGCGGCGCCCTGGTGGTGATCGCCCGCTTCGCCCCGGCGGGGCGCTCCGTGGTGTCCCTGGGTGCGGGCAAGACCCAGCGCAAGGTGGCGGAGTTCCTGCCCTGGTCGCTCCTGGCGGGCATGGCGTGGGCCGGTTACAGCGTGGCGCTGGGCTACTTCGGCACCCAGTGGCTGGGCACCCAGTGGCTCGGCACGGCCGTGTCCATCGTCGCGCTCTTCGCCGCGGGTGCCCTCGCGGCGTTCCTGGTGCGCCGGCCGCCCCCGGCCGCGGCCGCGACCCCGGCGGCGTAGGGCGCTTCCGGGCCGGTGGGCTCCGGCTGCGGGCTCCCCCGGGCGGAGCAGTGGCTCACCCGTTCACCCGGCCCCGATCGCCGCCTCCGGTACGGGGTCCTAGCGTCCAAGGACGGTGCGCAACCGAATCCGCGTCACATCCGTGGCCTGGCCGCGCCGTTTCGAGGAGCCGAGGAGTTCTCTCCATGCCCCCCACGCCGCTCGCCCAGCCGCCCGCCACCGCGTCCCGCTCGCGGTCCGCCGCTCCGCGCCGTCTGATGACCGCCGCGGCCGCCGCCCTCATCGTCGCGGCCGCCACACCTGTCACGCTCGCCCACGCCGCCCCTTCCGCCACAGTCTCCCCGACCACGGTCGCACCGGGCGGCCGGGTCGCCCTGAACGTCGCGGGATGCGGGACCAAGGTCGCCAGGGTCACCTCGACCGCGTTCAGCGAGGTGCGGCTGGCCCCCGGAAACCTCGCGGCCACCAACCTCTTCGGCAACGCCACCGTCTTCAACAACGCTGTCCCGGGCACACACCGCGTCCTCTTCGAGTGCGGCGGGCCGGGCGGGGAGCGCATCACCGCCTCCCTCCAGGTCACCCCCGGCGCGGCGCGCGGCGGTACGGGCGGCAGCGTCGGCTCGATGAGCACGGCCGAGATCGCCGTCGGCGGCACGCTCGCCGCGTGCGCCCTGATCGGCGGCGTGTGGGTGCTGCGCCGACGGGCCGCCGCGTAGGGCGCCGCCGGATCACGCCGGGGCGGCCTGCCCCCGTACGTGCACGCCGTCGAGCAGGGCCGCGGTGGCCTCGGCGATGGCGTCCACCGCCTCGTCGAACACCTCGCGGTTGTGCGCGGCGGGCACCCGGAACCCGGACACCTTCCGCACGTACTGCAGGGCGGCGGCCCGGATCTCCTCCTCGGTCGCCTTCTCGGGGATGGCGGGGGGACGCAGGGTCTTGATCGATCGGCACATATCTCCACTATCCCTCTTACCGGGGCAGCTCGGCGCCGGAGAGCTTCATGATCAGTCCGGCTTGGAGGCGGGCCCGCAGCTCCGGGTCGTCGACCGTTTCCAGCAGCCCGATGGCCTGCCGGGTCGTCTCGGCGGCCCGGCGGTCGTCGCGCAGCGAGGCGGTCTGGTCGGCCATGTGCCGCAGTGCGATGTCGGCCCGCCGGTGGAAGAGCTGCCCGATCAGAGCCGAGACCAGGCCCGTCGCGCTCGTGACGATGCCGAGGTACAGCTCCCCGCCGGTTTCGGCCTTCCGGACGGCGAGCCCGATCCCGACGAGCAGGATCGCCGCCCCGGCGCCGGCGAACCGCTGGCTCGTCCCGAAGCTGCTGCGCGCCTGCGCCAGCCCGTAGGCGTAGTACTCCACGAGGATCGGTGTGAAGTCGTCCCGCCGGTCGCCGAGTTCCGCGTGCGCGCTCCGGCCGCCCCCGACGTCCTCGAACTTCCGTGCCCCCGGCACGACGGTCGGCGGCCCGTCGCCTTCGGCTGATTCGGCAAGACGGGCGAGCAGCCGAGCCCGCTCCGCGTCCCGTTTCCGCTCGAAGCCCGCCCCCAGGGAACGCTCCGTCATCGCCAGTACCAGCACGGCCGCGACCACCGCCGCGCCCACCGCGCCCCACGCGAGCCACTCGCCCATCTCCCGACGATCCCACGCCCTGCCGCACCGGCCAAGAGGCCCTGATGCGGACGTCCCGGCCCGAGCCTAGACTGGCGGCGTCATGAAGGTCACCGAGAGTAGGGAGACTGTCACCATGGCCAAGCGAGGCAACAAGAAGCGGGCCCGCAAGAAGAAGAAGGCCAACCACGGCAAGCGCCCCAACGCCTGAGCCGTCCGAAAGACCCCCGACCCACCGGGCCGGGGGTCTTCGCGTATCACCCGAGCGCGGCCCGCCCAGCGGCCCGGCAACGGCTGCCGCCCCAGGCCTCCGAAACTGCCGCTGTGCGCAGACACTGATGTCAGCAGTGGATGTCAGATCACGGGTTCGGCATCTGCTCGTCAGCCGCCCTGCGTGGCCGTGCAATGGCTTCCGCGGCACGCCTGTCAGCCGCATGCTTTCGCTCGATGGAGGTCCGCAGCTCCGCAGGTGTCGGCCATGGAGCACGCCGGTGGATCATACGGTGACAGTTGGCACATATGAGTGCGAGATCGCTAAGCTTGGTCCGCCCCTCACCCGCTTCATGCAACGGCACGACGTGATGGCACTCGATGTACCCAGCACCGCGGTCGCCGTAGACCTCCTCGAAGTCGAACCCGCACGCCTCACACGCCAGCCGCCCACCGCGCTGAATGACAGAAGCGATTTTCTTCTTCCGCAGGCTCTTGTTGCGCTCGCGGGCCTGGTGCCGACGCATAAGGAGCCGTCCCTCAGGAGCGCTGAAGTCGTCGAGCTGCTCATCCTCGGTCGGCGCAAGGCTCTGCAGCTCGCCAGCCGCGATGCCCTGCCGAATGAGCCGAGCGACCTCGGCCATCTCGTCCGGCCGGGCAAGGAACTCCATCAGTACTGCGACATCAAGGGCGCCTCCGTTGGTGGGCCGGCCCTGGTACTCCGGATGCCGCGTGGCGATGTCGAACGTCTTGCGCGCCACTCCGTTCGGGTTGCGGAACTTCTCGTTGCGCTCCACCTCGGCATGGATGGGAAGCAGTTGGAGCAGGCCTGACAGCTCGACCACCCTGGCATCCTGAGCGTCCAACCCCTTCCAGCCGTTCTCCATCACGAGCTGACAGGCAAGGATGATCTCGTCCCTGGCCCAGTCAGGATTCTTAACGGCCTTGACCTGGAAGCCTGCCCGCTTCAGCCACGCCGCAGCGTGCTCCTTGCCTCCGCTGAACTCATCAAGCCTGAGGGCTCGCCCCTGATCCCACTGGTGCGCCACGCCCGCTATGGCTTTGGAGTCGTACTCCCGCCCGTCGTGCACCACAACGTACGAGCGAGCCTCGCCGAAGCCGTACTTCGCCAGGAACGCAACCTGTCCCAATTCGTCGTACTCCGCGATGGCCTTGAGCACGGATCCGTGTGTGATCGCTCCTCTGCGCATGGCGGCAGCGTACGGCCCACCACTGACGGTCACATACCACCGGGCGCAGCCAATGCTGTTCACCGTGTGCCGGGGAGTACTGCTCCGCCCTCAGGTGCCACAAGGGGGACGGGCGGTAGGCCATGGCAACCGTGACAGGGTGGGGCGAGAAGATTCCCGCGGCCGCCCCTGTGCGCTTTCAGGAAAGAACGCTCATGGTCTTGGCGGCCCGGCCACCCAGCGTGCGCGGTGAGGCCTGCGAGGGCGCCCCCAACGGAGGTTGCCGTCGGCGGACTCTGCCGCTGCCTGGGATATGCGTCGCTCCCCTGCGCTGACGGTGGATGGAGCAGGCCGCCATCAGGGAGGCCGCCTGGGAGAAGCGGGAGGAGGCTACGGGTGCACTACGCGCACCGGACGGCCTGTCGTTCCGCATAGCGTCTACCGCTCCCCGGCCTGCGCGTCATCCGGCTGCACGATGCTCGGCACGGATCGCGATGCTGCGGACCGCCGTCGGCGTTCCGCCCCGCGTCATGATGGAGATCCTCGGGCACTCACAGATCGCCGTCACCATGAACGTCTACGCCCACGCCGTCCAGGACACGCAGCGCGAGGCCGTCGGGCACATGGACCGGCTGCTGAGGGCTCGGCGCGGCCGTTCCTGACCGTCTCCGTTGATGTCAGATGTAGATGTCAAAGGCCCCCCGCCATGATCGGCGGGGGGCCTTTTGACTGGTGGGCGCGGACGGTTTCGAACCGCCGACATCTGCTTTGTAAGAGCAGCGCTCTACCCCTGAGCTACGCACCCGTGGATGAGTGGACAGCCTACATGCCGGGCACACCCCCCACGCAAACCGGTTCCCGTGGGGGAGAATGGACCGGGGCATGGCGGACACGTACGGGAGAGGGACTGTGACGACGGCATCCCGGCGGTGGTTCGGTGGGCGGGACGAGAGTCGGCGGGCGGATGCGCAGGCGGCCAAGGATGCCGCCGCGGCAGCGTTCTACGAGCTGGACACGGCGCAGCGGGACCTGCGGATCTCGATCGAGACGATCGCCGCAGCGGACGGGTCGCCCGCCGCGCGGCAGGCGACCGAGGGGTTCGCCGCGCTCGGGCAGCGCATCGACCAGGTCAGCCACGTCTACATCGAGGCGGTCGACGCGTACGACCTGGACCGGGCGGAGTTGGAGGCCTCGGTGGCCACGCGCGCGCGGGACGAGCTGACCCGCGCCCGCGATGAACTCCTGCGGGTCAAGGGGGAGCTGGAGCGGTTCGCGCAGGGCCTGCAGCCGTTGCTGGACAAGGCCGAGACGCAGCTCGCGCGGGTCGCGCCGGCTCGGGAGCGGGCCAAGGCCGCGCTGATCGGAGCCAGTGACGCGCTGGACGCCGTACGGGCCACGGGGATGCGGGCCGACGACCTGGCGGCGCGGCTGGCGGCGCTGGGGCCGGAGCTGACCAAGCTGAACCAGGGCGCGGCGCAACACGGGGTGCAGGAGACGGTGCAGCGCGCCGACCGGATCCTGCGGGACGCGGAGGCCATACGGGCCGAGGCGGCGCGGCTGCCCGAGCGGGCGGCGGAGATCGACCGGCGCCTGGTGAGCCTGCGGACGCGGGCGCAGGCGTTGCGCAACCGGGCGGACCGGGTGGATCCGGTGCTGAGCGAGCTGCGCCGGCGGTTCAGTGCGGCGTGCTGGCAGGACCTCCAGCAGGTACCGGACCAGGCCGTACGGGATGTCGCGGAGGCCGAGGAGCGCCTCGCGCAGGCCGGCCGGGCCCGTGACGAGCAGCGCTGGGCGGACGTGGGGACGCTGATCGAGGCGGTCCGTGGTGCGCTGGACGCGACGGATGAGGCGGTGTCGGCGGCACAGGACCGGCTGACGCGGCTGGAGGCGGTGGCGCGGGACCCGCAGGCGGAGGTCGACCGGACCCGCTTCGCGATCCGGGACGCGCAGCGGCTGGCGATGGCGGGCCGCAGTGTGCCCGATCCGCGGCACGCGCGGCCGCTGGACGACGCGGTGGCGCGGGTGGGCCGGGCGCTGGAAGGGCTGGAGGGACTGCACCCGGACTACTGGGCGTTCCTCCAGGAGATGGAGGCGGTACGGGCTTCCGTGAACCGGGTGGTGACCGGGATCCGGGAGGAGCGCGGCCAGGGCTAGGAGCCTGATGAACATCTTGAAAACACGCCCGGCTTGCACCGGTTCAACCCGATTGACATTTACCGGCAATCTGGTGTGAATCCAGAGGCGTCCGACCCTGCTCCGCCGGACAACAACCCTGAGGGGTGTCCCGGGCAGGTTGTCGTGGGGCGGCCTGCGGCGGATGCTGGGGGTACGGGACGGAGCAGAGGAGGCCTCCATGGCTGCCCACCCCTTCAACAGGCCGCGTGCGTCCCAGGCACCACCCGTGTCCCACGCGCCGTACGCGCCCCATGCGGCGTACGGGTGCACCGAGCCCCATGAGCATTACGCGCCCTACGTGGCCCACGAGCCCTACGAGACGAGCGTGGCGCCGGACCCGCACCCGATCGGGCGGCGTGTGCAGCGCGCTCTGCATCCCGTCAATGCCCGGCTCGACGAGCATCTGCCCACCGATCACAAGCTCAGCCAGGTGTACCGGGTCGGGGCGGGGCTGACCGGCCTGCTGCTGGTGGTGTTCGGGGTACTGGGCCTCGTCGACCGGATCGGTTTCTTCGACACGGGCGGCGACACGGTGCTGGCGCTGAACACCAACGGTGCGCTGAGCGTCCTGTCCCTCTTCATCGGCGGACTCCTCATCACCGGGATGGTGGTGGGAGGGACCTTCGCCTCGACGCTGAACATCGTGCTGGGCGTGCTGTTCATCGCGAGCGGGTTCGTGAACCTCGCGCTGCTCGACACCGGTCTGAACTTCCTGGCCTTCAAGATCCAGAACGTGCTGTTCAGCTTCGTCGTCGGCGTGATGCTGATGTGGTTCGGGATGTACGGGCGGGTGGGCAGCGCGCTCCCGCACGACAATCCGTACTGGCGGGCCCGCCACCCCGAGCAGGCGGCCCGGGAGGACCGGGCACGCGCCGCGCGCCGACGGCTCGCGCGGCCCGACACCCTCTAGGGCCTGTATCGAGTTTGCCCCGCGGCGTCGCGGACGGGCGGCGGGCGCGCTTAGCCTGTGCGCATGCCTCGTTACGAATACCGCTGCCGGACCTGCGACCACACCTTTGAGGTCAGCCGCCCCATGGCCGAGTCCTCCGCTCCCGCCGACTGCCCGGCCGGGCACGCCGACACCGTCAAGCTGCTGTCCGCCGTCGCCGTGGGCGGGTCGAGCAGCGCCCCGGCGCCCGCCCGCCCGATGGGCGGCGCAGGCGGCGGGGGCTGCTGCGGTGGCGGCGGCTGCGGCTGACCGAGAGGCCGCGGCTGACCGAGAGCTGCGGCTGACCAAAAGGCCGCGGCCGCGGAAAGGCCGCGGCCACCGAAGGTCGCGGCCCCAGCCCCAGCCCGGCCCCAGCCCCACCGCTAGCGCTTGCGCGAGAGCGTCAGGCCGTCCGAGATCGCCAGCAGGACGGAGTCCATGCGCGGGTCCGCCGCGACGTGGTCGTTGAAGGCGCGCACGCCCGCCGCCGAGCCGGTGGCCGACTCGTCGAGGACCGTGCCGTGGTACAGCGTGTTGTCGGTGACGATCAGGCCGCCGGGGCGGAGCCTCGGTACGAGCTCCTCCCAGTAGGAGATCTGGCTCTCCTTGTCCGCGTCCACATACGCCATGTCGATGTGCGGCTCGGCGGGCATCGCGCGCAGCGTCTCCAGGGCCGGCGCGATGCGCAGGTCGATGCGGTCCGCGACGCCGGCCTCCTCCCAGGCCTCCTTGCCGTACGCCGTCCACTCCTCGGAGACATCGCAGGCGATGAGGCGGCCGTCGGCCGGCAGTGCCTGGGCCATCGACAGGGCCGAGAAGCCGGTGAAGGTGCCGACCTCGACGATGAGGCGGGCGCCGGTCAGGCGGACGAGGAAGGCCAGCAGCGGGCCCTGCTCCTCCGCGGACTGCATTCCGGCGACGTCGGGGAACGTGGCGTACGTCTTCGCCACCAGCCCCCGCTGGACGTCGTCCAGCGGCGGGTTGTGGTCCAGCATGTACCGGTACAGCTCGTCCGTGATCTTCGTACTGTTGCCTTTGCTCATGCGTCCAGTCTGCCGAGCCGCCCGGCCTCGCGGGCGAATGCGCGCACGATTTCCTCGCCCGCCAGGACGCCCGCCTCGGGCAGGGCGGTCACCGAGGGCGCCGTCCAGGCCGCGTCGGCCAGTTCGCCGTGGCCCGGGCGCCAGGCGGCGTCCGCGGCCAGCAGCAGGTCGGCGTCGAGGAGCGAGTCGCCGGCGGCCAGGGTCGTGGTCACTCCGGTCCGGCGGGCGACCTCGTGCATCGCGGCGCTCTTGGTGAGCGGGCGGGGCACGGCGTAGATCTTCCGGCCCTGGAGGGAGACCGTCCAGCCGCGGGCCCCGGCCCACTCGGTCAGGGACTTGAGCCATTCGTCGGGGACCAGGGACCGTTCGACGACGAGGTACGCGAAGAGGTCCTCCGCCAGCCGTGCCTTGCGCAGCCACGCCGGGTCGGCGGTGGCCAGCAGGTGCGCCTGGACCTCCTCCAGCGGGGCGCACTCCTCGGCCAGGCGCGCCGCGACCTGCCGTCGCCAGTCGCGGTCCGGCACGCCGTCGACGAGGAGCTGCCCGCCGTTGGCGCAGATCGCGTACCGGGCGGGGCAGCCGGGGAAGCGGATGCGCTGGTACTGCTTGCGCGTGCGGGTGGTGGTGGGGACGAAGACGACGGACGGGTCCTCGGTGAGCTCCGCCAGCAGTGCCGCGGCCGTCTCCGTCATGTACGACAGCGGCTTGCTCTCGTGGACCTCGACGCACAGCAGCCGCGGGGCAACCGGGTCGGGCATGGTCAGACCGAGGGCGGCCGCCGAGTAGATGAGCGTACGGTCGAGGTCACTGGCTACGAGGACAGTCACTTGGAGGCCACAGCCTTTCCGTCGGCGCCGGTGGCGCCGCGCGTGTATCGGGGGTGGATGAGGCCGACACAGGTGTAGGGCAGTCCGTCGACCTCCTCCACCGGGACCCCGCGCTGCTCGGCGAGCAGCCGTACGTGGTCCAGGTCGGCCCCGGCGCCGCGCTGCGCCAGGATCTTCCACGGCACCCTGCGCAGCAGTACGCGAGTGGTCTCGCCGACGCCGGGCTTGACGAGGTTCACGTCGTGGATGCCGTACTCCTCGCTGATCCGCTCGACCGCCGCCCAGCCCTCCCAGGTCGGCGTGCGGTCGGCCGCGAGGAGCTCCTTGACCTCCTCGTCGACGGCGTCCGCCACGTCGTCGAAGTGGGCGGCGACGGCGTCGACGAACTCGACGGAGACGTCGGCTCCGGCGAGCTCGCGGTAGAACTTCGCGCCGTGGAAGTCGGCGGGTCCGACCAGGTCGGACCTGAGAACCGTACGCGAGATGAGACCGGACACGGTGGAATTGAGACAGGCGGAGGGGATCAGGAAGTCCTCGCGGGTGCCGTACGTGGGTACGCACGAGCCGGGGTCGGCGAGGACGACGATCTCCGGGTCGAAGCCCGGGAACTCCGCGAGGGCGGCCTTCAGCTCGCGGGTGATGGCGCCCTTGCCGGTCCAGCCGTCGACGAAGACGACGTCGGCGGGGTCGTGGTGGGCGGCCAGCCAGCGCAGGGCGTTGGCGTCGATGCCGCGGCCGCGGACGATGGAGACGGCGTAGTGCGGCAGGTCCAGGCCGTGGCGGGCGCGGGCCCAGCGGCGCATCAGGACGCCCACCGGGGTGCCGGCGCGGGCCAGGGAGACCAGGACCGGGGAGGGGGAGCGCTCGGCGAGGACGGTCTCGGTGACGGTGCCGACGGCGCGGGCCACGCGGGCGGCCGAGGCGGCCAGCGCGCTGCGGTAGAGCTCCTGGTACTGGGGCGAGGGCTGGTACTCGACGGGCAGGGACTCGGCGTAGTGCGCGCCGCCTGCCTGGATGGCCTCCTCGCGCTCCTCGGTCGGGGCTTCGAGCTGGACGCCGGAGAGGTCCTGGAGCAGCCAGCCGACGTCCTCGGGGGCGTAGGAGGAGAAGGCGGGGCCGCGCAGGGGCTCGGTCATGTTCGGCTCCTGCCGGTGGTCGGACGTGCGGGAAGGTAGGGACGCCAGGGAAGCCAGGGACGCCATGGGCGGTATGTAGGACGGTACGACGGCCAGGACGAGGCGGCCGGTGTGCGGGGCGAGCGCGGCGAGGAGGCCCGTGTGCAGCTCGGGGGTGTCGCCGGCCGAGTCCACGACGGCGACGACGGTGTCGAAGCCGGCGCCGTCCGACGGGCGGGCGACGTTGTAGGCGTAGCGGTCGCCAGGGCCGTCGGCGGGGGTGTCGTGGGCGGGGAAGACGAGCCGGGTGCGGATGGCGTATCCGGGGTCGTCCACGGCGAGCACCGGGGAGCGGGTGGTGGTGGAGAAGCGGACCTCGCGGGCCGCGCCAACCTCCTCCAGCGCCTTCGCGAGGCGCAGCGGCGCGTACATCAGCTCCTCGTTGCCCAGGACGAGGACGCGTCCGGGCTCGGGGCCGAGCGCGGCCGTGAGCTGCGCGGCGAGGTCCGGCAGGGCGGCGTCCAGGCGCTGCCGGTGCGCGGGGGTGAAGCCGTGGCGGCCGCCGTCGGGGAGCCGGTGCGGCCAGTGCAGGTCAACCCGGTCGACCGGCGCCTGCTCCTGCTCCTGCTCCTGCTCTTGCACCACGGCGGCGATCCCCGCTGTGCCGGCGGAGGTCTGCGCAGTGCCGGCGGCGGCCGACTCGTACGCCTCCACCAGGGCCTGTCCTTTGGCCAGGACTCCGTCCGGGAGGGAGACCGTGCCCGAGGCGAGGGCGATCAGGTCCACCCGCGCGCCCAGCTCGGCGGCGAAGGCCGTCAGCCGGTCGCGGTCGGCCGGGGAGCGCATGTCGACGAGGGCGACGACCACGTAGTGCGGGCGGGGGTGGCGGTCGTGCAGGTCGCGGATGGTGTTCAGGACCGTGTTGCCGGTGGAGAACTCGTCGTCGACGAGGACCAGCGGCCCGTCGCCCGCGAGCAGCTCGGGGTCCTCGGGCAGCAGCAGGTGGGAGGTGGCGTGCGAGTGCGCTTCCTCGAAGCCTCCGGCCGTCGCCACCCCCGGCACGGGCCGGCGGGTGGAGTGCAGGTAGGGGGCGGTGCCCAGGCCGTCGGCGACGCAGTGGCCGAGTCCGGTGGCGGTCTCGGCGTAGCCGAGGACCACGGCCGCGGCCGCGCTTTCCTCGCCGAGCAGCGCCCGTACGCGGGTCCCGAGCCCGTAGCCGGCCTCGTACACGGTGCGCGGGGACTGCGGGACGTGCTTGCCCAGCACATGCGAGACCAGCAGGTGCGCGCGCTTGGGGTTGCGCCGCAGGGCCAGTCCGAGCAGCTCGGTCAGCCGCGGGCTGAGCCTCGGACCCGGCCGCGGACCCCCTTCGGAGTCGTGCAGGCTGACGCCCAGCCGGTCCGCGACCCACGTACCCGACCACACCTCGTCGATCGTCTTGCCCTTCCTCGTCGTCTGCTTCGGCACAGGCCCGCTCACACCTGGAGTCCGGCCGCGAGCAGGTCGACGAAGCCGACCTGCTCCTTCGCCACACCGAAGACCTCGGCGCGCAGCATGGTGCGCTCGGCCCAGGCCCGGTGGGGCTTTACCTCGTTCATCTTGTTCGTGTAGGCGGAACGCATCACTCCGCCGCCGCCGCGCTCAGGCCGCAGGATGTCCTGTGCGTCGCAGAACTCCTCGTGGGAGACGACCGACAGGGCGTGCACGGGCGTGACGTGGGCGGGGTGGATGCAGGTCTTGCCGAGCAGCCCGTTGGCCCGGTCGAGCTCGATCTCGCGCAGCAGTCCGTCCAGGTCGTGCTCTATCAGCGCGGTGCGCAGATCCTCGACGCCCTCCTCCAGGAAGGGGCTGCGGCGCAGCTGGGGCTTGAAGAGGCGCTGCTGGCTGCGGAAGTACTCCCAGACGGGGCCGGTCACGGTGAAACCGGTGCCGTCGGCCCTGCTGAGGACGTTGACGACGTCCGCGATGACGCCGGCGACGATCTGCACGTCGTAGGCGGTCATGTCGGGGGTGCGGCGCAGGCCGTAGGCGGAGCAGAAGTCGGTCACGCCCAGGCGCAGCGCCAGGACCCGCTCGCGGTGGCTGTTGACCGTGCGGGAGATGCCGGCGAGGGCTTCGACGCGGGTTTCGAGGTGGAGGAGCTCCGGGGTCTCCAGGACGGGCATGGCATACAGCCGGGTGCGTCCGCTCGCGGCCTCCGCGTCGGCTAGGGCTTCGAGGAAGGGGACGCCACGCCGCTCGTCGAACTTCGGCAGTACGAATCCGGCCAGGTGCCGTACCGAGCGGCCGAGGCGGCGCGCCAGGTCGGGTATCTGCTCGGGCGTGCGGACGCGGATGAAGAGCAGGGGGAGCTCCGAACCGTCCTCCACGCCGCCGGCGCTGTCGCCGTCGAGATCGGCGAACTGGCGGACGAGGTTCTCCTCGGCTCCGGTGACGTCGGAGTCGCTGATGGAATCCTCCAGGCAGAGGACCATGGAGACGACTCCGCGGTCGGCCTGCTTGCGGATGTCCGCGGCCAGCGCGGGGCGGGTGGCCGGGCTGTAGAGGGTGGCCCCGAGGGCCGCCGCGAGGACGTGGGAGGGCGAGGCCCCGGTGAATTCCGCCGGTTCCTGGTGGAAGAGGTCCTTACGGACCGTGGGCGATACGTGCCCGAAGTGACGCATGTGCTTCCCCCGTACTGCCTCGGCGGCCCAATTTGGCATGGCCGGTAATAGTACGTACGAACGTGAGTGATGAGCTCGTCGAGCACATGAAGTTCCGGTAACCCTCTTGCACGATGCCCAGCTGCCGTGATCGGTACAAGGCCCTACGGGGGGCCGCATTGTCCCGCTCCACCCCGGGAGGGCAGGATGACGTGCATGACGCACGCGATGCAGAAGGGCTCGAACATCCCGGTGGCCCCCGTGGCGGTCCGGGCGGTGCTGCGCTGGACCGGCGGCCCGGAGGTGCCGGACGTGGACGCCTCGGCGCTGCTGGTGGGCCCGGACGGCCGGGTGCGTTCCGACGAGGACTTCGTCTTCTACAACCAGCCCCGGCACCCCTCGGGGGCCGTGTGGCGCCTTGGCAAGAAGCAGGTCGGCGACGCGATCACCGACGCCGTCCAGGCTGACCTGCGGACGGTGACCCCGTCCGTGGACCGGATCCTGGTGGTCGCCTCCGCCGAGGACGTCCCCTTCCAGCGGGTCCGGGACCTGCGGATCCTCCTGTACGACGCCACCGCGACCGGTGGCGCCGAGCCGCTGGCCTACTTCGACGTACGGCCCGAGACCGGTGCGGAGACGGCTCTGATCTGCGGCGAGCTGTACCGCCGGGGTGACGGGTGGAAGTTCCGGGCGCTCGGCGAGGGCTACTCCGACGGCCTGGTGGGCCTGGCGACCGACCACGGGATCTCGGTCGACGAGAACGCCGCCGAGCCCGACACGGGAGCGGGCGCGGGCGGGGGCGAGGGCGGGGCCTCCGGCCCTGCGGCCTCCTCGGCGGGGCCGGCCTCGGAGCAGACGACCGCGATGGCACCGCCGACGCAGGCTCCGCCGGCCGCCCAGCCCGCCTACGGCTACCCGCAGCCGGTGTCCCCGGCCCCGGTGCCCGGTGCGGGCGGGGACCCGTCCTTCCGGCTGCCGGCGCAGGGCCCGCAGTTCATCCGGCGCTGAGGCGCGGGCGCGGGCAGGGGCGTCGGCGCAGGCGGGGACAGCGGGGCGGGCGGGGACAGCGGGGCGGGAGCGTTCCGGGGCTACTGCGGTCACCTCTTGGTGCTCTTGTAGCCCCGCCCCCACTGGAGCCCCCAGCCGTACAGCCGGTCCAGCTCCGACTGGAACCCGTACACGAACTTCACCTCGCGCTTCACGACGAACTCGCCCTTGGCCTTCTCCAGGGAGACGACGGCGCAGGAGCGGGCCTGCGGGTGGCGCTCGTCCAGCGGGATCTCGATCCGCGGGCCCGTCACGGGGTAGAGGGTCACCATGGCGTGCGTCCGGTCGAAGGCCGGGGTCTGGTCGTAGATGTAGACGAAGACCAGCAGCCGCTTGATCTCGTCGACGTGGTCGAGATTGATGTAGAGGGTCTCCCCCGACCCCGATCCGAACCGGTCGTCCCCGCTGAGCTTGACGAACGGCGGGTCGTTGAGGTCGCCCAGCAGGTTGCCCAGCGGCTGGACGACCCCGCGCGTGCCGTCGGTCAGCTCGTACAGGCAGCCCATGTCGAGGTCCACATTGACCACGCCCTGGGTGTGCGCCTGCACCATCTCCGGCTTGAACAGCTTGAACGGGTGACGGAAGAGCTGGCCGCTCTGGCCGGAGCGGCCGCCGATGTCCGAGGTGCGCATGCGCCAGGACAGATTGACGCGCAGGTTGCCGTGGACGGCGCCCTGCCTGGTGAGCGACACCGTCGCATGCCGTTTGGTCAGCTCGATCGCGTTCGACGAGGCGCTGCCCGACTGGAACTGCGCGGCCCGGCTGCCCAGGATGCCGTCGAAGAAGCCCATCCCCTACCCCCCTGATCCCTGTTCCCCTGATCCCCTGGTCCCCGCGAATCCTACGGAAACGGGGCGGCCCGCCGGGTCCGTGAACCCGGTGGACCGCCCCGCATGGGAGCGTTCCGCATTAACGCCGCGGTCATGCCTCGGCGGTGGAACCCTCCAGTTCCATGCGCTTGTTGCGGCGCACCGAGGACCAGAAGGAGGCGGCGATCAGCACCACGCCGATGAGGCCGGTGATGATCTCGCTGATCTCGTGCTGGATGGTGACCAGCAGGATGACGGCGAGCGCGCCGATCGCGTAGTGCGCGCCGTGCTCCAGGTAGACGTAGTCGTCCAGGGTGCCCTGGCGGACCAGGTAGACCGTGAGCGAACGGACGTACATCGCTCCGATACCGAGGCCGAGAGCCATCCAGAAGATGTGGTTGGTGATGGCGAAGGCGCCGATGACCCCGTCGAAGGAGAAGGAGGCGTCGAGGACTTCCAGGTAGAGGAAGAGGAAGAACGCGGCCTTGCCGGCGAGGCCTACGGCGGAGACGGGCTTGCCCGCGGCCTTGGCCTTCTCCTCCTCCTCGTGCTCGCGCTCCTCTTCCTCCTCCAGCTTGTCCTCGAAGTACGAGGACAGGCCGCCGACGATGAGGTAGGTGATCAGGCCGGCGACGCCGGCGAGCAGCACGGTGGCGGACTTGTCCTGGTGGCCGGTGCTGGTGTGGGCGTTGACGGCGAAGGTCATCGCCGAGACCAGCAGCGCGATCAGGGCGACGCAGACCGACAGCATGTCGACCTTGCCGAGCTTGGCGAGCGGACGCTCCAGCCACGCGAGCCACTTGTGGTCGCGCTCCTCGAAGATGAAGTCGAGGAAGATCATCAGCAGGAACATTCCGCCGAAGGCGGCGATGGCCGGGTGGGCGTCCGTGACCAGGGCCTCGTACTGCTCGGGCTGGTCCAGGGCCAGTTGGATGGCCTCGATGGGGCCGACCTTCGCACTGATGGCGACGATCGCCACCGGGAAGACCAGCCGCATTCCGAAGACGGCGATCAGGATGCCGATCGTGAGGAAGATCTTCTGCCAGAAGGCATTCATCTTCTTCAGGATTCCGGCATTGACGACCGCGTTGTCGAAGGACAGCGAGATTTCGAGGATCGACAGGATCAGCACGACCCCGAACGCCTCCCACCCCCACTGCCACGCGGCAAAGGCAAGGCCGAGCGCCGTGATGGCGAACGACCAGCCGAAGGTTTTCAGAACCACTGGCACCTGGCACCCCATGCGTCTGTATACGGCTTTACGAAACGTTGACCCCGAAGTCTAGAGCGATGCCCCGGAGCCCCGACGCGTACCCCTGCCCCACCGCCCGGAACTTCCATTCGCCCCCGTACCGGTAGACCTCGCCGAAGATCATCGCGGTCTCGCTGGAGGCGTCCTCGGAGAGGTCGTAGCGGGCCAGTTCCTGGCCGTCGGCCTGGTTGACGACACGGATGAAAGCATTGCTGACCTGGCCGAAGCTCTGCCGGCGGGAGTCCGCCTCATGGATGGAGACCGGAAAGACGATCTTGTCCACGTTCGCCGGCACCCGGGAGAGGTCGATGATGATCGACTCGTCGTCGCCGTCGCCCTCGCCGGTGAGGTTGTCCCCCGTGTGTTCGACGGAGCCGTCGGGGCTCGTCAGGTTGTTGTAGAAGACGAAGTACTCGTCCCCCAGCACCCGGCCGCCGTTGCAGAGCAGCGCGCTGGCATCGAGGTCGAAGTCGGCTCCCGTGGTCGAGCGCGCGTCCCATCCGAGACCGATCAGAACCCTGGTGAGGTTCGGTGCGGCCTTGGACAGGGAGACATTGCCCCCCTTGGCGAGTGTGACGCCCATGTTGTGGTCCTCCCCGGACGACGGTGTGGCGATGCGACGGTCGAACAGCGGAACGGTGAAGCGGTGAAGCGGTGGAGCGGTCAAGCAGTGGAGTGCCGTGCGGGCGAAGCAGGTCCGGCGCCGTACACACAGTGCACGGCGCCGGACGGATGCTGCTCTCAGGCTCAGACGTTGACGCCGAAGTCCTGCGCGATGCCGCGCAGGCCCGAGGCATAGCCCTGGCCGATGGCGCGGAACTTCCACTCCGCACCGTTGCGGTAGAGCTCGCCGAAGACCATGGCGGTCTCGGTGGACGCGTCCTCGGAGAGGTCGTAGCGGGCGAGCTCGGTGTTGTCGGCCTGGTTCACCACGCGGATGTAGGCGTTGCGGACCTGGCCGAAGCTCTGCTGGCGGGTCTCGGCCTCGTAGATCGAGACCGGAAAGACGATCTTGGCGACATCGGCCGGCACGCCGGCGAGGTTGACCTTGATCGCCTCGTCGTCGCCCTCGCCCTCACCGGTGGTGTTGTCACCGGTGTGCTCCACCGAGCCGTCGGGGCTCTTCAGGTTGTTGAAGAAGACGAAGTTCGCGTCGCTGGCGACCTTGCCCTGGTCGTTGGTCAGGATCGCGCTGGCGTCGAGGTCGAAGTCGACACCGGTGGTGGTGCGAGCGTCCCAGCCCAGACCGACGATGACCGCCGTCAGGTTAGGCGCGGCCTTGGTCAGCGAGACGTTGCCGCCCTTGCTGAGGCTGACTCCCACGGGTCCTCCATTGGGTTCTGTGTGGGGCGGTGCCCCGTCGTGCGGTTGCTACCGGATCAACGTTTTGATCCTAGTGACGGGTTCCCGCCTGTAAGCGGTTTTCGCAGGGAACTGCGCGCAACGGCCCGCGCAGACGCACTCAGAGGCTGTCGAGCGCCTTGATGTACTCGTTCAGGTCACGCGCGTCGGGCAGTCCGTTGACGACAGTCCAGCGCACCACGCCGTCCTTGTCGATGATGAAGGTGCCGCGGACCGCGCAGCCCTTGTCCTCGTCGAAGACGCCGTACGCACGGGAGGTCTCGCCGTGCGGCCAGAAGTCCGACAGCAGCGGGTACTCCAGGCCCTCCTGCTCCCCGAAGACCCGCAGGGTCGGCACGGAGTCGTTGGAGACGGCGAGGAGCTGGACGTCGTCGTTCTGGAAGCGCGGGAGCTGGTCGCGCAGCTCGCACAGTTCACCGGTGCACACACCGGTGAAGGCGAACGGGTAGAAGAGCAGCACCACGGCCTTCTCCCCCCGGAAGTCGGAGAGCCGCACGGTGGCGCCGTGGTTGTCCTTGAGTTCGAAGTCCGGGGCCTTGTGGCCGACCTCGATCGCCATCTCTCGCATCCCTTCGTTCCCGCATCCCCGCGTTGGGCTGTTCGGGTGAGTCAAAGCCTATGGGGTGTCCTGCCCCCGGTCCGTCCCGGCGTGCCCGGGGTGTGGAACGCGCACACCCCGCCGACCGGGGTTTTCCTGGTCAGCGGGGTGTGGAAGCGTTGTCCGCTCGGCGGCGGGCGCGGCTCAGCGCTTGGACTTGACGGCGGTCTTGGGGGTCACCAGCTTGGTGGCGGCCCATTCCTTGCCGACGCTGACGCTCCTGGTCTGCGAGAGACCGGCCGTCTCGGCCGCCTCGCTGATGTCGCTGGCCTCGACGTAGCCGTCACGGCCCGTCTTGGGGGTCAGCAGCAGGATCAGTGCGCCGTCCTCGACCAGCTCGGTGGCATCGACCAGCGCGTCCGTCAGATCGCCGTCGTCCTCGCGGAACCACAGCAGCACCGCGTCGGCGACGTCGTCGTAGTCCTCGTCGACGAGTTCGCCGACCAGCTCCTCGACGAGGTCACGGAATTCCTGATCGACGTCGTCGTCGTAGCCGATCTCCTGGACCACCTGTTCGGACTGGAAACCCAGCCGGGCGGCCAGGCTCTCCGCGTGGTCCGCGGTCGCGCTCACGGGGTGCCTCCTGCTCATGTTCGGTGAATGTTCTTCGGCGGCGCGCGTACGCGCAGCATTGGGCGTAGTCCACACGGGCGCGGCGGATCGCGCAAGTACCCGGCCGCCGAGACCGTCGAAACGGTGACGATTGCGGCCGTCTCGCCGCAACTTTCAGGGTGCCCGTGTGCACCTCTGGTGATTCATCCCACACCATTCCAGCTCATTCGCATCGCATGAGGACTTTCCTACCTGTTTGAGGGACGAACGGCCTCCCGGGGACGCTGACCGGCTTGGGCGTAAGGTTGCGATTTGGTCGCACCCGCCACCCCGCACCGCGGAACCGGACCAGCCCGCACCTGCCGGGTCCCCCCGCAGATCGCAGGGGTTACCCAGTGGTACGGATGACGATTACGGCCGAGCGTACGACCATGGGAGGCGGCACCCCCCAGTTACAGCTTCAGCACGACTCCCCCCGACAGCGAAGGAACAGCGTGGCTTCCGCATCCGATCGCAATCCGATCATCATTGGCGGCCTGCCGAGTCAGGTCCCGGACTTCGATCCGGAGGAGACGCAGGAGTGGCTCGACTCCCTGGACGCAGCGGTCGACGAGCGGGGCCGTGAACGGGCCCGCTACCTCATGCTGCGCCTGATCGAGCGGGCCCGCGAGAAGCGCGTGGCCGTGCCCGAGATGCGCAGCACGGACTACGTCAACACGATCGCGACGAAGGACGAGCCCTTCTTCCCCGGCAACGAGGAGATCGAGCGCAAGGTCCTCAACGCCACCCGGTGGAACGCGGCCGTCATGGTCTCGCGCGCCCAGCGTCCCGGGATCGGCGTCGGCGGCCACATCGCCACGTTCGCCTCTTCCGCCTCCCTCTACGACGTGGGCTTCAACCACTTCTTCCGAGGCAAGGACGAGGGCGACGGCGGCGACCAGATCTTCTTCCAGGGCCACGCCTCCCCCGGTATCTACGCCCGCGCCTACCTCCTGGACCGGCTCACCGAGCAGCAGCTCGACGCGTTCCGCCAGGAGAAGTCGAAGGCGCCGTACGGCCTGTCCAGCTACCCGCACCCGCGGCTGATGCCGGACTTCTGGGAGTTCCCGACCGTCTCCATGGGCCTCGGCCCGCTGGGGGCGATCTACCAGGCGCGGATGAACCGGTACATGGAGGCGCGCGGGATCGCGGACACCTCCAGGTCCCACGTTTGGGCGTACCTCGGCGACGGCGAGATGGACGAGCCGGAGTCGCTCGGGCAGCTGTCGATCGCCGCCCGCGAGGGCCTGGACAACCTGACCTTCGTGGTGAACTGCAACCTGCAGCGCCTCGACGGCCCGGTGCGCGGCAACGGCAAGATCATCCAGGAGTTGGAGTCGCAGTTCAGGGGCGCCGGCTGGAACGTGATCAAGCTGATCTGGGACCGCTCCTGGGACCCGCTGCTGGCGCAGGACCGCGACGGCATCCTGGTCAACAAGATGAACTCCACCCCGGACGGGCAGTTCCAGACGTACGCCACCGAGTCGGGCGCGTACATCCGTGAGCACTTCTTCGGCGGTGACCAGCGGCTGCGCGCGATGGTCGAGAACATGACCGACTACCAGATCCAGCACCTGGGCCGCGGCGGTCACGACCACAAGAAGGTGTACGCGGCGTACGCGGCGGCCAAGGCGCACAAGGGCCAGCCGACGGTGATCCTGGCGCAGACGGTGAAGGGCTGGACGCTCGGCCCGAACTTCGAGGGCCGCAACGCCACGCACCAGATGAAGAAGCTGACGGTCGACGACCTCAAGCGCTTCCGTGACCGCCTGCACATCCCGATCACGGACGCGCAGCTGGAGAGCGGCGCGCCGCCGTACTACCACCCGGGCCGCAATTCGCCCGAGATCCAGTACATGCACGACCAGCGCAGTGCGCACGGCGGCTACGTGCCGACCCGTGTGGTGCGCGCCAAGCCGCTGCAGCTGCCGGACGAGAAGACCTACGCGGCCGCGAAGAAGGGCTCGGGCCAGCAGTCGATCGCCACCACGATGGCCTTCGTCCGCATCCTGAAGGACCTGATGCGGGACAAGGAGATCGGCAAGCGCTTCGTGCTGATCGCGCCCGACGAGTACCGCACCTTCGGTATGGACGCCTTCTTCCCGAGCGCCAAGATCTACAACCCGCTGGGCCAGCAGTACGAGGCGGTCGACCGCGACCTGCTGCTCGCGTACAAGGAGTCCCCGACCGGCCAGATGCTGCACGACGGCATCTCCGAGGCGGGCTGCACGGCTTCGCTGATCGCCGCGGGCTCGGCGTACGCGACGCACGGCGAGCCGCTGATCCCGGTCTACGTCTTCTACTCGATGTTCGGTTTCCAGCGCACCGGTGACCAGTTCTGGCAGATGGCCGACCAGCTGGCGCGCGGTTTCGTCCTGGGTGCGACCGCTGGACGGACCACCCTGACGGGTGAGGGCCTGCAGCACGCGGACGGTCACTCCCAGCTGCTGGCCTCGACCAACCCGGGCTGCGTGGCCTACGACCCGGCCTACGGGTACGAGATCGCGCACATCGTGCAGGACGGTCTGCGCCGGATGTACGGCCCGGAGGCGGAGGACGTCTTCTACTACCTGACCGTCTACAACGAGCCGATCCAGCACCCCGCGGAGCCGGCGGACGTCGACGTGGACGGCATCCTCAAGGGCATCCACCGGGTCTCCCAGGGCACCTCGGGCACCATCCCGGCCCAGCTGATGGCGTCCGGCGTGGCCGTGCCGTGGGCGCTGGAGGCGCAGCGGATCCTCGCCGAGGAGTGGAACGTCAGGGCGGACGTGTGGTCGGCGACCTCCTGGAACGAACTGCGGCGGGAGGCCGTCGAGGTGGAGGAGCACAACCTGCTCCACCCGGAGGAGGAGCAGCAGGTCCCGTACGTGACGCGGAAGCTGTCGGGTGCGGAGGGGCCGTTCGTGGCGGTCTCGGACTGGATGCGCTCCGTTCCGGACCAGATCTCGCGGTGGGTGCCCGGCGCGTACACCTCGCTGGGCGCGGACGGCTTCGGCTTCGCCGACACGCGCGGTGCGGCCCGGCGGTTCTTCCACATCGACGCCCAGTCGGTGGTGCTGGCGACGCTGACCGAGCTGGCCAAGGCCGGGAAGGTGGACCGCTCGGCGCTGAAGCAGGCCGTCGACAAGTACCGGCTGCTGGACGTGGCGGCGGCGGACCCGGGCGCGGCCGGCGGCGACGCCTGATCCCTGCGGGGGCCGTACGGACGAGGGCGGGCGCGGGCCGGTCGAGGCGGGGCTTCACCCGCCCGCCCGCTGCGGCCGGGTGGACGCCGCGTCAGCGGTCCTGGGCGCGGGTCCCGGCTTCGGCCGGGCCCGCGCCCCGTTTATACGTTGCTTACGATGCTGCGCATGAAAGAACCATCCCGCCGGCTGCTGTGGGAGCGGCGGACCCAGACCCCGCTCCTCGTCCTCGCCGTGGCCTTCGCCGTGGCGTACGCCGTGCCCATCGTCGCTCCGGACGCGAGCGCGCGGGTGCACAGCGCCTGCACCTATGTGGAGTGGGCGGTGTGGGGGGCCTTCGCCGTCGACTACCTGGTGCGGCTGGCCCTCTCGGCGGACCGGCGGCGGTTCGTGCGGACCCACTGGCTGGACCTGGCCGCCGTGGTGCTGCCGCTGGTGCAGCCGCTGCGGCTGCTGCGGCTCGTGGCCACCTTGGTGCTGGTGGGCCGGCGGGCCCGGATGGCCCCGCAGATCCAGCTGACGACGTACGTGGCCGGGGCCGTCGTCGGGCTGCTGATGTTCGGCTCGCTGGCCGTGCTGAGCGTGGAGCGGGACGCCCCCGAGGGGAACATCAAGAACCTGGGCGACGCCGTGTGGTGGTCCTTCACCACGATGACGACGGTCGGCTACGGCGACCACTCGCCCACCACCGGCCTCGGCCGCTTCCTGGCGGTCGGGCTGATGCTGTCCGGAATCGCGCTGCTCGGTGTGGTGACCGCCAACATCGCCGCGTGGTTCATCTCCCGGTTCGAACGCGACGACCAGGCCGAGCGGCTCCAGCTCGCCCTGATCCGGGAGCTCCAGGCGGAGGTGCGGGCGCTGCGCGGGGAGGTCAGTCGGCTGGGCGGCGCGGCGGAGCCGGCCGCGGCCCCGGCAGCCACCGCCCTGCCCGCCGCAGCCGGTCCGGGCGACCTCGCCGCCCAGCGTGGGGCTACCTCTCCCACACCTTGAAGGCCCGTACCTGGTAGGGGGACTGGGGCAGCCAGACCCCGTCGCCCGGATAGGTCTGGAACTCGCCGGTCTCCGCGCACTCAGCGGACTGGTACGTGGTGACCGGGCGCCCGGTGCGGTTGACGAGCGACTGGGCGCTGGTGCCGGCCGGCAGGGCGGTGCAGCTGTTGATGTCCAAGGTGCTCAGCTCGTGGGTCTGCCGGGTGCCCTTGAAGTCGGGTTTCGCCCACAGGCACAGCTGGCCGCTCGCGCAGGCCCCGAGGCCCGGCGGGCCCGCGGCGTGCGCCGTGCCGGCGGTACTCGGGATGAGGGCGCTGAGGGCCAGGGCGGTCGCGGCGAGGGTGGTGGTGACACGCGTGGTTCCACACGTACGCATGACGGGTCAACTCCTTGTGGACGGCGGGCGCCCGGACCGCTTCCGGTGCTCCGCTGACACCACGCTGACCTGCGGTGACGGTGGGGCGGAAGGGGCCTGGCGCGGGTCCACCCTGATAGGCGACAGCCCCGGTGGAACCGTCCGGAGCGCCTGTCGGCCGTACGGAGTTGACCCGTCCGGGAGCGGTCGAGGCGGGCCCGCGCCCGCCGCGTGGAGCTGCGGGCACTGCCGGCGACCGACCCGAACGTGTCATCCGCGACCCGCCGTTCGTGTGGGCGGCCGCGGCCTGCCGGCTTCTCGCAAACGGCTCAACGACTCGGCCGCGGCACCGTCGGTCACGGGTAATCTGTCCGCCCACCCGCCGTCAGGAAGGAGCCCTGCGGTGACGATCGAGGAGCGGACGGCTCCGGCCGCGCCGGTGGACGGACTGCGTGAACGCAGGAAGCGGCGCACGCGGAGCGCGCTGCTGCGCGCCTCGCTCGTGCTCTTCGTCTCCCAGGGGTACGAGCGCACCACCGTCGACGAGATCACCGCGGCCGTGGCCGTGTCCCAGCGCACCTTCTTCCGCTACTTCGCCAACAAGGAAGAGGTCGTCTTCGCCGTCCAGGACCTGGTGGAGTCGCACTTCGTCGCCCAGCTGCACGCGCGGCCGCCGACCGAGGGGCCCCTGGAGGCCCTGCGGGGCGCCGTGCTCGCCGCATGGGACACGGTCGACGACGCCCTCCGCGAGGTGGTCCCGGTCGACCTCTACATGCGCAGCTACCGGCTGATCGAGTCCACGCCGGCCCTGCTCGCCGTGCACCTGCGGCGTTCCACGTGCCTGGAGGAGCGGATCTCCCGGCTGATCGCCGCCCGCGAGGGCCTGGACGTGGACACCGACCCGCGGCCCCGGGTGGCGGTCGCCGCGTTCTTCGGCGTGATGAGGGTCACGGGGCGGCTCTGGGGGCGGGGCGACGACACCAGCGTGGACGCGATCCGCCGGCTGACGGACATGTACCTCGACGGCATCGGCCCAGCTCTGGCGGGGCGCTGGCACTGAGCCCCTCCCGAAACGCCGCATTCCGGATCTTTCACCCAGGCCTGGGAGGCCGCCCGTTCGCCCCGCCCGGGGTCCCACGGTCGGGCGTGAACCCCGTCACCCGGCGCGCCATGCCCGGAATCGGTCTCCTAGGCTGGTCCCAGTGAATCTGCCCGGCCTCGCCCACACCACCGTTCCAGGCGCCGACCCGCGCCCGGCCGCCCTGCGCGCGTTGCTCGCTCTGGCGGTCGTCTTCCTCATGCTGGCGACCACCGGCTGGACGACCGTGCACCGGCCCGAGGTCGGCACCCCGCTGCGGGCCGCGGCCCTCGACGCCTGGTCCAAGGCCCGGTGGGACGGCCGTCCGGTGCCGCCGGCGGACGCCCCCGTACGGACGGTGGCCCGTTTCTTCGCCGGCCTCGACGGCGCGCAGCGGGCCCGGCTCGCCGACGGCTACCCGCTCGTCGTGGGCAATCTCGACGGGGCGCCGATCGCCACCCGCTACCGCGCCAACCAACACGGCCTGGAGAAGGCCCGCCTGGTCGAGGAGGCCCGCAGCCATGACGTCGCGCTGACGCCGGCCGACCGGGCCGAGGCCACCCGGCGTGCCCACCGCTTCGCCTCGCTGGCCGAACCGGGGCGGCAGATCCTCGCGTTCGACCCCACCGGCGGCGGCCGCGTGGCCGAGGTCTTCGGCGACCTCGCCGGCGCCGAGCGGGTCTCGGTGATCGTTCCCGGTGTGGACACCGACCTCCTCACCTTCGAGCGCACCCAGCGCCGGCTGACCTCCCCGGTCGGCATGGCCGAGGCGCTGTACGGGGCCGAGCGGGCGGCCGCGCCGAACAGCCGGACGGCGGTCATCGCCTGGGCCGGCTACACCGCCCCCACCGGGGTCGGCATGGACGCCGCCACGGGCCGGATGGCCTTCGACGGCGCAGTCCGGCTCAAGGCGCTGACGGTTTCCCTGCCCGGGAATTCGAGCGTGGCGCTGTTCTGCCACAGCTACGGGTCGGTGGTGTGCGGGGTGGCCGCGCGCGAGCTGCCGAACCGGGTGACGGACGTGGTGGTGGCGGGCAGCCCCGGCATGCGGGCGGAGAACGTCGCGGGGCTGCGCACCTCGGCGCGGGTCTGGGCGACGCGCGACGAGGGCGACTGGATCGCGGACGTGCCGCACCTGGAGGTCGGCGGGCTGGGGCACGGCGCCGATCCGGTGTCCCCGGACTTCGGGGCGCGGCTGCTGTCCTCGGCCAGGGCCAGGAGCCACACCGGCTATTTCGCGCCAGGCACCGACTCGGTGGCCAACTTCGCCAAGATCGGAACCGGCGCGTTCGCTTCCGTTGTGTGCGCGACCGGCGACGATGCCTGCCGGCGCGGAATTTCCGGGACAGAGCGGGACTGACGCGCGTAGAGGCGCGGAAAACGGCTCCCTCACCGAGGGGGACGCGCGGGGGTGACGCCCTTTACCATGTGGCGCATGGGTGACGTACTGGCCGGAAATCATGCCGTCTGGGAGTTCGACTCGGACTCGGTGCTCATCCGCTTCGCTCGGGGGATGCGAACGCCAAGACTGTGGCAAGCGCTGGGTTCGCGCCGGATCCCCCTGGAAGCGGTGTCCGCTGTGACCGTGACCGCCGGAAGGCGGGACACGGTGGTCCTGCGCGCCGTCCCGCGCCCGGGCGCCGATCCGCTGATGGAGGCCGCCGCCGGGCAGCTGAAGGACGCCTGCGACCCCTACCGGATGGTGCTGCCGGGCGAACGGGCCACGTCGGCGGCCGCGTTCGCCGCCGCCCTGCGCTCCCGGCTCGGGCCCGACGCCGCCGAGCCGGCCCCGCGCTTCCTGGTCGACGTACCGCAGCCGCCCCTCCAGCTGAAGGCGTACGACGCGCGGGTGGGCTTCGACGGCTCGTCGGTCGGCTTCCAGTGGTCCCGCACCGGTGCCACCGGCACGAAATGGAAGGCGGGCGACCAGCGGTACCCGCTGGCCGAGCTCAGCGGCGTCGAGTGGCGCTCCCCCGGCGGCACCGGCGGTCACCTGCGGCTGCTGCTGCGGGATCCCCGGCAGACCCCGGCCGACCCCCGCCCGGACCACGACCTCGCGACGGCCGTCTTCAGCGTCGGCTACGGGGCGGTCCACGAGTCGCTGCCGTTCGCCGCGGCCGTCCTCGCCGCCACGCGCAGCCGCACCCCGGTCGGCGCCGCACGGGGCCGCTCCGGCGACGAGCGGCTCCGGCACCTGAGCGAGCTCTACTCGGCCGGCCTGCTGACCGATGGCGAGTACGCCACCCTGCGGGACCGTTTCACCGCCGACTCCCCCTAGGGGTCCTGTCTGGAGTTCCCCGCGGCGTTGCGGCGTCCGGCACCGCCGCTTCCGGCGTTGTCGTCAGTCGCCGACGCTCCGCGTCGACTCCCTCCTCCGCCTTGGATTCGACGGCACC
>NZ_JBHXAG010000034.1:0-60064 GCF_042726555.1 Streptomyces sp. NPDC060232 | reverse complement strand
CTGTGGGAGAGTAGGACGCCGCCGAACAATCATTGTGGGAAAGCCCCGCACCAGCCCGTTCAGGGTCCGGTGCGGGGCTTTTCTGCGTTCCGGACGTTTACGGGTGCTGTTGTTGCATTCCGAAGCGGGCCAGGTAGTGCCAGACCCGCTTGAGGGCCTGTTCGTCGTACCGGCCCGTGCGGGCCGCCTCGCCCAGGATGTGCGGAGTCAGCCGGCCCTCGACGGCGATTTCCGAGCCGAGTTCGACGTACTCCGGGCCGCGGTACTCGGGGTGGTGGCGGAGTTCGTCGACCGTGAGTCGGAAGCCCGGGTGCCATTCGAGTGGGCAGGGCAGCCGGGTGGCCGCGGCCTCGACCGGGGTGTCCCGGTAGCTGGGGTCCAGTACGAGGGCGGCCACATCGCGTTCCAGCAAGACCGGGGTGTGGACCTGGGCCTCGATGTAGTCGTCGAGGGCGTCCTGGTCGTCGGTTTCGGCCAGGGCGATCAGGGACATGCGGTCCGCGACGCCGAACGATTCCGGTTCGAGGTAGCTGTCCGGATAGCAGAACGTGGTCCGCGGCAGGGCCGCCGGCGTGAGGCGGAGATGGGCCGATCCGAAGCGGGGTGCGGCGCCGGCCGGGTTGTTGCGGAAGTTCAGGGCGCCGTACACGGGGCGGGATTCTGGTGGGGCGTCGTCGTAGGCTCCGCCGAATATGCGGCTCTCCCACAGCCAGCGGGCGCCTCCCGGATGGGCGGTGAGACCGCCGTTGCCCGTGCCCGTGACGAACTGGGAGCGGTACACGCCGTCCTCGGCCAGGGCGGCGAGGATCGGGCGGCCGCCGCACCAGCGGTCGGGATGAAAGTTCAAAGTGACCGCGACGGTCGGGTCCAGGGGCTGGCCGAAAGAGCGCGCGGTGACGTGAGCGATGGCTCTGACGTGCGGATTCATGGATGAAGTCTCGCTGATGGATGGTTAGGATCACCGCTCATGAACGAAGTCCAGCACGTGATACGTCCGGTGCGCGCCGACGAGTGGGAGAAGGTCAAGGAGCTGCGGATCGCCGGGCTCAAGGACCCTGCGGCTCCGGTCGCCTTCCTTGAGACGGTGGAGCAGGCAGAGGGACACCCCGACGAGTTCTGGCGGGGGCGGGCCGACGGTGCGTCGCACGGGCGGGCCGCCCGGCAGTTCGTCGCGGAGGCCGCCGACGGGCGCTGGGTCGGCACGGTGTCCGTACTCGTCGAGGAGGGCGGGACCATCGACTTCTTCGACCAGACCGTCGAGCGGACGCAGGGGCACCTGGTCGGGGTGTTCGTACGGGCCGAGCAGCGCGGGACGGGGTTGACCGAAGCCCTGTTCGCGGCCGCGCTGGAGTGGGCCTGGGGGCTGGAGGAGCCGGTCCTGGAACGCGTACGGCTCTTCGTGCACGAGGACAACGGGCGGGCCGGCGCCTTCTACCGGAAGTACGGCTTCGAGCCGACCGGTACCGTCGTCCCCGTACCGGGAAACCCGGCCGCCACGGAGCTGGAATACGAACTCCGGCGGCCCGACACCCCCTAGTGCCGCGTCAGGCGACGTTCGCCCCGCCTCGACGCCCGGCACGCGCTCTCGCCGCACCGGCCGAAAGCCACGTACGTCCCGTACGAGCGCTCCCGGCCGGCACGCCGAGAGCACGCACCGGACGCCGCTCCTGACGGGCAAACGTTGCCCGGCGCGGCACTAGAGATCGGCTCCGGGCCAGCGGGAGCGGGCCTGTTCGCGGCTGCGGCACAGGGCCAGGAGGGGAAGCGTGCCCCCGGTCAGCAGCTCCGGGAGCTGGGGGATCGGGGCCACGGCCGCCACGTCGTCCAGGACCAGGGACAGTGGTGGGTCGAGCCGACCGTGGGATGACCGTGCGGCCATGCGGCGGCCGTGCTCGACCACGTGAGAGGCGAGTGCGGTCAGCAACGGCATCGCACCCGGGTGGGTGCGGGGATCCTCCAGAGCTTCACCCACCAAGTAGAGGGTTCCCCCTTCGGCGACGAACGAAGCCAAGGTGAGGGCATCTGTTCGGTTCGGGTTGCAGGCCTCGCGGATGTGGATCGAGGTCAGGCAGGAGAGGGCACGGGCCGTCAGGTTCAGGGCGAGCTCGCGGCGTTCGGGGTGCGCGGTGAGGGCGCTCTCCAGTTCGCCGGCCGCGCCCGCGGCGGCCTGGGGGTGGGTGCGCAGGATGCGTACCGGGTCCTGGGCGCTGTTGCCCTGGGTCCAGCGGTGGAGCTGCTTGAACGGGCGGTTGTCGAGGGCGGCGGCCTGGAGCCAGCTGCGCAGGAGCGTTTCCGCGGTGTCGGACACGGCCTCGTCCATCCGGGCCTGCGGGCGTACGGGGGCCAGCAGGGCGACCGCGCGGGCGGCTGCGGTGTCGCGGTCGGCGCAGTCTTCGGCGGGGTTCCAGTGCATGCGGGCCGGGGTGTCGCACAGGTGGGAGGGGTCGTAGAGGAGTACCGGGCCGAGTTTGGCGCGGGCGTCCTTGGTGTCGGCCCAGAGGGTGGGGGAGGACGTCACGACCAGGGTGGCCCCCTCGGTCTCGCCGATGCGGTGGGCAGCGGCGCGCAGACGGTCGTCCGGGCCGGCGTACGTGATCCCGTGCGGGGCGGGGGCGGGGGCGGGGGCGGCGGTGACGGTGGTGGCTGCCGGCCGGGGGGCATAGCCGAACCCGTAGCGGTATGCCTCGTCGTTCGGGCTGGCGTGGGTGCCGGGGGCGCTGCCCCCGGACCCTCGCGCCTCAAACGCCGGCGGGGCTGGATCGGCGGGGGCCGCCGCGGGGACCGCCGCCGGGGCCGGCGCCGCCGCAGGCTGGGTGGGCGCTGGTAGGGAAGCGGGCCCCGGTGCCGGGGCCGGGGCAGGGACCTGTGGCGCCTGCTTCGCCAGGGCGCGGCGGGACTTGGTGCGGGCCACCACGCCGATCGCGAAGACCGTCAGAACGAAGAGGATCAGCAGCTGGCTGACGAACAGGCCCCAGAAGAGGCCCCAGCCGGAGAGGGCCGCCGGGTCGGTGTTCGGCCAGGCTCCCGGGATGTCGTGGGGCTGCGCTATCAGGGCGCGGACGGCCCCCGGGGTGCGGGTGAAGGTGACGGTGTCGGGCCAGGTGCCCCGGGCGAAGAGCGCGGCCAGGCCGGTGGCCGTCCAGACGAGGACGGCCAGGCCGAGGAGGAAGGCCAGCAGGGCGACCAGCAGGCCGTCCGGGATGCCACCGCCGCGCGCGGAGGGATCCGTACGTCGTGCGTCGTGCATGGTCAGGCCACCGTGGTCGCGGATCCGGGGCTGCCGCTGCCGCGGCTGCGTTCGATGGACAGGGCGCGTTCCTCCGCTTCCAGTTCGGCGGCGAGGAGGTCGGCGGGAAGGCGGGGCGGGGCGGAGGACTCGGTCATGGCGCGGTCGGTGAAGACCAGGGGGCGTTCGGCTTCGGTGATCAGGTGTTTGACGACCTGGACGTTGCCGTTGACGTCCCAGACGGCGATGCCGGGGGTGAGGGTCGGGATGATCTCGACGGCCCAGCGGGGCAGGCCGAGTACGCGGCCCGTGGCGCGGGCCTCGTCGGCCTTCTGGGCGTAGATGGTGCGCGTGGAGGCCATTTTGAGGATGGCCGCGGCTTCGCGTGCGGCGGCGCCGTCGACGACGTCGGAGAGGTGGTGGACGACGGCGACGAAGGACAGGCCGAGGCGGCGGCCGAACTTCAGGAGGCGCTGGAACAGCTGCGCGACGAAGGGGCTGTTGATGATGTGCCAGGCCTCTTCGACGAGGAAGATGCGCTTCTTGCGGTCGGGCCGGATCCAGGTGTGCTCCAGCCAGACGCCGACGATCGCCATGAGGATGGGCATGGCGATGGAGTTGCGGTCGATGTGGGAGAGGTCGAAGACGATCAGGGGGGCGTCGAGGTCGATGCCGACGGTCGTGGGGCCGTCGAACATGCCGCGCAGGTCGCCGTCGACGAGGCGGTCGATGACGAGCGCGACGTCGAGGCCCCAGGCCCGGACATCGTCTATGTCGACGTTCATGGCGAGCGCGGATTCGGCTTCGGGGTGGCGCAGCTGTTCCACGATGTCGGTGAGGACGGGCTGGCGGTCGTGGATGGTGTCGACGACGTGGGCGTGGGCGACCTTGAGGGCGAAGCCGGCGCGTTCGTCGAGGCCGTGGCCCATGGCGACTTCGATGATGGTCCGGAGCAGGGCGAGCTGCCCGGTCGCGGTGATGGCCGGGTCGAGGGGGTTGAGGCGGATCCCGGAGTCGTTGGCGGCGATGGGGTCCAGGCGGATGGGGGTTATCCCCAGCTGCTGGGCGATGAGGTTCCATTCGCCGACGCCGTCTTCGCCCTGGGCGTCGAGGACGACGACCTGGCGGTCTTTGAAGCGGAGCTGGCGCAGGACGTAGGTCTTCTCCAGGGCGGACTTGCCGTTGCCGGATTCGCCGAGGACCAGCCAGTGGGGGGCGGGGAGCTGCTGTCCGTACAGCTGGAAGGGGTCGTAGATGTAGCCCTTGCCGCTGTAGACCTCGCGGCCGATGATGACGCCGGAGTCGCCGAGGCCGGGGGCGGCGGTGGGGAGGTAGACGGCTTGCGCCTGCCCGGTGGAGGTGCGTACGGGCAGGCGCGTGGTTTCGACTTTGCCGAAGAGGAAGCTGGTGAAGGCGTCCGTCAGCGCTGTCATGGGATCTCGCATGGGCGGGTTTTCCCTTCAGCTAGCGTCGGATGCCGGTGGCGAACGGCAGGGTGTTGACGAAGGCGCGGTGGTGCTCGCGGTCGCACCATTCCAGCTTCAGGTAGGACTTGCCGGCCGAGGCGCGGATGGTCCGCTTGTCGCGGGCGAGGGCCTCCGGTGAACGTGAGGACACCGTGATGTACCCGACCAGGTTGACTCCGGCAGCGCCGCTGGCGAGATCTTCACCCCTCTGGTCGAGCCGGCCGTGGGCGGCGATGTCGCGGGGGTCGACGGTGCGGTTCATCTTGGCGGCGCGGGAGGCGTCGGCCTCGTCGTTGGTCTTCTCGGTGAGCATGCGCTCGATGGCGACCTCGGTGGGCTCCAGGTCCATGGTGACGGCGACGGTGCGGATGACGTCGGGGGTGTGGACGAGGAGCGGGGCGAGGAAGTTCACGCCGACGGGGGTCATGGGCCATTCCTTGACCCAGGCGGTGGCGTGGCACCAGGGGGCGCGGGTGGAGGACTCGCGGGTCTTGGCCTGGAGGAAGGTGGGTTCCACCGCGTCGAGTTCGGCGGGCCAGGCGTTGCGTTTGGTCATGGCCTGGATGTGGTCGATGGGGTGGTCCGGGTCGTACATGGAGTGCACGAGGGAGGCGAGGCGGCCCTGGCCGAGGGGCTGGCGGACACGGATGTCGGCTTCGGCGAGGCGGGCGCAGATGTCGGTGAGCTCGCGGGCCATGACGATGGCGAGGCCGGAGTCGCGGTCGAGTTTGCGGCCCTTGTGGGGGGTGGTCGCGCGGGCGATGGTGACGGCTTCGGCGGCCAGGTCGCGGGTGTAGTGCATGCAGGCGACGAGGTACGCGCGGTGCTGTTCGGAGGAGGTGGACACCATCGACTGGAGCTGGTCGTAGGAGTCGCGCAGCCAGACGGGGGCTTGGGTGTCTCCGCGTTGGGCGACGTCCTTGGCGTGGGCGTCGGGGTCGGCGGGGAGGGTGCGGGCGAGCATCTGGAGGCGGGTGACGAAGCCGTCGCCGTTGGCGACGTGCTTGAGGAGGGTGCCGAAGCGGTCGACGAGGGCCTCCTGGTCCTCGCTGTCGCGCAGGCCTACGCCGGGGCCCTCGATCTCGATGGCGGCGGTGACGGTGCGGCGGTCGGCGTGGAGGAGTACGGCGATCTCGTCGGGGCCGAAGGGGGCGGCGAGCCAGTTGATGCGGCCGATGCCGGGGGGCGGGCCGACCTCGACCTCGCGGCCGTCAGCGGCGCGGACGCCGGCTTCCATGGCGCCGGAGCGGTAGGTGGTGCCGCGGCGGAGGGTGCGCTTGTAGCTGCGGCTGATCTCGAACCAGCGGTAGAAGGTGCGGCCCTTGTACGGGACGTACACGGCGGCGAGCGCGAGGAGCGGGAAGCCGACGAGACTGACGATGCGCAGGGTGAGGCCGGGGACGAGTAGTCCGCTCATCATGCCGAAGAACGCCCCGGTGATGATGAGGGCGATCTCGCCGGTCTCGCGGTTCTTGCCGACGATCGCGTTCGGCCGGGCGCGGCCGATGAGATACGTGCGGCGGGGCGCGACCGGGTGCAGCTGGTGGGACTGGGTCGTCAACGCCCGTCACCTCCTGTGTTCCTCGTGCTCGAGCTCGTGCGGGGCGGGGGTGCGGCGGAGGGGACAGATCCGCCGCCGGCCCCGCCGCCGGAGGTGGGGCGGCTGCTGTGGGCGGCCACGCCTCCGGAGAGGGGGTTGGCGGGGCGGGGCGTGCTGCCGCCGCCGTCGCCTCCGCGGTGGGCGCCGCGGCTGCTGTGGGTCTTGATGCCCTGGGAGACGAGGGAGGCCGGGGAGCTGATGACGGCGGCGGCCTGGGCTCCGTCGGTGGCCTTGCTGCGGCCCGCGCGGGCGGAGGCGATCTCGTCGCCGAAGCCGGGGACGAAGCGGTAGATCATGGCGGAGGCGAAGATCGCGAGGAGGATGATGGAGAGGCCGGTGACGACGGCGGAGAAGGCGCCCGGGCCTTGTTCGCCGGTGAGGGCTCCGGCGAGGCCGAGGACGATGACGATGACCGGCTTCACGAGGATGACGGCGATCATGATGCCGGCCCAGCGGCGGACGTGGCCCCAGAGGTTGCGGTCGACGAGCCCGGAGTAGACGACGACGCCGAGGAGGGCGCCGACGTAGAGGAGGGCGGCCCGGATGAAGAGTTCGAGGAAGAGGATGCCGGCGGCGAGGACGGTGACGAGGGCGACGACGATGAGCATGATCGGGCCGCCGCCGATGTCGTCGCCCTTCTTGAGGGCTTCGGAGAAGGAGCCGAAGAAGACGTCGGTCTGGCCGCCGGTGGCGGAGGCGATGACCTCGGTGACGCCGTCGGTGGCGGAGACGACGGTGTAGAGGATCAGGGGGGTGAAGGCGGAGGCCAGGACGGTGAGCCAGAGGAAGCCGATGGCTTCGGAGATGGCGGTGGTGAGGGGGACGCCGCGGACGGCTCGCTTGGCGACGGCGAAGAGCCACAGGACGAGCGTGAGGATGGTGGACGCGGCGAAGACGACGGCGTACTGCTTGAGGAAGGTGGCGTTGGTGAAGTCGACGTTGGCGTTGCCCTTGACCGCTTCGCTGAGCTTGGTGACGATCCAGGCTGCGGCGTCGGCGCAGCCCTTGGCGAGGGAGGCGAGGGGGTTGAGGGCGTCGGCTGAGCCGTCGCTGGGGGCCAGTCCGGTCCGGGGGGTCCCCCCGGACGTGCCCGTGCCGCTCTGGCAGTACTGCTTGGAGGGGCCGTCGAGGAGGGCGCAGGGGTCGTTGGAGGTCTGCGGTGTGGGGGTCGGTGTCGGGTCCGGGGCGGCGTAGGCGCGGGTGGCCAGGGCGACGAGGGCGGCATGGGCGGAGGCGATCACGCCCAGCCGGGCGGGGAGCCGGAGGCTAGCGGGCATAGGTGAATCCTCCGAATTCCTTGATGGCCTTGCTCATGTCGTCGGACGTCGACACGGGGACATCGCCGGGAACCGGGGCGGGCCCGTCCTGTTGGGTGTCGTCGACGACTTTCCAGTCCTCGCCGATCCAACTCAGCTCGAAGGTCCAGGTCTTCCAGAGGGTCCGGACCGGGTCGGTGGACTTGGCGCCGGACATGCCGATGAGGCCGGTGTACCAGACGGAGACCTTCGCGGCGGTCGGCGTGTAGCTCTCGACGCGGGTGCCGATCGGGACGGTGCGGGTGACGAAGGTGCTGCCCTGGGGGGCATTCCCGTTCGCGTCGAGGCCGAGCTGGGCGAGGAAGGCCGTCGAGTAGGCCGCGTCCTGCGGGGCCTTCATTCTGGACGCGACGTCGGGTGCGTAGATGCCGTCGACGAGGGCGTGCCGGGTGGCCTTCTTGAACATGCCGTCGGAGCCGAGGGCCACCGCGTAGTTCGCGGCGGCCGATTGGGCGCCCTGTTCGTCGTGGGCGAAGCCCTTCGGGATGCCGGCCTGCTTGCCGGTGACGGGGTCGGTGCCGGTGGGTGAGGTGGAGGTGGCGGACGGGGTGTCGTCCGAGGGTTTGGGGTCGGGGGTGTCCGGGGCCTGGTTCGCGAACGCGATGGCGGCGATCAGGAGGACCACCACGCCGACCACGGTGACCAGGCTGCGGGGGGTGCGGGAGGTGCGGCGGGCGGGGCCGTACGGGTCGGCGGGGGCGTCCGGGAGGCGGGTGCGGGTCTGGCCCGTGCCGCCGACCTCGCCGTAGCCGGCGCCGCCGTACTGGTCGTCGTTGCTCATTTCCGTTTCCGCCCCCTCCGCGTCGTACGACGGTAGCGCTGGTTCCCGCGTGGATGCGGTGTGGTGACCTCTCATCAGGTCGGGGCCACCGGTGGTCGGTCGGGCTAGACGGCCATTCCGTAGACGATCGTGAAGAGCGTGCCGAGGGAGCCGATGATGAAGACGCCCGTGAGGCCGGCCACGATCAGGCCCTTGCCCTGTTCCGCGCTGAACGTGTCGCGCAGGGCGGTGGCGCCGATGCGCTGTTTGGCCGCGCCCCAGATGGCGATGCCGAGGCAGAGGAGGATCGCCACGGCCATGACCACCTCGATCATGACCTTCGCTTCGTTGCCGAGACTGCCGAACGGCCCCCAATTCGGGGCGATTCCGCCGATGATGGTGGTGATGTCGCCCTTTTCGGCTGCCAGGATCATGTAACTCACCGCCCCTGTAAGGGTAGTTCCGGAGGCCCGCTGCCCGACGGCAGGGGTCACGCACTATCTTCGCTGATGAAACCGCCGCCGTCGTCGACTTGTCGGCTCTCTTTACCCGATCTCGCGGCCCGCGCCCGGCTTCCGCGCTCTGACCTGGGCCGGGCTGCCGTCCATCCGCAAGAACGTGCGGTCACTCTGTGTATCACGGGGGGTGACGCCGGGCAATGATTGTCCTCTCGGCGTACGGGGGGCGGGGCGAGGGGCCGCCGTTCGGAGCAGCGGGGTCGCGTGTCGTTGGGCCGGCTCGCTGACATAAGTCCGACATTCCGTCAGTATTCCATCCGTAGGCCGGATCGCGGGTGAGCTCCACCTCCTCAGGGTGGCCGTCGAGGTCGCCCGCCGGGTCCGCGGGGCGGTGCTCACCACCGCCGGGTGGTCTTCGAGTCTTCGAGTCCTCGCGCACGCTGACGCCGACCCGAGGCCGCGGCCCGCCGCGTTGTCAGTGGGGTGCGGCACGCTGAGGGGATGACGACTACCTGGACTCTTGCGGATCTTGAGGCGGCCATTCGGGCGGGATGGTCCGTCGAGACCTGCGAGCCGGCCGACATCAGCCGGGTGCCCTGGACTCCGGAGAATCCGGCCTGGGGGCAATGTGACATCACCGCCCTGGTCGTGCAGGACCTCGTGGGCGGGGACCTGGTGCTGGGCGAGGTGTTCCACGAGGGGCGGCAGGAGGGCTACCACTGGTGGAACCTGCTCCCCGGGGGCATCCGGGTCGATCTGACGCGGGAGCAGTTCCGGCGGGGTGAGACGGTCACGCCCGGACGGGTGGTGAAGCGGCCGGGCGGGCGGCTGAAGCGGCGGTGGGAGGAGTACCAGCTGCTGCGGCAGCGGGTGACCGACAAGCTGGGGCCGCTGCCGGGGGTGATGGTGGCGCGGGACGGGCGGCGTCTCGCCTACACGGACTTCGGCGGGCCGGGGGCGCCGCTGCTGGCGCTGCACGGGCATTTCGGGGCGGGGGCGGACTTCGAGAGGCTGGCCCGCGAGGTGGGCCCGGCGTGGCGGGTGATCGCCCTGGACCAGCGCGGGCAGGGGGATTCCGACCGGGCGGGGGAGTACACGCGCAAGGGGTACGTCGCGGACGCGGCCGCCCTGCTGGAGCACGTGGGGCTGGGGCCCGCGGTGGTACTGGGGCATTCGCTGGGCGGGGTCAACGCCTACCAGCTGGCCGCGCGGCGGCCGGACCTCGTGCGGGCGGTGGTGGTCGAGGACATCGGGGCGGTGGTCGACGGCGACCTGTCGTTCGCGCGGGCCTGGCCGCGGCGGGCCACGACCCGGGCCGGGTTCCTGGCGGGGCTGGGGAGCTCCGCGCCGTATCTGGAGGGGGCGGTACGGGAGTACCCGGACGGGTGGGGGGCCGCGTTCGAGGTGGAGGACATGGTCGAGTCCCAGCAGGGGCTCAACGGTGACCACTGGGCGGACTGGCTGCGGGTGCGGACGCCGACGCTGCTGGTGCGGGGGGACCGGAGCGGGGTGCTGTCGGCGGAGCACGCGAGGGAGATGACGGTGCGCAGGCCCGGGGTGCGGCTGGTGGAGCTGCCGGCGGGGCACGCCGTGCGGGTCGGGGATCCGGAGGGGTACTTCGCCGCCGTGCGGGGCTTTCTGGCGCGGGTGGGGCGGGGGGCCCGCGCCTGATCGCCGCCGGGCCGCCGTGCGCGGACGTCCGGCCCTGCCCGGTCGGCGGTCCGGTCGCAGGTGTCGGGTCCGGTCCTGGCCTCCGGGGCGCCACCCCCTGGGGGCGGTCCGGCGGTGAGTGGTTCGTAGAGTGCCCCTGGGCCGCCCGGCGGGTGTGACGCGGGTCACGGGAACTCCGCCGGGGCTGCCGGACAGCCGACAGGAGTGACCACAGACATGCGAACTCGGGTGCGGTCCGGTGATCCGGACGCCTATGCGGAGCTGTTCGACAGCTACTCCCGCACCCTCTACAACCATGCCTTCCGGATGACCGGGGACTGGGGCGTCGCGGAGGACGTCATGTCGGCGGCCTTCCTGGAGGCGTGGCGGCTGCGCGGCACGGTCGATCCCGAAGGCGGCTCCCTGCGGCCCTGGCTCCTGGGGATCACCACCAACATCGCCCGCAACCACTGCCGCGGCAACCGCCGCTTCCGGGCCGCCGCCGCGGCCGCCGCGGCGGCCGCGGGTGTCGGTGCCGTCCCCGACCATGCCGACGAGGTGGCCGGGCGGCTGGACGACCGGCTGCAGATCGCGGCCACGCTGGCGCAGTTGAGTGCGCTGCGCCGGCCCGAGCGCGAAGTGCTCCTGCTGTGCCTGTGCGAGGGCCTGGAGTACGCCGAGGCAGCCCGGGTCCTCGGCATTCCGGTAGGCACCGTGCGTTCCAGGCTGTCGCGGGCCCGTACGAAGCTGCGCAGGCTCGCCGACGCGGAAATGAAGAAGAACAGGCGGGAACTGGCGGCCCGGTCCCGACAGACATATGAGGACCGCGCGAAGGCGGTCCGGTCCGCACAGGAGGGAATCTGATGAACGCCGACCTTTTCCGGCGCCGCCCGGCCGGCCGGGAGGAGAACACCCTCCCCCTGCCGTTCGCCGAACGGGAACTTCCCGCGGGCCGCCACCAGTTCCACAAGGAGCGACTGATGGCCCAGATCCACGAAGACCTGCGAGCCGGCCAAGGCGACGCCGGCCCCGCCCCCGCCCGTGCGGCCAGGCCGCGCAACCCCTTCCTGCGCCAGGCGATCCTGATCCCCGTCGGGGCCTTCGCCCTGGCCGGGGCGCTCGCCGCCGGCTTCCTCACCTACGTGGACCGGGGCGCGGCGGACGGAACGGGCTCCACGATCGCCACGGGTCCGGCGATGACCACCCGGATCGGCACCGCCGACGCTAGGGGCACGGCGCAGCTCCTGGACCGCATCTCCCTGGCGGCCGCCTCCGCAGGCCCCGGCGTGCAGGTCCGCCCGGACCAGTTCATCTACATCGGGAGCAAGACGGCCGACACCTACGTGAAGATCGTCGACGACAAGAGCAGCCTGGTGAGCCAGGAACTGCACATGCGCCACACGTGGAACTCACCGGACGGCCGCAAGGGCTGGCTGATCGAGCCCGGCGCCACCGGCCCGGGAGGGGTGACCCTGGATCGGCCCGAGGAGGAGGGCAAGGCCGTGCAGCCGAGCCTCAACGCTCCCAGCCATGACTATCTCGCCGGGCTGCCCACCGACCCCGACGTGCTGCTGAAGAGGATCTACGAGGAGACCCGTGGGATGGGCCGCAGCCCCGACCAGCAGGCCTTCACCACGATCGGCGACCTGTTGCGCGGCACGTATGCGCCGGCGGAGCTGACGGCCGCGCTCTACAGGACCGCGGCGAAGATTCCCGGCGTGGTGACGGTGGACGACGCCGTCGATGCCGCGGGCCGGCACGGGATCGCGGTCGCCCGGCTCGACGAGGAGACCGGCCGGCGGGAGGAGTGGATCTTCGATCGGGAGACGCTGGTGTTCCTCGGCGAGCGGGTCGTCCAGGTGCGTGGCAGTTCCGGCGAGGACGGGCTGATCAAGGAGGGCACGGTGGTGTTCACCAACGCCGTGATGTCGCGGAGTGTCGTCGACCGGATGAAGGAGATTCCGCCTTCGGCCGGTTGACCGGCGCCTGCCGCGGGAGGGGCGGATCCGGGGCTCGCGCCGCGTACGCACGCGGGTGCGGTGCCCTTGCGGGGGCCCTGCCACCCCCCGCCCGCACCCCCGCACCCCCGGACCCCCGCACCCCCGGACCCCGTGCCTCGCACGCCCGCGGGGCCGGGCGGGGCGGCGGGGAGGCGGTAGCCGTCAGGTCCAGTGGGCGGGGCGGGTCAGGGTCGGGGGGATCCGGGTGCCGGGGTCGCCGTGGGCCGCGTTCAGTTGGGGCTGGGTGAGGAAGACCGCTCCGCGGAGGTCCGCGCCGCGCAGGTTCGCGTCGCGGAGGTCCGCGCCGATCAGGTCGGCCGTGCGGAGGTCGGCGCGGGAGAGGTCGGCGGCGATCAGGTAGGCGCCGCGGAGGTTCGCCCCGCGCAGGTTCGCCCCGGCGAGACGGGCGCCCATCAGGTCGGCGCCGCGGTGGTTCTTCCTGCGGCCCGGGACCTTGGCGCGGGCCAGCTCGCTGGTCTTCAGGAGCAGCGTGTTGATCCGGCCCCGCAGGTCCGTGACGTCCAGGTCCGCGAGGGCGCCGGCGTCGGCGCGCGTCCACCGCTCCGTCTCGGCGAGCACGCGGCGCAGCTCGGGGTGGACGGGGGCGGCGTCGGGGAGGGCCAGCGCCTGGTCCACGTAGAAGAGCAGCTCGTGCAGTTGTCGCATCACCGGGAAGACGTCGAACATCTCCGCGCGGGTCTCGGGGTGGGTGCGCCAGTCGCGGCCGCCGAAGGTGACCTGGGAGACCTGCTGGCCCGCGCCGAAGCAGTCGAAGACGGTGCAGCCCTGGAAGCCCTGGTCGCGCAGCCGGGTGTGGATGCCGCAGCGGAAGTCCTTGCGGAGGTTCTCGCAGGGGGTTCCGGCGGGCTTGTCCACGGCGAAGTCGGTGGACTTGGCGAACGGCAGGGCGACGCAGCAGAGCGCGAAGCAGTTCGCGCAGTCGGCTTGCAGGAGCGGCAGGCTGTGGGACACGCCTTCATTGTCGCCGGTCGGCCGCGGTGATGAGCATCCGGCGGCCGGGCTCCGCGGCGTACGCGGCGGGTTGGGCGTCGTCCGGCGGCCGACGGAGGTCCGGGCGGGCCCAGGTCATGAGGTCGGTGGGTCCCGGGATCCAGCGGCGCGGCGCGGGGGCGTCGACCGCGGGGTGGAAGGGGCGCAGGGTGAGGGGCTGTCGCAGGTCCATGCGTCACGTGTGTGCTGGAGGACGGGGGTTGATCGAGAGGGAGGGGGGCGGCGAGCATCGGCGTATGACAGAAGTGATCGCAGTCGCCGTCATCACCCTGCTCGCCGTGATCAGTCCTGGTGCGGACTTCGCCATGGTGGTGCGCAACAGCTATCTCTACGGCCGGCCCACGGGGCTGTTCGCCACCGCGGGGGTCGCGGCGGGGGTGCTGGTCCACGTCTCGTACACGATGCTGGGGGTCGGTCTGCTGATCGCCTCCTCCACCGCGCTGTTCACCGTGATCAAGCTGGCGGGTGCGGCGTACCTGGTGTGGATCGGGATACGGACCTTCCGGGCGCGGGCGGAGGTGACGGTGGACCTGGAGCCGAAGTCGCAGCTGACCCGGCTGGGGGCGATGCGGTCGGGGTTCTTGACCAATGTGCTCAACCCGAAGACGACGTTGTTCGTGGTGTCGACCTTTACGCAGGTGGTCGATCCGGGGACGCCGCTGTGGCAGCAGGCCGGCTACGGGCTGTTCATGTCGGCGGCGCACCTGGGGTGGTTCGGTGCGGTGGCGGTGTTCTTCTCCGTCTCCAGTCTGCGTGAGCGGATGCTGAAGGCGCAGAAGGCGCTGAACCGGGCCATCGGGTCGGTGCTGGTGGGGCTGGGGGTGGGGCTGGGGTTCGCCCGCTGACCCTTCGCGGAGGGCTGGTGGACGTGGTTACCAGTCGGTAGCGTGGCGGGTATGGGTACTGCCGAGGGGTGCGAGGGGTTCTTCGAGCGGGTCGGTCCCGGGCGCTTCCGGGCCACCGAGTACACGCGCGGGCCGTGGGACGCGGGCTCGCAGCACGCCGGTCCGCCGGCCGCGCTGCTGGGGCGGGCCGTCGAGGAGCGGCCGGATGCGCGCGCGGGCATGCGGATCGCCCGGATCACGTACGAGATCCTGCGCCCGGTGCCGATCGGCGAGCTGGAGGTCACCACGAGCGTGCTGCGTTCCGGGCGCAGCACCGAGGTGGTCGAGGCGGCGCTCGGCCCGGTGGGCGCCGCGCCCGTGATGCTGGCGCGGGCCCTGCGGATCCGGGTCGCCGAGGAGTCCGTACCGGCCGTGGTGAGCGGGCCGCAGCTGCCGACGCCGGGGGAGGTGGAGGTGACACCGTTCTTCCCGGTGCCGTGGGAGACCGGCTACCACTCGGCCATGGAGACCCGGTTCACCGAGGGCGCCTTCGTCGAGCCGGGCCCCGGCACCTGCTGGATGCGGATGAAGGTGCCGCTGATCGCCGGGGAGGAGACCAGGCCGCTGGACCGGGCGCTGATCGCCGCCGACTCGGGCAACGGGATCAGCGCGGTGATGGACTTCGGGGCCTATGTCTTCATCAACAGCGACCTGACCGTCCACCTGCACCGCCACCCGGTGGGCGAGTGGGTGTGCGTGCAGGCCCGTACGAGCGTGGACGCGGCGGGCATCGGGCTGGCGGACGCACAGCTCCACGACGAGAAGGGCCCGATCGGGCGGAGCGCGCAGAGCCTGTACGTCGCACCGCGCTGAAGCGGCGTCGGGCGCCAACCCCGGTGTTGGGCAGGGGAGTCGGTATGGCAGCCTCGTGCGCATGGAGGCACTGAAGGGGACCGATCCCGCCCGGATCGGGGAGCACGTGCTGCTGGCCCGCCTGGGGGCCGGGGGCATGGGGCAGGTGTACCTCGGGCGTTCGCCCGGCGGGCGGCTGGTGGCGGTCAAGGTGATCCGGGACGAGATCACGGGGCATCCGGAGGCGCTGGCGCGGTTCCGGCGGGAGGCCGAGACGGTGCGGGCGGTCAGGTCGGCCTACACCGCGAACCTGATCGACGCCTCGCTCGCCGCCCCGCCGTACTGGCTGGCCACGGAGTACGTGGCCGGACCCACGCTGGGCCGGGCTGTCGCGGCCCGCGGGGCCCTGCCGGCGGACACCTGCCTGCGGCTGTTCGCGGCCCTGGCCGAGGGGCTGGCGAGCGTCCACGCGTACGGGGTGACGCACCGGGACCTGAAGCCGCACAACGTCATCCTGGGCGGACAGGGCCCACAACTGATCGACTTCGGCATCGCGAAGGGGGTCGGGGCCACCGCGCTCACGCAGGACGGCCAGGCCCCGGGCACGCCCGGGTTCACCGCGCCGGAGGTGCTCGTCGGCACCGGGACGGGGGACGGCGGGCCGGCGGACGTCTTCGCGCTGGGCGCGACGATGGCGTACGCGGCGACCGGGCGTGCGCCGTTCGGTACGGGCGACCCGGCGACGGTGAGCTACCGGGCGGTGCACGAGCCGGTCGACCTGGCCGGGGTGGAGCCGGGCCTGGCGGCGCTGATCGGGGCGTGCGTGGCGAAGGACCCGGCACAGCGCCCGGATCCGGCGGAGGTGGTCCGCCGCTGCGGGGTGCGGGACGCGCTGGTGGACGATCCGGTGTACGCGGGGCTGGGGGCGCTCGCGGAGCCTGTACCCGCGCCCGCCCATGTGCCCGCACTCGTACCCATACCCCTACCGGTGGAGGCGGTGGCCGGGGTGCACGCGATGCCGACCGAGGGGCCCGGGGTGCCGTACGTGCCCACGCGCGCCGGGCGGGGCGGGCGGCGGCGCGGTCTGTGGGCCTCGGCCGGGGTGGCGGTGGTGGCGGCCCTCGCCCTGGCGGCCTGGAAGCTGATGCCTCCGGCCGGGGACGGGGGAGCCGGAGGGCCCGGCGGGGGCGGGGCCTCCGCGCAGGGGCGCACGGGCGCACCCGCCACGCCCGCTCCGGCCGCCCCGCAGGGCGGCGGCAAGCCCCCCGCCGAGTACATCGAGGGCAACAGGGTCTCGCGCTACCTGTGGACGGGTGCCCCCGATCCGGTGCAGGCGGCCCAGGGCATCGGCCAGTGCAACCAGCCGGCGGAGGAGAAGTCCCCGGGGGCCGGGTTCCAGTCGTCGGTGTCGACGACGAGCCGGAACGGGGTGCCGGGCGATACCGCGAGCATCAAGATGCGGATCAAGTACGCGGAGATGGAGAAGACCAGGCCGGCCCCGTACCACGTGTCCGTGGCCGTGAAGTCCCCGCACGACATCGAACCGGGCACCGGCAAGCCCTTCCCCACGGACAACCGGGCCGTCGGATACACCAGCAAGCCCGTCGACATCTACACCCACTGGCAGTCGGGCGGGGACGTGGAGCTGACGTATCCGGACGACTTCTCGATGCACGGCGGGGGCAGGACCTGGCCCGCCGTGCCCCTGTCCGCCGACCGCGGGGACTGGACGGTCGTCTTCTACCACGTCGAGGATGACCCTGCGAAGTACGCGAGCATCGCCTGCACCGGCTTCCAAGTGGGGTAGTAGGACATGCGACACGGCCGAATCACACGGTGAAGTGACCGTGATGGGGGAGGGTTGACGGGTGCGCAGATTCTGGATGGCCGGCGGGATCGGGATCGGGCTGTGTCTGACCTTCGTGGTGCTCCTCGTCGTGGGGACGTACTCGGCGGCGGCGGGGCTCGTGGGAGCGGGTGCCGGCGGCCGTGCCGTGGGCCTGACCAAGGGGGCCGTGCCCGCGAAGTACCAGGCGCTGGTGGAGAAGTGGGGCAACCTCTGCCCGGCCATCAGCCCTCCCCTGCTCGCCGCGCAGCTGTACTCCGAGAGCGGCTGGAATCCCAGCGCCGTCAGTCCGGCGGACGCGCGGGGCATCGCGCAGTTCATCCCGGGCACCTGGGCCGGCCACGGCATCGACGGGGACGGGGACGGGGACCGGGACATCTGGGACCCGAACGACGCGATCCCCTCGGCCGCTTCGTACGACTGCCAGCTCGCCAAGGACGTGCGGAGCGTGCCCGGTGACGCGACGTCGAACATGCTGGCCGCCTACAACGCCGGCGCCTACGCGGTCATCAAGTACGGGGGAGTGCCGCCGTACAAGGAGACCCAGGGGTACGTGAAGGCGATCACGACGCTGGCGAAGAGCTTCGCGCGGCCCGTGGGCCGGGTGGCGCCCTCGCAACAGGCCGCCGGAGCCATCTACTTCGCGCAGAAGCAGCTGGGCACGCCGTACCTGTGGGGCGGCAACGGTACGCCCGACCACGGCGGGCGGTTCGACTGCTCGGGGCTGACCAAGGCGGCGTACGAGACGGTCGGGATCGAGCTGCCGCGCGTGGCCAACGACCAGTACAACGCCGGTCCGCACCCCGCGCGTGACGAACTCCTGCCCGGAGACCTGGTGTTCTTCTCCGATGATCTGACGAACTCCCGGGAGATCCGGCACGTCGGGCTCTACGTGGGCGGCGGATACATGATCAACGCCCCATATACCGGGGCGGTCATCCGCTTCGACAAGATCGACACGCCCGACTACTTCGGTGCGACCCGCGTGACGAAGGACGGGGCGGAAGCCCTTCCGGTGCGGTCGGCCGCCGGCCGTCCTGGCAACTCTCCGTGAGGCAAAGGCCCTGAGCTGCGACGGCCAGTCACTCTTCGATAACGTTGCCGTGATCATTCGGTGGAGAGTGGAACCCGGTCGTGAGAACGGGCGTTCCATGAACGCGGGGTTGATCAAGAGGGTGTCGAAGGGGCGCACACCCGGGTGCGCCCGCAGGGGAACCACGGCAAGAGCAAGGGGCCGCGTCACCATGGCTGGACTCACAACAGGTGGGCCGAACGTGGATGTCAGCCTGCTGTACGAGGTCAACGGAGCGGCCCGGCGGGCCCCGTCCTGGCTGGACACGGCCGTGAGCCTGGCCGGCGAGTACGGCATCCTGCTGGCCCTGGTGCTGCTGGTCCTGTGGTGCTGGCGCGGCGCCCGCCGACAGGACGAGACCGCCGCCGCCGAGACCGTCACCGCGCTCGTGTGGGCCCCCCTCGCCGCCGGCCTGGCCCTGCTCGTGAACGTGCCGCTGCGTGCATTCGTCGGGCGGCAGCGGCCGTTCCGCCAGCACGAGGGGCTGCAGGTCCTCGACCCCGGCTGGGGCGTGGGACTCGGGAACACCGAGTACTCCTTCGTCAGCGGCCACACCACCGTCGCGATGGCCCTGGGCGTAGGGCTGTTCGTCGCCCACCGCAAGCTCGGCCTCGCCGGGATCGGACTGGCCCTCCTCGAAGGCCTCTGCCGCGTCTACATGGGGGTCCACTACCCGACGGACGTGATCGGGGGCCTCGCGCTCGGTACTGCCGTCGTCCTCGTCCTCGCGCCGCTCGCGCTGGCGCTGCTCAGCCCGGTCGTCCGGGCGGTGGCCGCCTCCCCGCGCCTCGGCCGGCTCGTACGGGCCGGGGAGCGGGTGCGGCCCCTGCCGGTCGGCCTCGCGCAGCCCCAGACCCCGCCGGGGGGCCGGCGCACGCGGGACAGCGACCTCGCCGCCTGACACCCCTGACCCCCGCCGCGGTTCAGCGCGTCCCGTAGGAGTCCCATACGGCGAGCAGCACGGCCGTCAGCAGGCACAGCGCGGCCACCCCGAAGCACACCAGGACCGCCCGCGGGCGGGGCCGGGGCGTCACCGGTCACCCGCGTCGGTGCCGCCCTCGCGGCGGTGGCGGGAGCGCAGCCACAGGACGGTGGCCGCGGCCGCGGCGGAGGTGAGCCCGATGGCCAGCGCCACGTCGGCCGGGCCGTCCGCGGAGCCCGCGGGTCCGGCCCAGGCCGCGGCGGCCGCGGCCGCCGGGGCGAACGCGATGAGCAGGGCCCACAGGAGGGCGGCGAGGCGGGCTGCGGAACCTGGCATGAGTCAAGGGCATCCGTTGCGGCGGCCCCCGGCCAGTCGGGCCGTCCGAACGGGCGAGACGCCTCCCTGGCGCTGTGACCGGAAATTACTGGGCGGTCTCCGCGGCCTCGTGGCCCGCGGCGTCCTTGCGGGCCAGGTCGCGGGAGCGGCGGGCCGGGCCCTTCCAGCCGCAGGAGCAGACGGCCAGGCAGAACGATCCGCGGTCGGCGGTGGATGTGGTGTGGGCGGTCGGCGGCTGCGACCGGGGCCGCGGGGGCGGCACGGAGTCCAGCGCAGGGACCGGGGTCGCGTCGATGTGCGGTTCCACTTCTCCACGGTACCCGGGGCACTCGGGGGTCGGGCAAGGTGTGCCCCGTGACGCGAAACCCGGGGGCTCGTTAACCGGAGCGGGTGGGGACCTGGGCAATCAGCGGTCACGCGTTGGGGGTTGGCAGGCGATGGTGGTTCACCGGAACAGGCTGCTGCGCGGACGCGCGGCCGAGGTGGTGCTCGCCGCCGGAGTCACCCTGGCCGTCACGGCGACGGGCGGGTGCGCCGGCGGCGGCGGAAGCGACGACCGGTCTCCGGCGGAGGCGTCGGCGGCGGTCCGCGGCGCCGCCGACGTCCTGGCGCGCACGGGCAGCGCCCGAGCCCGTACGGCCATGGAGATGGCCACCGGCGGGACCCGGGTCACCATCCGCGGCGAGGGCGGCGTCGACTTCAAGAAGCGGATGGGGCAGCTCCTGGTACTGCTCCCGGCCGATGTGAAGGGCGAGGACGGGCACCGGTCCATCACCGAACTCCTCGTGCCCGGCGCGCTCTACATGAAGAACCGCGGCGCGGGCGTCCCCGCCGACAAGTGGGTGCGTCTCGACACGACCACCCTCGCCGACGGGAACCTGGTCACCGGCGGGGCCACCGACCCGCTGATCGCGGCCGAGCTGCTGCGGGTCGCGCAGGGGGTGACGTACGTGGGGGAGACCGAGGTGGCGGGCACCAAGGTGCGGCACTACCGGGGGACCACCGACATCGGGCGGGCCGCCGGGAGCGCGTCGGCGGAGATGCGCGGGGCGCTGCAGGCCGCAGCGAAAGGGTTCAGCAAGCACACGGTGCCCTTCGACGCCTACCTCGACGAGGAGGGGCGGCTGCGGAAGGTCAGGCACCGCTTCACCTACGTCAACCATGGCGTGATCGATGTGTCGTCGACCACGCTCCTGTACGGATTCGGGGTGCCGGTGACCGTCGTATTGCCCTCGAGCGGGGACATCTACGCCGGAAAGATCGCCGACTAGCGGGGCGGGCGGGCCGGGAGCGGCGCGATCGGGCCATGGCCGGGTATCCGGAAATGGTCCATCCGTGTCATGCGGGGGGAGGGGCGCCCTCCCTACGCTGAGAAGCCGGGCGCCGGCAAGGGGTGCGGCATGACCCCAGGGGTGCGGCATGACCGACGACGGCCGGTGGCCGGTGGCAGATCGAGGTGACACGCGTGACTCCCGCAGGCGGTACGACGGTGCAGGACCACGTGGCGCTCGCCGAGATCGAACTGTGCGGTGAGCTGATCATCGCGGCGTCCGCGGCCGCCGAGGACAGGCTGAGCCTGGACCGCATCGACGAAGTCCTGCTGGGCCGGTAGCTCCCGCCCTGGCCGGCGGCTCCGGCCCGCGCCGGTGGCTCCCGCCCGCTGCCGACGGGCGGGGGTCCGGGCGGCTCAGGTGCGCAGGAGCCGCGCGATGGCCTTCGTGGCCTCCTCGACCTTGGCGTCGATCTCGGCTCCGCCCTTGACCGCCGCTGCGGCGACGCAGTGGCGCAGGTGCTCCTCCAGCAGCTGGAGCGCGAAGGACTGCAGTGCCTTCGTGCTGGCCGAGACCTGCGTGAGTATGTCGATGCAGTAGACGTCCTCGTCGACGAGCCGCTGGAGGCCGCGGATCTGGCCCTCGATCCGGCGCAGCCGCTTGAGGTGCTCGTCCTTCTGGTGGTGGTAGCCGTGGACGGCCCCGCCGTCGTGGGAGGTGCCGGGGGTGGCCGCCGTGCCGGTTCCGGCTCCGGTGCCCTCCGCCTCGATGGTCGTCATACGTCCTCCCGTGGTCGAACGAGAACGAGGGGGTGCATACCCCTCATGGGTATAGGATACCGGGCTCGCGCCCGACGGGCAGGGGCCCGTGGTCCTCACTCTGCCTGATGGAGGACACTGAGGAACGGCCGGTTAGCCGTGGCAGGGGGATGCGCCTAGCATCAGCCTGACCAAATCCGATGCACCCCGAGGACCTCACGTGCGATTTCGTCTGACCCCCAGGGAGACGAGCTTCTACGACATGTTCGCCGCATCCGCGGACAACATCGTCACGGGCTCCAAGCTCCTGATGGAACTGCTCGGAGCGGACACCTCCGCCCGGGCCGAGATCGCGGAACGGATGCGGGCGGCGGAGCACGCGGGGGACGACGCGACACACGCGATCTTCCACCAGCTGAACTCCTCCTTCATCACGCCGTTCGACCGCGAGGACATCTACTCCCTGGCGTCGTCCCTCGACGACATCATGGACTTCATGGAGGAGGCCGTCGACCTCGTCGTCCTCTACAACGTGGAGGAGCTTCCCAAGGGCGTCGAGCAGCAGATCGAGGTGCTGGCGCGGGCGGCGGAGCTGACCGCCGAGGCGATGCCGCACCTGCGGACGATGGACAACCTCACCGAGTACTGGATCGAGGTCAACCGGCTGGAGAACCAGGCGGACCAGATCCACCGCAAGCTGCTCGCGCACCTCTTCAACGGCAAGTACGACGCCATCGAGGTGCTGAAGCTCAAGCAGATCGTCGACGTGCTCGAAGAGGCAGCCGACGCGTTCGAGCACGTCGCGAACACGGTGGAGACCATCGCGGTCAAGGAGTCCTGAACCTCGTGGACACCTTCGCTCTGGTCGTGACCATCGGTGTCGCGCTCGGTTTCACGTATACGAACGGTTTCCACGACTCGGCGAACGCGATCGCGACCTCGGTCTCGACGCGTGCGCTGACCCCGCGCGCCGCCCTCGCGATGGCCGCGGTGATGAACCTCGCCGGCGCCTTCCTGGGCAGCGGGGTGGCCAAGACGGTCAGCCAGGGTCTGATCGAGACGCCGCACGGTTCCACGGGCATGTGGATCCTCTTCGCGGCGCTGGTCGGCGCGATCGTGTGGAACCTGATCACCTGGTACTTCGGCCTGCCCTCGTCCTCCTCGCACGCCCTCTTCGGCGGCATGGTGGGTGCGGCCCTGGCCGGCGGTACGGAGGTCATCTGGTCGGGCGTGCTCGACAAGGTCGTCATCCCGATGTTCGTCTCGCCCGTGGTCGGCCTGGTCGCCGGTTACCTGGTGATGGTGGTCATCCTGTGGATGTTCCGCCGGTCCAACCCGCACAAGGCGAAGCACGGCTTCCGTATCGCGCAGACGGTGTCGGCGGCCGCGATGGCGCTCGGCCACGGTCTGCAGGACGCGCAGAAGACGATGGGCATCGTCGTGATGGCCCTGGTCATCGCCGACGTGCAGACCTCTGACGCGCCGATCCCGGTGTGGGTCAAGGTCGCGTGTGCCGTGATGCTGTCGCTGGGTACGTACGCGGGCGGCTGGCGCATCATGCGTACGCTCGGCCGCAAGATCATCGAGCTGGACCCGCCGCAGGGCTTCGCGGCGGAGACCACCGGCGCCTCGATCATGTTCGGCTCGGCCTACCTCTTCCACGCGCCGATCTCCACCACGCACGTGATCACCTCGGCGATCATGGGCGTGGGTGCGACGAAGCGCGTGAACGCGGTGCGCTGGGGCGTCGCCAAGAACATCATCCTGGGCTGGTTCATCACGATGCCGGCCGCGGCGCTGGTCGCCGCGGTCAGCTTCTGGATCGTGAACCTGGCCTTCGGCTAGGCACGGCGTACGGACACGAAAGCGGGCCGGCTCCCCCCACCCAGGGGGAGCCGGCCCTCTTTCTTTCCTCCGTCCCGCGGTGGCACCGCCATGCAGCACCGCGGGACGCTCTCACATCTCGCTTTAGCCGAAGCGGCCCGAGATGTAGTCCTCGGTCGCCTGCACGGACGGGTTGGAGAAGATCCGGTCCGTGTCGTCGATCTCGATGAGCTTGCCGGGCTGGCCGACCGCCGCGAGGTTGAAGAACGCGGTCCGGTCGGAGACGCGGGCGGCCTGCTGCATGTTGTGCGTCACGATGACGATCGTGAAGCGCTCCTTGAGCTCGCCGATCAGGTCCTCGATCGCCAGGGTGGAGATCGGGTCGAGGGCCGAGCAGGGCTCGTCCATCAGCAGGACCTGCGGCTCGACCGCGATGGCGCGGGCGATGCACAGACGCTGCTGCTGACCGCCGGAGAGGCCCGAGCCGGGCTTGTTCAGGCGGTCCTTGACCTCGTTCCAGAGGTTCGCGCCCTGGAGGGAGCGCTCCACTATGTCGCTCAGCTCGGACTTCTTGAAGTTGCCGTTCAGCCGCAGGCCCGCCGCCACGTTGTCGAAGATCGACATGGTGGGGAAGGGGTTCGGGCGCTGGAAGACCATGCCGACCGTGCGGCGGACCGCGACGGGGTCCACGCCGACGCCGTACAGGTTCTCGTCGTCCAGCATCACCTTGCCCTCGACGCGGCCGCCGGGGGTGACCTCGTGCATGCGGTTGAGGGTGCGCAGGAAGGTGGACTTGCCGCAGCCGGAGGGGCCGATGAAGGCCGTCACCGAGCGGGGCTCGACGGTCATCGAGATGTCGTCGATGGCCTTGTGGCTGCCGTAGAAGGCGGACAGTCCGCTGACGTCGATTCGCTTCGCCATGGGGGTCACTTCGCTTTCATACAGTCGCGTCAGCGACCGGTCTTGGGGGCCTTCCAGCGGGCGATGCCGCGGGCCACCAGATTGAGGATCATGACGAAGGCGATCAGGACGAGCGCTGCGGCCCATGCCCGGTCGTAGGAGGCTTCACTGCCGACCTTGTACTGCTCCCAAATGTAGAGGGGGAGCGAGGACTGGGCGCCTTCGAAGGGGTTGCCGTTGATCAGCTGGGAGCCGAAGACCAGCAGCATGATCGGGGCGGTCTCACCGGCGATGCGGGCGACGGCCAGCATCAGGCCGGTGGAGATGCCGCCGATGGCGGTGGGGAGGACGACCTTGAGGATCACGCGCCACTTCGGCACACCGAGGGCCAGGGCGGCTTCGCGCAGCTCGTTCGGGACGAGCTTGAGCATCTCCTCGGTGGAGCGGACCACGACCGGCATCATCAGGATCGACAGGGCCATCGCGCCGGCGAAGCCGGAGGGGCCGAAGCCGAGCATCAGGTTCCAGGTCGTGAGGATGAACAGACCCGCGACGATGGAGGGGATGCCGGTCATGACGTCGACGAAGAAGGTCACGGCCTTGGCGAGCGTGCCCTTGCCGTACTCGACCAGGTAGACGGCGGTCAGCAGGCCGATCGGGGCCGCGATCAGGGTGGCCAGGGCGATCTGCTCGATGGTGCCGAGCAGGGCGTGGTAGACGCCGCCGCCCTCGTCGAAGCTGGTCACGCCGTTCATGGAGTGGCTGAGGAAGTCGCCGCTCAGCATCTTCAGGCCGCGGCTGACCGTGGTCCACATCAGTGAGAGCAGCGGGATGACCGCGAGGACGAAGCAGACCCATACGAGGGAGGTCGCGACGCGGTCCTTGGCCTGGCGGCGGTTCTCGATCACCGCGCTGGCGGTGTACGTGATCGCGACGAACAGGAGGGCCGCGATCAGACCCCACTGGATCTTGCTCGCGAGGTCGAGGACGAGGCCGATGCCGCTGCCGAGGGCGATCGAGAGGACCGCGATGCCGGCCGGGGCCCAGCGGGGCAGGCCGCCTCGGGTGAGGCTGGTGGGAGCGGCGGACCGGGGGGCCCGGGTGGGCCGCTTGTCCTGGATTGCGTGGCTCATCAGGCGTTCGCCCCCGAGAAGTCCTTGCGGCGCGCGATGATCAGGCGAGCTGCACCGTTGACCAGCAGGGTGAGCAGGAAGAGGACCAGACCGGAGGCGATCAGCGCGTCCCGGCCGAACTCGTTGGCCTCGTCGAACTTCGCGGCGATGTTCTGCGCGAAGGTGCCGCCACCCGGGTTCAGGATGTGGCCGGAGATCAGGAAGCTCGGGGAGAGGACGGTCGCGACGGCCATGGTCTCGCCGAGTGCGCGGCCCAGGCCGAGCATCGAGGCGGAGATGACGCCGGAGCGGCCGAAGGGCAGCACCGACATCCGGATGACCTCCCAGCGGGTCGCGCCGAGGGCCAGGGCGGCCTCCTCGTTCATGCGCGGGACCTGGAGGAAGACCTCACGGCTGACGCTGGTCACGATCGGCAGGATCATGATCGCGAGCAGGATGCCGACGGTGAAGAGCGAGCGGGCGACGCCGACCTCGGTCTTGTCGAACACGTACGTCCAGCCGAGGTACTCGTCCAGCCAGAGGTTCAGGCCGTTCAGCTGCGGAACGAGGAAGAGGGCGCCCCAGATGCCGTAGATGATCGACGGCACGGCGGCCAGCAGGTCGACCACGTACGCGAGGGGCGCGGCCAGCTTGCGCGGCGCGTAGTGCGAGATGAACAGGGCGATGCCGACAGCGATCGGAACCGCGATGGCCATCGCGATGATCGAGCTGACGACGGTGCCGAAGAGCAGGACGGCGATGCCGAAGACGGGCGGGTTGGCCGACGCGTTCCAGTCGAAAGTGGTGAGGAAGTTCCCCTCGTTCTCCGACAGGGCGATCGTGGCGCGGTAGGTGAGGAAGGCGGCGATCGACGCCATGATCACCAGGAGCAGGATGCCGGATCCCTTGGAGAGCCCGGCGAAGATCTTGTCACCGGCGCGGCCGGTGGACCGTGCGCTCCTGGCGACAGGCGGAGCCTTGTCTATCTGGGTGGGTGTGGTGGAAGCCATGGTCTTTCCGGTCTGTGTGGGGGGCGAGCCCCCTGGCGGCGGTGCACCGGATTCCCCCGGGTGGAGGGGGAGTGTCTCCGGGGCCGGCCCGCCCGGTCCCCGCACGGGGGAGGGGGCGGACCGGGCCTCGGAGCTCAGGACTAGCCCAGCGAGTTGACGACCTCGCGGACCTTGGCGTTGATCTCGGCCGGGATCGGCGCGTAGCCGTTCTCGAGGAGGACCTTCTGGCCCGCGTCCGAGGCGGCGTAGTTCAGGAAGGACTTCACGGTCGGCAGGGTCTCCGCCTTGTTGCCCTTGTCGCAGACGACCTCGTAGGTCACCAGGACCAGCGGGTAGGCGCCCTCGGCCTTGGTGGTGTAGTCGAGCTTCAGGGCCAGGTCGGAGCCGGTGCCGGCGATCTTGGCGGCGGCGATGGCCTTGGAGGCGTTCTCACCGGTGGCCTTGACCGGGGCGGCGGCGCCCGTGTTCAGGTCGACGGTCTTGATGCCCTGGGCGCTGGCGAAGGAGAGCTCGAAGTATCCGATGGCGCCGTCCACCTGCTTGACCTGCGCGGCGACACCGGCGGAGCCGGAGGCGGCCTGGCCGCCGGGGGCGGCCCACTTCTTCGCGGCCTCGTGCGGCCAGGCGTCGGGGGCGGCGGCCTTGAGGTACTTGGTGATGTTCTCGGTGGTGCCCGAGTCGTCGGAGCGGTGGAAGGCCTGGATGGCGGTGGAGGGAAGCGTGACGCCGGGGTTCAGCTTCTTGATCGCCTCGTCGTCCCACTTCTTGATCTTGTCGTTGAAGATGTTGGCGATCGTGGCGGCGTCGAGGTTCAGCTTGTCCACGCCGGCGACGTTGAAGCCGAGGGCGACGGGGCCGCCGACCATCGGGAGGTCGATGCCCTGGCCGCCGGTGCAGATCTTCTTCGACTCCTCGACCTGCTCCGGCTTCAGCGCCGAGTCGGAGCCGGCGAAGCCGACGGTGCCCTGGTTGAAGGCGACGATGCCCTCACCGGAGGAGGAGGACTTGTAGTTCACCTCGACGCCGGGGCAGGCGGCCATGTAGTTCTTGACCCACAGCTCGACCGCGTTCTTCTGCGCGGAGGAGCCGGAGGCGAGCAGCTTGCCCTTGGCGCCGTCGCACTTGATCTCGCCGGCGGCCGGAGCGGCCTTGGTGGTGCCGTCCCCGGTCTTGGTGTTGTCGTCCGAGCCGCACGCCGTGAGGACCAGGGCGCCGGACACGACAAGCGCACCGAGGGCGGAGGCACGAAGCATGTTCTTGCGCTGAAGCTTCACTTTCGGGTGTTCCTTCCAGAAGCCGCCGGCCGCGTTCCGTTCGTACCGGGCGGCGTGCGAAGAGGACTACTGCGTCGGGGTCGCGCGGGGCGGCCGCCCCGCTCTGTGAGCCGCCGTTTCCGTGCACGACCGAAATTAGGCTGAAGAGGTGAAGCAGCCGACCGGCCCGAGTGAACGGACGGTGAACCGTGGCGGACGACCCGGTGCGCTGCGGTGCGTCCGCACCTGTCTGCCATCATCCGTCGTCCCGCCGTCACCGTCGTGCGGCCGCCGTCGGCTCCCGGAGCCAGAGGCGCTGGAAGTCGGCCCGGGCCGCCTCGACCTCGTGGCGCTGGTCGGCGTGCAGGACGCCCAGGGCGTAGGCCGTCGCCGGGGCGATGCGCGGGGTGCGGGCGGCCGAGGTGGCCGCGGCGGCGGCCTCGGCGGCGTCCCGGTGGCGGTCCAGGGCCTCGCCCGCGGCCGCCGGCCGGGTCACGTCCTCGCCGAGGACCTCCTGCGCGTACCGGTGGACCCGCAGGAGGCGGCGTACCTCGTGCCAGGGGCCGTCCTGGTCCGCGTCGTACGGGCTCGGCGCCGCCTCGCAGCCGCCGACCGGCGGCAGCGTCGAGACCGCGGCCGACAGTCGGGTTTCGGCCGCGGCCGCGAGCGGCACGAGGACCTCTCCCACCCGTCCGCGGGCCGCGACGGCGTCGAGCGGGACCTCGGAGGCGAGCACCGCCACCGCGTCCGCGACCGCGTGGAAGCGGGACGAGCCGAGCGCTTGGAGGGTGGCGGAGTGGGCGCGCGTACGGGCCAGGGTCAGCCGGCGGTCCAGCAGCGCGCCCGCGCGCGCCGAGCCCACCGTCAGGGCGCCGTCCGCGCCGCGCGGAGCGGGGAGCACGGGGGACCCCGACAGCCGGTGCAGTGCGTCCATGAGCCGGGCCAGCCGGGCGGCGTAGGCGTGCTCGTCGGCCAGGGTCGAGGACAGCCACACCAGCTCGGTGCGCAGTCCGTCGGCCCAGGACGACTCGGTCACCACCCGGAACGTGGCCAGTGATCCGCTGATGCGGCGCGCGGCGCCCCGCAGCGTGCGCGCCGCGACGCCGCTCTCCGCGGTGTCGGCGCCGCTCGCAGCGCTGGGACCGTACTGGCGTAGGCCCCGCAGGAAAGCCGTGGCCTGGGAGCGCAGGTATGCGCCGAGCACGTCACCCGCGGCCGCAGTGGGGTCATGGTTTGGCTGAGCCACGCCGGCGCCTCCGGGCGTCTATGAGCGTCTCCTGTACGTGCCGCAGCGGCTGGCCGTCCGCGTCCGTGCTGTGCCGGGTCCATTCGCCGTCCGGGCCCAGGTGCCAGGAGGAGGTGGCGTCGGACATGCCGGTCTCCAGCATCCGGTCCAGTGCCGCGCGGTGGGCCGGGTCGGCGACCCTGACCAGTGCCTCGATCCGGCGGTCGAGGTTGCGGTGCATCATGTCGGCGCTGCCGATCCACACCTCGGGCTCGCCGCCGTTGCCGAAGGCGAACACCCGGGAGTGTTCGAGGAAGCGGCCCAGGATCGAGCGGACCCGGATGTTGTCCGAGAGTCCCGGGACCCCTGGGCGGACGGCGCAGATGCCGCGCACCCAGATGTCGACGGGCACTCCCGCCTGGGAGGCCCGGTAGAGCGAGTCGATGAGGGCCTCGTCGACGATCGAGTTCATCTTGAGGCGCACGTACGCGGGGCGGCCGGCCCTGTGGTGGGCGGCCTCCTTGTCGATCCGCGCGATCAGGCCGTCCCGCAGCGAGCGGGGCGCGACCATCAGCCGGCGGTAGGTCTCGCGGCGCGAGTAGCCGGACAGCCGGTTGAACAGGTCGGAGAGGTCCGCGCCGACCTGAGGGTCGGCGGTGAGCAGGCCGAGGTCCTCGTACAGGCGGGCGGTCTTGGGGTGGTAGTTGCCGGTGCCGACGTGGGCGTAGCGGCGCAGCTGGTCGCCCTCCTGGCGGACGACGAGGGAGAGCTTGCAGTGGGTCTTGAGGCCGACGAGCCCGTAGACGACGTGGCAGCCGGCCTCCTCCAGCTTGCGCGCCCACTTGATGTTGGCCTGCTCGTCGAAGCGGGCCTTGATCTCGACGAGTACGAGGACCTGCTTGCCGGATTCGGCGGCGTCGATCAGGGCGTCCACGATCGGGGAGTCGCCGGAGGTGCGGTAGAGCGTCTGCTTGATGGCGAGGACGTCCGGGTCGGCGGCGGCCTGCTCCAGGAACCTCTGCACGGAGGTGGAGAAGGAGTCGTACGGGTGGTGCAGCAGGACGTCGCGCTCGCGCAGGGCGGCGAAGATGTCGGGCGCGTGAGCGGACTCGACCTCGGCGAGGTCCCGGTGGGTGCCGGCGACGAACTTCTGGTACTTGAGCTCGGGCCGGTCCAGGGAGGCGATCCCGAAGAGGGCGGTCAGGTCCAGGGGCCCGGGCAGCGGGTACACCTCGGAGGCGTTGACGTTCAGCTCCTGCACGAGGAGGTCCAGGACGCCGGGGTCGATGGACTCCTCGACCTCCAGGCGCACGGGCGGGCCGAAGCGGCGCCGCATGAGTTCCTTCTCCAGGGCCTGGAGCAGGTTCTCGGCGTCGTCCTCCTCCACCTCCAGGTCCTCGTTGCGGGTCACGCGGAACATGTGGTGCGCGAGCACCTCCATGCCGGGGAACAGCTCCTCCAGGTGCGCGGCGATGACGTCCTCCAGCGGGACGTAGCGCTGCGGGGAGGCCTCCAGGAAGCGGGAGAGGATCGGCGGCACCTTGACGCGGGCGAAGTGGCGGTGGCCGCTGACGGGGTTGCGTACGACCACGGCCAGGTTGAGGGAGAGGCCGGAGATGTACGGGAAGGGGTGCGCGGGGTCCACGGCCAGCGGGGTCAGCACCGGGAAGATCTGGTTCCGGAACAGTGTGAAGAGGCGGGCCTGCTCCTTCTCGGTGAGGTCGGGCCAGCGGATCAGGTGGACGCCCTCCTCGGCCAGCGCCGGGGAGATGTCCTGCTGGAAGCAGGCGGCGTGGCGGGCCATGAGCTCGCGCGAGCGCGTCCAGATGAGGTCCAGCACCTCGCGGGGCTGCAGGCCGGAGGCCGATCGGGTGGCGACGCCCGTCGCGATGCGCCGTTTGAGGCCGGCCACCCGGACCATGAAGAACTCGTCGAGGTTGCTCGCGAAGATCGCCAGGAAGTTGGCGCGCTCCAGGAGCGGGGTCGTCGGGTCCTCGGCGAGCTCCAGCACCCGCTCGTTGAAGGCGAGCCAGCTGCGCTCCCGGTCGAGGAAGCGGCCCGGGGGGAGTTCTCCGCCGTCCTTGTCGTCGTAGGCGTCCAGGTCGGCGTCGAGGTCGGGGTCGAAATCGACGTGCGGGCGGTGCGCGGCGATGGAGCCTATGCGGGCGTGGGCCGCGACGCCGGGCGCCGGGGCGGCGGGCCGGCCGGTGCCGGTGCCGGTGCCGGCACCGGTGCCCAGGGCGGCGGCTTTGCCGGGGTCTTTGCCGGCGGCCTTGCCGGCCTGGTCGGCGGCGGACGCGGACGTGTGAGACGGGTGCTGGGCGGGGACCTCGGTGGGACCGGCGCTGGGCTTGTGGCTCATGACTCCATTCTTCCGCGCAAGCGGCAGGACAGGCGCGTCGGACGTGTCGGCCGTCGGCCGGAGTCGAGGCTGCATTGGGGGAGCGTCGCAAGCGCTTCTGAATGCCCGGTTAATGGCGCGTGGCTTCCCGGCTCCGGCCGGCGCACGAGTCCTTCCCGGGGGCGCAGGCGTTGTGCCGGTCGGGCGTCGTGTGTGCCGGTCGGGCGTCGTGGGTCCGGTGCGGCGCCGTTGCCGGGGCGCTGCCCCGGGCCCCGCGCCTCGAACGCCGGCGGGGCTGATTGAGGCGGCGGGGTCGGGTGGGGCTTGCCCGGGTCAGCTCTCCGTGCGGTACATCAGGTCCACCTCGTGGGTGGTGAAGCCGAGGCCCTCGTAGACGGCGAGGGCCGCCGGGTTGTCGGCGTCGACGTAGAGCATGGCCGTCGGCAGGCCCTGGGCCGCCAGGTGCTGGAGGCCGATCGCGGTGAGGGCCTTGCCGAGGCCGCCGCCCTGGGCGCCGGGCAGGACGCCGACCACGTAGACCTCGCCCAGCTGCTCCGCCGCGTGGACCTTCGTCCAGTGGAAGCCGACGAGCTCACCGTCGCGTTCGGCGAGGAAGAACCCCTTGGGGTCGAACCACGGCTGCGCGATCCGGTCGTCGAGGTCGCGCTGGGTGAGCGAGCCCTGCTCGGGGTGGTGGGCGAAGGCGGCCGCGTTCGCCGCGAGCCAGGCCGCGTCGTCGCTTCCGGGCTGGAAGGCCCGTACGGTCACGCCCGGCGGGAGCACCGGCTCCGGCAGCGGGGCCCCTTCGGCCAGGGGCCTGCGCAGCTGGCGCAGCTCGCGGAAGAGGGTCAGGCCGAGTACCTGGGCGAGGTGCCGGGCGGCGGACTTGCCGCCGTGGGCCCACACCCGCAGCCGCTTGCCGGAGGCGGCCAGCAGGGCCATTCCCATGGCGCGTCCGTGGCCGCGGCCGCGCAGGGCGGGGTGCACGACGAGTTCGGCGGCCGGCGCCTCCACCGGGTCGGTGTCCTCCAGTTGCCCGTACGCGGCGAGCCGGCCGCCGTCGGTGAGCAGGAAGTGCCGGACGCCCGCGCGCGCTCCTCCGCGCAGCTGGAGCCTTCCCTGTTCGGACACGGCGGTGGTGCCGTCCGTACGCGCCGCGTCCTCGATCAGGTCGAGGACGGCATCGGCCTGTTCCCCCGTCAGCTCGTCGAGGGTCTCAATCTGCCGTCCCGGCTCCAGGGCCGCGCTTGCGTCAGTCATGGAACGAGCCTACGACCGTCGTGGCCGCCGGGTGGAGTACGGGCGCGGGGGTCGGTCCTTCTTCTGCGCGTAACCAACGCGATACCCGTTACCCCCTGGTAGAGCTACGCGCGTTGACCATAGGCTGCGGCGGACCTCCCAAGCAGTATCGCTGTCCGCAAAGGGGACTAAATGTCAGCGACGCCACAACGGCACCGCCGAAACCGCCGGTTGACCTTCGCCGCCCTCGCCGTCACGGCCGGAGCCGGAGCGATGGTCGCGGCCGCACTGCCGGCCGGTGCCGCGAGTGGTGGCGGTGCGGCCAAGAGCCGGACCGTCGAGGTGCAGATGCTGTCGTTCAACGACTTCCACGGCACCCTGGAGCCCCCGCAGGGCTCCTCCGGCACCGTGACCGAACGTCAGGCCGACGGCACCACCAAGGCCATACCCGCGGGCGGGGTCGAGTACCTCGCGACCAGCCTGCGCGAGGCCCGCAAGGGCCACGAGTACTCCGTCACCGCAGCGGCCGGAGACATGATCGGCGGCAGCCCGATGCTGTCCGGTCTCTTCCACGACGAGCCGAGCATCGAGGCGCTGAACAAGCTGGGCCTGAACGTCTCCAGCGTCGGCAACCACGAGTTCGACGAGGGCAGGACCGAGCTGCGCCGCATGGCGTACGGCGGCTGCCACCCGGTCGAGGGCTGCTACGAGTTCGGCAAGGAGTTCACGGGCTCCACCTTCCAGTACCTCGCCGCGAACGTCACGGACGAGAAGACCAAGCGCCCCCTGATGTCGCCCACCTACGTGTGGAAGAAGGGCGACGTGAAGATCGGCTTCATCGGCGTCACCCTGGAGGGCACTCCGGACATCGTGACCGCCGACGGCGTCAAGGGCCTCAAGTTCGGCGACGAGATCGAGACGATCAACAAGTACGCCGCCGAGCTGAACAAGCAGGGCGTGAAGTCGATCGTCGCGCTGATCCACGAGGGCGGTCTGCCCGCGAACGGCGCGTACAACTACGACTGTGACGTCCCGGGCGCCGGCGCCGGCATCTCGGGCGCGATCGTGGACATCGCCAAGAACGTCGACGCCAAGGTCGACGCGCTGGTCACGGGCCACACGCACCAGGCGTACGCCTGCAACATCCCGGACCCCGCGGGCAACCCGCGCGCGGTGACCTCGGCCGCCTCCATCGGCCGTCTGTTCACCGAGACCACCCTCACCTACGACCGGCGGACCAAGGACATCGTCCGTACGCCGGTCGCCTCGCCCAAGCCGGTCAACAAGGTCGTCCACCGCGACCAGCCCAAGGCCCCGGACATGACCGAGCTGATCGGTCGCTGGAACGCCCTGGCGGCCCCGATCGCCAACCGCCCGCAGGGCTTCATCGCGGCGGACATCCCGGGCCGCGGCTCGGCGGAGCCCGAGAAGCCGCTCGGCGACCTGATCGCCGACGCCCAGCTGGAGGCACTCGCCCCGGCGGACAAGGGCGGCGCGCAGCTGGCCCTCATGAACCCGGGCGGCATCCGCTCGGACCTCGCCTACAAGGCCGCGGGCTCCGAGGGCGACGGCGTGGTGACGTACGGCGAGTCCTTCACGGTCCAGCCGTTCACCAACATGATGAACGTCGTGGACCTGACCGGCGCGCAGCTGATCACCGCGCTCCAGCAGCAGGTCACCGGGCCGGTCAACGGGCCCAGCCCGAAGATCCTGCAGGTGTCGAAGGGCTTCACCTACACCCTCGACATGACGAAGGCGGGCGCGGACCGCATCGTCGTGGACTCGGTCAGGCTGAACGGCGCCGCGATCGACCCCGCCAAGACCTACCGGGTCGCGATGAACGAGTTCCTCGCGGGTGGCGGTGACGGCTTCACCGTCCTGAAGGAGCACAAGAACAAGCTGGTCGGCGCGTCCGACCTGGACTGCTTCAACGCCTACCTGACGAACAACTCCACTGAGTCCTCGCCGATCGCCCCGCCGGCGGCGAACCGGATCACCGTCATCAAGTAGCACCCGCGCACAGCGCGCCCGGAGGGGCGGTGGGCCTGTCTCGGCCCGCCGCCCCTCCGGCGTTTCCCCGTGCACCCCCGTGGCGCGGGGACCCGGGCGGATCAGAGGGCCGCCAGGAAGGTCCCGACGGCCCTGTGGAAGCCGTCCGGGTCGGTGAACGGTACGAAGTGGTCGCCGTCGAGGGGTGCGTACGAGGTCTTCGGGCGCCGGGCGGTCATCGCGTCGGCGACGGGCTGCGTGAGCGCCTGGCTGCGGGTGCCGTGGACCAGCAGGGCCGGGCAGGTGCTCGTGAGCCAGGTGTCCCAGTGGTCGCCGGCGCAGGCGTGGATGGAGTCGAGCATGTCCTGCGGGTGGTACGCCAGGCGCCAGCCGGTGCCGTCCGGGAGGGGGCGCAGCCCGTCGGCGACGAAGGGCGCGGCCGGTCCGGCGGCGGCGAGGAGTTCCTCGCGGGTGGCGGCGGTGTGGGGGAGGCCGCCGAGGAAGTCGAACCAGTTCGGCCCGTCGGGGATGCGGATCTCGACGGTGGCGTCGACGCCGACGAGCGCGGAGATCCGGTCCGGGTGGGCGGCGGCCAGGTGGTAGGCGTTGAGTCCGCCGAGGGAGTAGCCGAGGAGCGGCACGGGGGTGTCCAGGCCCAGGTGGTCGAGGAGGGCGACGGCGTCGGACACGTAGCCCTCGCGGCGGTAGTCGGGGGCCCGGTCCGATGCGCCGTGGCCGCGCTGGTCGGGGGCGATGACCCGCCAGCCGTCGCCGAGGGCGGCGGCGAGTCCGGTGAAGGCGAGGGCCTCGGACATGCCGCCGTGCAGGGCGAGGAGCGGCCTGCCGGTGCCGCCGAAGTCCAGGTAGGAGAGGGTCCGGTCGTCGATCTTCAGCTCGTGGCGCATGTTCCTGCCTCCCGTGGGCCTGTGGATCTTTGCGGTGGCTCCACCCTGCCAGCGTTTGGGCAAGCGCGCAATACGCTTGTATTGGGCGCTTGCCCAAGAGGGGTGGTGGATACGATCCCGGCATGGGAAATCGCGAGGACCTGCTGGCCGGCGCCCGCCGCTGCCTGGAGGAGAAGGGCTACCTGCGCACGACCGTGCGCGACATCGCCACGGCCGCGGAGGTGAGCATGGCCGCGATCGGCTACCACTTCGGCTCGCGCGAGGCGCTGCTCAACCAGGCGCTGTTCGCCGCGATGGAGGAGTGGGCCGCGGGCTCCGGCCGGCTCGCCGGAGAGGGCGGGACCGCGGGGGAGCGCTACGCCGACACCTGGGACCGCAAGATCCGCGACTTCGGCGAGACGCGCTGGCTGTGGCTGGCCTCGGTCGAGGCCTTCGTGCACGCGCAGTCCTCGCCGGAACTGCTCGCGATCCTGGCCGAGGCGCAGCGCCGTAACCGCCGGATGGTGGCCGCGGCGCTGCGCGGGGTGCCGGAGTCCGAGGTGTCGGAGGCCGACGTACGCGCCCTGGGCTCGATGCACATCGCGCTGCTGAGCGGGGTGATGGTGCAGACCCTGACCGACCCGGAGCAGGCGCCGGACGGCCGGGAGCTGCTGCGGGGGCTGCGCGAGATGGTCGGCCTGCTCGAAGACTGACCGCTACCGACGGGTAGTGCCTGTGACGTGTGCACGCCATAATCCGGCCATCACCGGGTCGGCGAAGGGGCGGGCATGGGTACGGGCACGGGTACAAGCAGGGGCACTGGCACGAGTGCGGTCACGGGCGCGCGCACGGGCATGGGGCGCAGGGCGTTCCTAGCCGGCGCGCTGGCCGCGGGAGCGGCCGCCGGGCTGGGGGCCGCATCCGCCCCGGCCGCCGCGGCGGCGGCCCTCGGCACCCAGGACTGGATGTCCGGCCTCGGCGACTCCACCGCCCTCCAGCGGATGACCATCCCCGGCACGCACGACTCCGGCGCGACCAAGGGAGGGCTCTATGTCGCCTGCCAGAACACCTCGATCGCCCAGCAGCTCGACTCCGGCATCCGCTTCCTCGACGTCCGCTGCCGGGTCACCGGCGGGTCCTTCGCGATCCACCACGGGTCCTTCTTCCAGGACCTGATGTTCGGGGACGTCCTCGTCGCCTGCTGGAACTTCCTCGCCGCCCACCCCGGCGAGACCGTCCTGATGCGGGTCAAGCAGGAGTACTCCGGGGAGAGCGACGCCACCTTCCGCGCCGTCTTCGACGACTACCTCGACCACCGCGGCTGGCGCCCGCTGTTCCGGATCGCCGACACCCTGCCCACCCTCGGGCAGGCCCGCGGGAAGGTGGTCCTGCTCGCGGACAACGGCGGCCTGCCGGGCCTGCGCTACGGCGACGGCAACGTCTTCGACATCCAGGACGACTGGAACGCCGAACCCTTCGCCAAGCGCGGGAAGATCGAGAACCACTTCCGCAAGGCGGTCCAGCAGCCCGGCCGGCTCTTCGTCAACTACGTCAGCACCTCGGCCTACATGCCGCCCCGCTGGAACTCCGACCGCCTCAACCCGCAGGTGCACGCGTTCGTCGACGGCGGGGAACTGGCCGGCCGGACCGGGCTGGGCATCGTCCCCATGGACTTCCCCCACACCCGCTCCGGCCTGGTCGCCTCACTGATCCGGCACAACTGACGGCTCCGAGGGCGGCGGCGTGGGCGCCCCCGGGATGCGGAGCACCGCTTCCGTGCCCGGGCCGCCGTCCGCCGCCGCCCGCAGCTCGGCGCTGCCGCCCGCGCGGGCCGCCGTACGGGCCACGATCGACAGGCCCAGCCCGCTGCCGGGCAGGGCGCGGGCCGACGGGGACCGCCAGAACCGCTCGAAGACGTGCGGCAGGTCCTCCGCCGGGATGCCCGGCCCGTGGTCCCGTACGGTCAGCTCGCCCGCCCGCAGTGCCACCTCGACCGAGCCGCCCGGCGGGCTGAACTTCACCGCGTTGTCCAGGACGTTGACGACCGCCCGCTCCAGCGCCGCCGCCTCGCCCCGTACGTACCAGGGCTGAAGGTCCGAGGTGAAGACCAGCTCCGGACCGCGCAGCCGGGCCCGCGACAGTGCGGCCGCGGCGATCTCGTGCAGGGCGACCACGCCGAGCCGGCCCGGGGCGGCCGCGTCCGGCCGGGACAGCTCCTGCAGGTCCCCGATCAGCGAGGCCAGCTCCGTCATCTGCGCCTTCACCGAGACCAGCAGCTCCCGCCGGTCGTCGGGCGGAATGGCCCGACCGGTCTCCTCGCTGCGCGCGAGGAGCTCGATGTTGGTGCGCAGCGAGGTCAGCGGGGTACGCAGCTCGTGCCCGGCGTCCGCGATCAGCTGGGCCTGCCGGTCCTGGGAGGAGGCCAGCGCCGCGGTCATCGAGTTGAAGGACCGCGACAGGCGGGCGATCTCGTCGTCGCCCTCGTCGGGGATCCGCACCGTCAGGTCCTCGGTGCGGGCGATGTGCTCGACGGCCTCGGTCAGCTCGTCGACCGGCCGCAGCCCCGTACGGGCCACCCACAGGCCGGCCGCGCCCGCACCCACCACTCCGACGCCGCACACCAGGAGCAGCACCCAGGCGAGGGTGGACAGGGGCTTGTCGATGTCGGCGAGCGGCTTGGCCACGGTCAGCGCGGCGGCCCGCCCGTCGAGCAGGGCGGGCTGGGTGTAGACGCGGACCGGCACCCCGTCGGAGGTGGTCGCGTCGTAGAGGGCGGCCCCGCGCCGCCGCTGGGCGACCGCCAGGTCGGTGGCGCTGATCCGCAGGGTGCTGCGGCCGTCGACCCAGCAGTGGCCGCCGTCCGGCAGCACGATCTGCACCTGGGCGCTGAGGTTGTTGGCGGGCCGCTCCGGGAGGGCGCCGGTGACGGCCACGCAGCCGAGCGAGCGGTAGACCTGGTTGGCCTGCGCCTCGGCGTTGGTGGCGCGCAGCGCGCTGTCCAGCTGGTCGCGCAGCTGGGTGCGGACCATCACCCAGGACACCGCGGCCACGCCCGCCACGGCCAGCGCCACCGCCACCGTGACCAGCAGGGCCAGCCGGGAGCGCAGCGGGAGCGCGCGGAAGCGGGCGAGCGGGCTCACTCGGGCCCGCCCTCGCCGGAGCGCAGGACGTAGCCCACCCCGCGCACGGTGTGGACCAGGCGCGGCTCGCCGCCCGCCTCGGTCTTGCGGCGCAGGTACATCACGTACACGTCCAGGGAGTTGGAGCTGGGCTCGAAGTCGAAGCCCCAGACGGTCTTGAGGATCTGTTCGCGGGTCAGGACCTGGCGCGGGTGCGCGAGGAACATCTCCAGCAGCGTGAACTCGGTACGGGTCAGCTCCACCGGGCGTCCGGCCCGGGTGACCTCGCGGGTCGCGAGGTCCATGCGCAGGTCGCCGAAGGTCAGGGCGTCCTCGTGGGTGTCGGCGCCGGCCTGCGGGGCGGCGTAGGAGCTGCGGCGCAGCAGGGCGCGGACGCGGGCGAAGAGCTCGTCGAGCTCGAAGGGCTTGACGAGGTAGTCGTCGGCGCCCGCGTCGAGGCCGGTGACGCGGTCGCCGACGGTGTCGCGGGCGGTGAGCATGAGGATCGGGGTGGTGCTGCCGGACGCGCGCAGCCGGCGGGCGGCCGTGAGCCCGTCCATCCGCGGCATCTGGATGTCCAGCACGATCAGGCCGGGGGCGTAGGAGGCCGCCTTGTCGAGGGCGTCGAGGCCGTCGACGGCGGTCTGCACGGCGTAGCCCTCGAAGGCGAGGCTGCGGCGCAGGGCCTCGCGTACGGCCGGTTCGTCGTCGACGACGAGGATCCGCGCTTCGCCTTCGGCGGGGTTCATGGATGGGTCTCCAGGTGTGGTGGTCGGCCGGTGGCTCCGAGGGGTGACGGCGCCTCCAGCCTCGCACGGGCCGGACGGGTAGTGCTGGGAGCGGAGAGGTTCACCGGGTCACGGCAGCAGGCCCCTACTTCGCGGGACCTAGAAGGAGGTGCCGAAGCCGTTGGCGAAGGAGTCGCCGCCGGAGGATCCCTTGCCACCGGAGCCGCCCTTGCGCAGGAAGTCCAGGTCGGCCTTGATCGTGTCGACGGGGATGGCGAAGCCGAGGCCGACGCTGCCGGCGGCGGAGTTGCCGGTCGAGGGCGAGTAGATCGCCGAGGGCATGCCCACGATCTCGCCGTTCATGTTGACCAGGGCGCCGCCGGAGTTGCCCGGGTTGAGGGAGGCGTCCGTCTGGAGGGCCTTGTACGAGGTGGTGTCCGAGCCGGTGTCCCCGTTGAACTGGCGGCCGCCGAAGGAGAAGGGCCAGCTGCCCTCGCCCCGCTGCCGGCCCTGCGGGGAGCTCTGCTCCGACGTGGGCACCTTCACCTCGCGGTTCAGGGCCGAGACGATGCCGCTGGTCACGGTGCCGGTGAGGCCGTCGGGGGAGCCGATGGCGACGACCTGGTCGCCGACCTTGACGCTGCCGGAGTCGCCGAGCCTGGCGGGCTTGAGGCCGCTCGCTCCCTGGAGCTTGATCAGGGCCAGGTCCTTGTCGGGGTCGGTGCCGACGATCTTGGCGGGGTACTTCTTGCCGTCGCTCGTCGTCACCTGGATCTCGGTGGCGCCGTCCACGACGTGGTTGTTGGTGGCGATCTCGCCGTCGGCGGTGAGCACGAAGCCGGAGCCGGTGCCCTGGCCGGATCCGGTGCGGGTGTCGATGCGGACGACCGAGGGGCTGACCTGCTCGGCGATGCCGGCGACGGTGCCGGTGCTGGACTGCGAGACGTTCGTGCCGCTGACCCCGCCGGAGGTGCCGGCCTGCCGGTCCATCAGCTGCTGCACGGCGGCGGCGGTGCCGCCGCCGACCAGGGCCGCGGCGAGCGCGACGGCAGCCAGCAGGGCGACGGGCTTCTTCGCGCGCCGGCCGGGAGCGGCGTGGGCCGGTCCCTGCGGGCTGCCGGCGCCGCCCTCGCCGCCGTCGGCCGCGGCCGGGACCGTCTCGCCCCGGATGACCGGCGGCCGGTGCGCCTCGTGCCAGCCGGGCGCGGCCGGCGGGTAGGCGGGCGGCGGCGGATACGCCCCGGTCCCGGTCCCGGCTCCGGCACCGGCCTCCTGCGTCAGCCGGTCGCGTCCGCGCTGCCAGTCCTCGCCGAACGGCGCGTGCCGGGGGCGGTGTTCCTGCGGGTACTCGCCTTCGCGGCGGAAGCTCTCGGTCATGACCACGACTGTGCTCGCCGTTGATGAGAGCTTCCTGAGTCCGGCCTGAGAAGCCCGACAGAACCGCGTATGCCCGATGTAAAGACGCTTCCCCTTTCCTTCCCCTTCCCCTATCTTGAACACGTTCAAGTGAACGTGTTCAAGATCTGATCGGGGGGTCGTGGATGGACGAGGTCGTGCGGCGGAAGGTGTCCCGCGTGCCGTGGGGGCTGGCGGTGACGGCGACCGCGGTGACGGCCGCCGCGGCGGTGTGGTCGGCGATCGTGGGGACGGGGGGCGTGCTGCCCCGCGCGTACCTGGTGGCCCTTGCCGTCGTGGCGCTGCCGCTCCTCACGCGTCACGCGCCGACGGCCTTCACCTGCGCCTGCCTGCTCACCGGGATGGTCCTGCTGTGGGTGTCGCTGATCGGGGCCGCCTTCGGGCTCGCTCCCGTCGCAGCGGCGGCGCTCCTGCTCCTGGTCTCATCGGTCGCCGATCCCGACCATCCCCCGAGCGGCTGTTCGGTGGCGCTGGCCGCGGCGCTGCCCCCGGTGTTCTTCCTGGTGGCCTCCCTCCTCGCCTACTGAGGAGGCCCGGCGCCCTACTTGCAGCCGCAGGAGCGGCGGATCACCAGGGCCGACGGGAACTGCTTGAGGCGCTCGCGGCGCGAGCCGGCCACGCGCAGGCCGTCGTCCAGGACGAGGTCCACCGCCGCGCGGGCCATCGCGGGGCGGTCCGAGGCGACCGTGGTCAGCGGCGGGTCCGTGAGGGCCGCCTCCTTGACGTCGTCGAAGCCCGCCACGGCCAGCTCCCCGGGCACGTCGATGCGCAGCTCGCGCGCGGCGCGCAGCACCCCGATCGCCTGGTCGTCCGTGGCGCAGAAGACGGCCGTCGGCCGGTCCGGCCGCGCCAGGACCTCCAGGGCGACCGTGTACGCGTCGTAGCGGTTGTACGGGGCCTCGATCAGCCGACCCTCGGTCGAGCGGCCCGCCTCCTGCATGGCCCGGCGCCAGCCCTCGACGTGGTCGGCGACCGGGTCGCCGACCGACGGGGTGTTCTCGATGCCGCCGATACAGGCGACGTACTCGTGTCCGTGCTCCAGCAGGTGCCGGGTGGCGAGCTGGGCGCCGCCGATGTCGTCCGTGACGACCGCGACGTCGTCGATCGCCTCCGGGCGCTCGTGGAGGAGCACCACGCGGGCGTCCCAGGCCTCGATCTCGCTGGCGGCCTGCTCGCTCATGCCCTGGCTGACCAGGATCAGCCCGGAGACCCGCATCCCGAGGAAGGCCCGCAGGTAGTGGACCTCGCGCTCGGTGCGGTAGTCGGAGTTGCCGACCAGGACCATCTTTCCGCGCTCGGCGGCGGCCTGCTCGACCGCGTGCGCCATCTCCGCGAAGAACGGCTGGCGGGCATCGGGGACGATCATGCCTATGAGGTCGGTACGCCGCGACGCCATCGCCTGGGCGACCCGGTCCGGGCGGTAGCCCAGATCCTTGATCGCGGCGAGGACACGCTCGCGCGTGGCCGGGGCGACCGGCCGGGGTCCGTTGTTGATGACGTAGCTCACGACGGCGGTAGAAGTACCCGCAAGTCGCGCCACGTCATCCCGCGTCACCTTGGCCACGCGCGGCAGTCTACGCGGGGTGACCTACCTCTGGGCAGGGAGTCCTGCAGACCGGACGGTCATGGGCCCCTCAGGGTCTGTATGAGTGGCCCCGCGGCGTCGCGACGCCCGACACGCACCCTCGGCGCACGAGCCACATGTCCTGGTAGCTCCGCTACGAGGACATTCGTCCCGCACGCCGAGGGCACGCACCGAACGCCGCTCCTTGCTCCACGGGGCAACTCGATACAGACCCTAGGCCGACCGGGTGGCGGCCCCCGACGCCTGGACGGACCCCTCCGAGGCGGCCTCCGCGGCGACCTTGGCCGCCGCCTGCGCCGCGGCCTCCGCCGCCGCCCGCTCGACCTTCTCCGGCGTGACGAAGCGGTAGCCGACGTTGCGGACCGTGCCGATCAGCGACTCGTGCTCGGGGCCGAGTTTCGCCCGAAGCCGCCGTACGTGCACGTCGACCGTCCGGGTGCCGCCGAAGTAGTCGTAGCCCCAGACCTCCTGGAGCAGCTGGGCGCGGGTGAAGACCCGGCCCGGGTGCTGCGCGAGGTACTTGAGCAGCTCGAACTCCTTGAAGGTGAGGTCCAGCACCCGCCCCTTGAGCTTGGCGGAGTACGTCGCCTCGTCCACCGACAGGTCGCCGTTGCGGATCTCCATGGGGGAGTCGTCCGAGCCGAGCTGCTGGCGGCCCGTGGCCAGCCGCAGGCGCGCCTCGACCTCGGCGGGACCGGCGGTGTCCAGGAGGACGTCGTCGATGCCCCAGTCGGCGGTGACGGCCGCCAGGCCGCCCTCGGTGACGACGAGGATCAGCGGGCAGCCGGGGCCGGTGGAGCGAAGCAGCTGGCACAGCGACCGGACCTGGGGCAGGTCGCGGCGGCCGTCGACGAGGATCACATCGGCGCCGGGGGTGTCCACGAGGGCGGGGCCCTCGGCCGGCGCCACCCGGACGTTGTGCAGCAGCAGGCCGAGTGCGGGCAGCACTTCGGTGGACGGCTGCAGGGCGTTGGTGAGCAGCAGGAGCGAGCTCATGACCGACCACCTGCCCGGGCCGGACGGTGGTGCACGGATCGCTGGTCCATCACGTCGGTTCCTCCTCGGTCCCGTCGAGGACGTGCGCGGTACTGCTTCGTACGTGTCGCCTGGTGCCCTCACGGCCCCGCGCCCCGGGAGTCCGCTCGGATACCACTGTTCTCGGTTCGTTCAACGTGCTGAAAGCACAAAAGGACCCGGGGGCCACATTGCCCGGATCCTCTCGCCAGCAGAATAGCCCACCCGCCGTTGCGGGGCCGAGGCTCTTCTGTTTCCTCTTCTGTGGTTCCTGCCACCCTCCTGCCACGTTTCCGCCCTGCGTATGCACCGTTTTCACCGGATCGGAGGCGTGCGCGTCGGCCGCGCTCGCCGGCCCGGGCGCACACCCGGCGCGTCGGGGCACACCGGGGGCGGTGGCGCGAGGGGCCATCATGGAGGCCGACGGTAGAGAGCCGACGATAGGAGCTGCAGTGGCAACCGGAACCATCCGCTACTGGGCGGCGGCCAAGGCCGCGGCCGGGACTGCGGAGGAGCCGTACTCGGCGCGGACACTCGCCGAGGCGCTCGACGGCGTGCGGGAACGCCACCCCGGGGAGCTGACCCGGGTCCTGCTGCGCTGCTCCTTCCTCGTGAACGAAGAACCTGTGGGCAAGCGCCCGCACGATTGCGTACCGCTGACCGAGGGGGGCACCGTCGAGGTGCTCCCGCCGTTCGCGGGCGGGTGAGCGGGAGCCGATGAGCACGCCTGAGGAACAGCAGCGCCGGCAGTACGCGCAGCAGCAGTCACAGCAGCAGTCGCATCCACAGCAGCAGTCGCCGCAGCAGCAGGATCCGTACGGGACCCAGACCTGGCAGGCCGACACCTGGGACACCGGGTACCAGCCGGTGCACCCGCCGCTGGGCGCGGTGCCGGGGCAGCCCGTCGCGCCCGAGGGCTGGTTCCGGGACGGGGCCGCGGCCCAGGCTCCCGCCGGCGGTGCGGGAGTGCCGTGGCCGGACGGCTCCGCCGCCGGGCCGGCTGCGCAGGCCGTGACCGGCCACGCCGAGGCCTACCCGTCGTACCAGGCCCAGCCCCAGGCGCAGGTTCCGGCCGAGGGGCCCGCCTGGGGGTCGGCCACCGGCCCGGAGCCGCAGGGGCTGGCTCCGCAGAGCTGGTTCCGCGACGAGGCTTCCGCTCCGGCCGCGCCCGCTCCGGTGCAGGACTGGTCGCACGGGGCCGGGGCGGCCGTCCCGGCGGCCGAGACGGCGTATCTGCCGCCGTACCCGGGTCCCGGGCAGGAGCAGGGCGGCGCCGCGGAGCAGACCGCCTACCTGCCGCCGTTCCCCGGCCCGGCGCAGCAGGCCGTGGCTCCGGAGGGCTGGTTCCGCGACGAGGCTTCCGCTCCGGCCGCGCCCGCTCCGGTGCAGGACTGGTCGCAGGGGGCCGGGACGGCCGTCTCGGCGGCCGAGACGGCGTATCTGCCGCCGTACCCGGGTCCCGGGCAGGAGCAGGGCGGCGCCGCGGAGCAGACCGCCTACCTGCCGCCGTACCCCGGTCCCGAGCCGCAGCGCGGGCCCCACCCGGCCGCCGCGGAGCAGACCGCCTACCTGCCGCCGTACCCCGGTCCCGAGCCGCAGCGCGGGCCCCACCCGGCCGACGCCGAGCAGACCGCCTACCTCCCGCCCCAGGCGGCCGCCGACCCGGCTCCGGCTGCGGACCGGGCTCCGGCCGGGAACGCCGCCGAGGCTCCGGAGGCCGCCGCCGACTGGTCCCCGCCCACCGTCGGCGGGAACACCCTGCGCGCCGTCGACCCGGCCCAGGCCCGTGCCGAGGGCCGGTCGCCGATCATCGACCCCGGCCCCCAGTCGGCCATACTGACCGCCGCCCTCGGCCTGCTGCTCTCCCTGGCCGCCGTCCTCGGGCCGTTCGCCCTGCTCGTGCCGCTGATCGCCCTCCAGGGCCTCACCGCGGCCGGCTGGTTCCGCCTCAACGGCATGTGGCCCGCCCGGCAGGGCATCGCCCTCGCCTTCGCCGGAGCCCTGGTCGCGGACGCGGCCGTGCTCGCGGTGGAGGACGTGTACGGGGCCGCCGCGATCGTCGGCACCCTCGGCGCCTGGGTCCTGCTCACCCTCGTCCTCCAGCTGCGCAGCCACGCGGACCCCGACGAGCGGATGTACGGGCTGATGGCCTCGGTGGCCTCGGCCGCCCTCGCCGTCATCTGCGCCGGCTACCTGGCCGCCGACACCGCCGCCGTCACGGTCGGCGCCGCCGCCGTCGCGGTCGCCGTCTTCGTCCGCGCGCTGCCGCTCCCCACCGCCGCCTCGGTCGGCGTCTCGCTGGCCTCGGCCGCCGGCGCGGGCGTCGCTGTGGGCGGGCTCACCTCCGTCGGCGTGGGCGGGGCGCTGCTCGGCCTGGCCGCCGGGGTGTGCGCGCTGGTCGGGCTGCGCGTGGCGGCGTACGACTACCCGTCGAAGTTCGTGCACATGACGGCCGGTGTCGCGCTGCCGCTCGCGGCCGCCGCTCCCGCCGTCTACCTGATCGGGCGGGTGGTGGGCTGACACCCGTCCGACACGGAGCATGGTCAACTAGAACGCACGTACTGATGAGCAGGGGGAGGGCGCGTGCGGGTTCTGCGTGTCGTAGTGATCGTCGCAGTGGTACTGGCGGGCCTGTTCGCAGGAGTGGACCGGTGGGCGGCCGGCTATGCCGAGAACCGGCTGGCCGAGCGGATACAGGCCCGCCAGGGGTTGGCCGGCACCGCCGAGGTGGAGATCCACGGGTTCCCCTTCCTCACCCAGGCGCTCAGCCACGACCTGGACCGGGTCGACCTCGGACTCCGGGGCGTCGAGGTCATGGCGGACGGCCGCAAGACGCGGCTCGCCGAGCTCGACGCCAGCTTCCACGGCGTGAAGCTGAACGGTGACTACAGCGGCGGCACGGCCGAGCGGGCCACCGGCACCGCGCTCATCACCTACGCCGACCTGACCGCGGCCTCCCAGACCGGCGCGACCCTCTCGTACGGCGGCGCGCCCGGCAAGGTGAAGGTCACCGCGTCGGTGGACATCCTCGGCAGGACGCTGTCGCGCAGCGTGATCTCGACGATCACGCTCGTGGACGCGCCGGACTCCAAGGGCGGCAAGATCGTGCGGGTGCACGCCGAAGAGGTGCCGGGCGAGGGCGTCCCCGGGCTGGAGCGCCAGGTGCGCAAGCGGACCGACTTCGACCGCGACCTCGGCACCGGCCTCCCCGCCGGGCTCCAGCTCTCGACGCTGACCTCGGACGAGGCCGGTGTACACCTCACCCTGGGCGGCTCGAACGTGGTGATGGCCGGATCGTGAGACGGAGCGGTCCGATCCGCAGAAGGACGGGCCGCAGGGCGGGCCGGACGGGCGCCGGAGCGCCCGGAACGGGGCCTCGCATCCCATCATGCGGACGATCCTGTCTCGAAATATGACACACCGGTGACAGGGCGGCTGATTCGTCCCTACGATCCATGGCTATGAAGCATCAGCAGGCGGACCTCACGAAGCGACGGGCAGTAGACCTGTGTCGCGTCGCCGCCATGCTCTGTCGATCCATGTGACGTGTGAGCGCAACCGCTCCATCAGCCGGACGACGGCCCCAACGGCCCTTCCCCGCGTGACCGCACCTGCCTCCTGACCCCTGACGCCTCCCCGCGCAGGAGACCGAGCGCACCCGCAGGCACGCAGCACAGCGCAACCCGCACCGCCCCGCCGCACACTGCCCCGGAGGAGAACACCATGAGCCGCAGCGACGTCCTCGTAGACGCCGACTGGGTCGAGGCCCACCTGAACGACGCCGACGTCGTCATCGTCGAGGTGGACGAGGACACGTCCGCCTACGACAAGAACCACATCACCAACGCCGTCCGGATCGACTGGAGGAGCGACCTCCAGGACCCGGTGCGCCGTGACTTCGTGGACCAGGAGGGCTTCGAGAAGCTCCTCTCCGCCAAGGGCATCTCCAACGACGACACCGTCGTCCTCTACGGCGGCAACAACAACTGGTTCGCCTCCTACGCCTACTGGTACTTCAAGCTCTACGGCCACCAGGACGTCAAGCTCCTCGACGGCGGCCGCAAGAAGTGGGAGCTCGACTCCCGCGACCTGGTCGACGGCAAGGACGTCCCCAACCGCCCGGCCACCGAGTACAAGGCCAAGGCCCAGGACACCTCGATCCGTGCCTTCCGCGACGACGTCGTGGCCGCGATCGGCTCCCTGAACCTGGTGGACGTACGCTCCCCCGACGAGTTCTCGGGCAAGCTGCTCGCCCCGGCGCACCTCCCGCAGGAGCAGTCGCAGCGCCCCGGCCACGTGCCGAGCGCCCGCAACATCCCGTGGTCGAAGAACGCCAACGACGACGGCACCTTCAAGTCGGACGACGAGCTCAAGGCGCTCTACGAGGCCGAGCAGGTCGATCTGGCGAAGGACACCATCGCCTACTGCCGCATCGGTGAGCGCTCCGCGCTCACGTGGTTCGTGCTGCACGAGCTCCTGGGCCAGGAGAACGTCAAGAACTACGACGGCTCGTGGACCGAGTACGGCTCGCTGGTCGGCGTGCCGATCGAGCTCGGCCCCAACAAGTAATCCTCCCCGGGCACGCGACGCCCTCGTAGTACGACCCCTCCAGGACAGGACAGAGAACATGTGTGGAGCACAGATCGGCGGGCCCGACCTCGCGACCCTCAAGCCCGGTGAGACCGCGATCCAGGGCCAGGTGACCAAGGACGGCGAGCCCGTCAGCGGTTACGTGCGGCTGCTGGACTCGACCGGCGAGTTCACCGCCGAGGTCCCGACCTCGGCCACCGGCCAGTTCCGCTTCTACGCCGCCACCGGCACCTGGACGCTGCGCGCGCTCGTCCCGGGCGCCCAGGCGGACCGTGCCGTCGTGGTCGCCGAGGCCGGCGGCGTGACGGACGTGGCGATCGCGGTCTGAGCACCGCTTATGTGATCGCCTGATCGAACGGCCGAAGGGCCGCACCCCCGGGGGTTGGACGCCACTGGAACGGGGTGCGGCCCTTCGCGCCGTGCGCGCGCGGTTCTACGCTGGAGGCATGTACGCCCGGCGCCGGCGCGCCTACTTCCTGCTGATGGGCGGATGCCTGTTCCTCTTCGTCTCCGCCTGGTCCTTCGTGCGCCTGTGGTCGGTCGAGGCGGCGGTGGCCATGTGTGTGGTCGCCATGGTCATCCCGCCCGTCGCCGCGGTGATCGCGAACCGGCGCGGCCCGGACGACCGCTGGTGGGACGACCCCTCGGGCGACCCGAAGTCCGACGAGTGGTGGGACGAACTGGACGGAAAGCGGCGCCGCGAGGACTGAAACCCTGCGAGACGAGAACGTGATCTTCCCTCGTACAACTGCTCCCCACCGCTACGGGTCATGGGGTACGCGCGGGTAACCAGCCCGCGCTTTTCGGTTTTGTGGGGGACAGTGTTGGAACACGAACAGACCATCCCTGAGCAGCGGAAAGGGGAGGAAAGTGTACCGGAATCGGGCGCTTCGGCCCCCCGCCGCCGGATGGGCCGCACGACCCTCCTGATCGCGGGCGCGGCCGTGCTCGGCGTCCTCGCCGGCACGGTCACCGGCTACGCGGTCCAGTACCAGCGCCAGCCCACGGCGCTGCCGCCGCTGGCCCAGCAGAAGATGGCCGGGCCCAAGCCCGCGGCCATGAACGATGCGACGAGCCGCCGCTCGATCAACGCCAACCGCTGGCACAAGGCGGACGAGGACCTGGCCAAGAAGCTGGTGGACCTCCCCGGCGGCGCACAGGACAGCTTCTCGGGGCCCGTCTCCGCGGACTCGTTCTCGGCGGAGTACTTCCTGGAGCCCTCCGAGGCGGTCGGCTCGCTCATCAGGCGGGGCAAGCGCCTCGCCACCGCCCGGTGGTCCGAGAACGACCGGAACTACATCGAGATCAACCTGCTCCAGTTCAGTGACCGCGGCGGAGCCGACGACTTCTACACGGACACCGTCAGCTACATGCCCGACAAGGACCGTGCGGGCAACGCGGGCAAGGACCTCCCGGGTGTCCCGGCGGACTTCGGCCACCTGTGGATCGACTCCAAGGCGCGTACGGAGCCCGGATACCACCCGCTCCGGCAGGGCCGTGCCCTGGTCCGCCGCGGCGACATCGTGATGAGCGTCGAGTACACGAACAACCGCGGCGAGGTCGACGAGAAGGCCCTGGTCGAGCTGGCCAAGCGACAGATGGAGCGGCTGTGAGCGAGCAGCAGAACGCAACCGGGCCCGAGTCGGCGCCCGCACCCGAGCCCGTGGCCACGCCCGAGCCCACGGCCACGGCCACGCCCGCACCCGAGCCCGTGGCCACGCCCGAGCCTGCGCCCGCGGCCGAGCCCGCGCGTAAGACGAACCGCAGGACACTCGCCGTGGTGGCGGCGGCCGTGGGCGTCGTCGTCCTCGTGGGCGCCGGTGTCGCCGGCGCTGCCGTGCTCGCGGATGCCGACCGGACCTCCCCGACGCGGTACTGGCTGGCCGAGGACCACACGACCGGCGGTACGCAGGCCCCGGTGCCGTCCGTGCCGCCGAACGACCTGACGGGCAAGCTGATGCCGCTGCCCGCCGACTACTGGCCCGGCCCCGACATCGACCCCGAGGGCAACCACTACTTCCTTCCGAGCGACAAGGCGCTGCAGAGCTTCAAGGGCGCCCGTACGGGCCTCTCCAGCAGCGAGCGCGCCGAGCGGGACAAGTCGCTGGCGGACCTGAAGCTCAAGGGCATGGCCGGGCGCAGCTACGCACGCGGCGAAGGCTACGGCGCCGCCGTCGCCGAGATCCGGATCATCCAGGCCGATCCGCAGCAGCTCGCCAAGTTCGGTGAGTTCACCAAGAAGCTCATCGAGCTCACCGGCGGCGGCCAGGCGCCCCAGGTGGAGGGCTATCCGCAGGCCAAGTGCGGGCTGGACGACTCGCTCACCGGCGGGAAGGACGGCAAGGAGAAGATCGACGCCCTCGACTGCGTGGCCGTCGAAGGGGACGTCCTCGTCACCTTCCGCATGTACGGGAGCAAGGGATTCGCGGTGAAGGACGCCGCGAGCCTCTTCAAGCAGCAACTCGACCACCTCAAGTCCCCCGGGGAGTCCGCGTGAGCGAGCAGAACACCACCACCCCCGAGGCCGAGCCCGAGGCGGTGACCGCGCCCGAGGCCGAGCCCGAGGCGGTGACCGCGCCCGCGCCCGAGGCCGAGCCCGAAGCGGCGCCGGCACCCGCGCCCGTCCCCCCGGCCGCCCCCCAGGCCGTGCCCGAGACCGCGCCCGCGCCCGTCGTCGAGACCGCGTCCGCGCCCGTCCCGCAGGCCGCGCCCGAGGCCGGCCCCTGGGCCGCCCCGCCGGCCCCGCCCAAGGACCGGCGGGCGCTGGCCGCCGCCCTGCGCTGGACCGCCGCCGTCGCCGTCTTCGCCGCGGTCGGCGCGGGCACCGCGTACGGGATCACGGCGGCGGAGCGCACCGACGTCCCCGGCCTGTCCACCGAGGGTGACGGCCGCTGGACGTACCCGGAGCTCTCCCAGCCCGCGCTGCCCGCGGGCGCCCCCCTGCCCCAGGGCCCGGACAACAAGGACGGCACGCACTACGCGCCGCTCGCCGGCCTGCTCCTGCCCGCTCCCCAGGGCGCCAAGGCGGACGACGCGGTCAAGGCGGACAAGGACGGGGCGGTACCGGTCGACTCCTTCCTGGAGGAGTACGCGCCCGACGCCCGCGAGAAGCTCAAGGCGTCCCTGGAATGGGACGGGCTTCGGCAGATCGCCGGCCGGGGCTGGACGACGGCGGACGGCACACGTACGCACGTCTACCTGCTGCGCTTCCACTCGTCGGGCTTCGTGGACGCCTTCAAGGGCTGCGACAGCAACGCCCAGCTGGCCGGAGTCTCGGCCCTCGACCTGGACGACCTCTGGAGCAAGGCCAAGAACACGCAGATGAACAGCACCGCGCTGGACTTCCCCGGGGCCGCCAACTTCGACGGCACCGACCTCAGCGTGTACCAGGAGGTCAAGCCCGTCCTCGGCGACGAGCAGACCAAGGTCGGCTGCCTCCGGACGGGTGACGTCCTGGGCATGGTCATCCAGACCCGCAAGGGCGAGGTGGCGCCCGTCCCCTTCCACCAGACGGTGATCCTGCAGAGCCAGCTGCTGAGCTGACCAGCGGGCGGGCGCCGTACGGCCCACCTCACACCGTGCGCCGGTCCCCGGGCCAGTAGGCTTGGGGACCGGCCCCGTACAGCCCCGAAACGATTCCGAGGAGCACCCCGTGCTTGAGGCAGTCTTCACCTCCCTGCTGGTCCTGGTCTGCGTCGGCGTCATGGCCTTCACCGGCCTGGCCGTCAAGAAGCTGTACCAGGGTCAGCGCTGAGCAGCGGCTCAGCTGACCGCCCCGGAACCCCTCCCACAGATCGCCTGAGCAGCCATTCATGATCCAGATCCCGTCCGACCTGAACCCGGGCCTCGTCCCCCTCGCCTTCCTCCTCGGCAACTGGGAGGGTGCGGGAGTCTTCGACTTCCCCGGTGAGGAGAAGTGCAACTTCGGCCAGGAGGTCGTCTTCAGCCACGACGGCCGGGACTTCCTGCACTACACCTCCCACACCTGGGTCCTCGACGCCGAGGGCGGCAAGGTGCGGCCGCTGGAGTCCGAGGCGGGATACTGGCGCATCGACAAGGACCGCAAGGTCGAGATCGTCATGGTCCGCGACCAGGGCGTCGTCGAGGTCTGGTACGGCGAGCTCGCCGACCAGAAGCCCCAGATCGACCTGGTCACCGACGCGGTCGCCCGCACCGCGGCCTCCGGCCCGTACAGCGGCGGCAAGCGGCTCTACGGATACGTCAAGAGCGACCTGATGTGGGTCGGCGAGAAGGCCACCCCGGAGGTCGAGCTGCGCCCCTACATGTCGGCCCAGCTCAAGAAGGTCGTCACGCCCGAGGAGGTCGCCGAGATGGCGCGCAACCTCCCGGACATGCCGGACGACGGCATCGCCTTCTTCCGCTGAGCGCAGACCTCCACAGGCTGTGCAGGAAAGGGGACCGCGGGCTCGACCGCGGTCCCCTTCGCACACATACACTGGCGGGGTGGTGAGCACCGAGAGCACCGAAGGAACCCCGGGCGCCGACTGGAAAGCCGACCTGCGCAAGCGCGGGTACCGGCTGACCCCGCAGCGCCAGCTCGTGCTGGAAGCCGTCGACGCGCTGGAGCACGCCACGCCGGACGAGATCCTCGTGGAAGTGCGCAAGACGGCCTCGGGGGTCAACATCTCCACCGTCTACCGGACGCTGGAGCTCCTGGAGGAGCTCGGCCTGGTCTCGCACGCCCACCTCGGGCACGGGGCCCCCACCTACCACCTGGCCGACCGGCACCACCACATCCACCTGGTCTGCCGCGACTGCGGCGACGTCATCGAGGCGGACGTGGACATCGCCGCCGAGTTCACCGCGAAGCTCCGTACGACCTTCGGTTTCGAGACCGACATGAAGCACTTCGCGATCTTCGGGCTGTGCAAGAAGTGCGCCGCCGGACAGGGTGCCGCCTCCGCGTAGCCGGGTCGTAGGCTTGGTCGCATGACCAGCAGCCCCTTGCTCCATCTTCCCGGCGCCGTCCCGGCCGAAGGCCGCGACGAGGGCGTCGCCGCCCACTACGGCGAGCTGTACGGCGAACAGCGCGCCCTCGCGGACGGCCGCGGCTTCGTCGACCTCTCGCACCGCGGGGTCGTCTCCGTCACCGGACCGGAGCGGCTGAGCTGGCTGCACCTGCTGATCACCCAGCACGTCACCGAGCTCCCGGCCGGGCAGGCCACCGAGGCGCTGATCCTCTCCGCCAACGGCCACATCGAGCACGCGCTCTACCTCGTCGACGACGGCGAGACCACCTGGGCGCACGTGGAGCCCGGCACCCAGGGCGAGCTGATCGCCTACCTGGAGTCGATGAAGTTCTTCTACCGCGTCGAAGTCGCCGACCGCACCGAGGAGTTCGCGGTCGTGCACCTGCCGGCCGGCTCCATCGCCGAGGTCGCCAAGGAGCTCGTCGTACGCGAGACCGCGTACGGCCGTGACGTCTTCCTGCCCCGCACCGAGCTGGAGGCCTTCGCCGCCGCGCACGGCCCGGCCGCCGGCCTCCTCGCCTACGAGGCCCTGCGCGTCGAGGGGCACCGGCCGCGGGTCGGCCTGGAGACCGACCACCGCACCATCCCGCACGAGCTGGGCTGGATCGGCACCGCCGTGCACCTGCAGAAGGGCTGCTACCGCGGCCAGGAGACGGTCGCCCGCGTCCACAACCTCGGCAAGCCCCCGCGCCGCCTGGTCTTCCTGCACCTGGACGGCTCGGAGGTGGTCCTCCCGGCCCACGGAGCCCCGGTACGGCTCGCCGCGGACGGCGAGGAGGGCCGCCAGCTGGGCTTCGTGACCACCGCCGTCCGCCACCACGAGCTGGGCCCGATCGCGCTCGCCCTGGTCAAGCGGAACGTCCCGGTCGACGCGCCGTTGCTGGTGGGCGGGACGGCCGCCGCGCAGGAGGTCGTCGTAGCGCCCTGACGCGCCGCGCCTGGCGACCTACACGTCGACGACGATGGTGAACGGGCCGTGGTTGGTCAGCGACACCCGCATGTCCGCCCCGAAGCGGCCCGTCGCCACCGTCGCGCCCAACGCGCGCAGCTGGGCTACGACCTCGTCGACCAGCGGCTCGGCGACCGGGCCGGGCGCCGCCGCGTTCCACGTGGGGCGCCGCCCCTTGCGGGCGTCGCCGTAGAGCGTGAACTGGGAGATCACCAGCAGCGGTGCGCCGTTGTCGCTGCAGGACTTCTCGCCCTCCAGGATCCGCACGGACCACAGCTTGCGGGCCAGAACCGCCGCCTTCTCCGGCGTGTCGTCGTGGGTCACCCCCACCAGCACGCACAGCCCCTCGCCGACGATCTCGCCCACGGTCTCGCCGTCCACGACGACGCTCGCGCCGTCCACCCTCTGCACCACAGCTCGCATACCACCTGTGTATCAGCCTTGCACCCGTCCGGGGCCGATCGGGTGGAGTGGGACTGCACCAGGGCCACGGAGAGTGGCACGATGCACGCAGGCGGTGCGGGTGCGCCGCACCGGTCGAGGGGACGGACTCGTTCGTATGAATACTTCTGGTACCTCCGTACCTGCCTCACCCGCTTGCGTCGCAGCTGCCGCGGTACGACCGCCCGCGCAGCGCACGGCCGAGACACAGGAGCAGGGGCCGGCGGCCCCGGCCACCGCCCTCGGGCTGCCCGAACTGCGGGCGCTGCGCCGCGACGCGCAGCGCGACGAGGCCGATCTGAGCTACGTGCGCAGACTGCTGCAGGGCCGTATCGACATCCTGCGCGCCGAACTGGCGCGGCGGACCGACCCCGAGGCGCCGGTGGTGGACCGGCTCTCGGTGATCCTCGCCGACGCCCCCTCCAGCCGCAGCGCCTCCGCCCGGCACGTCACGCTCGGCACCCCGCACAGCGAGGAGTACCGGGTGCTGGCGGCGGAGATGCTCGCCGACGTCGAGCTGTCGGACCTGGAGGCACGCACGGACGGCGAACTGCACGACGGGATGGGGCGGCTGGTGCGCTACGAGCAGCAGGTCTCGCGGCGCCGGCAGCAGCTCCAGCGCACGGTCGACGAGTGCAGTGCGGAGATCACCCGGCGCTACCGGGAGGGAGAAGCGCAGGTGGACGACCTGCTGGTGTAAGGAAATTCGGGCGACCCGCGCCGGTCGGGCGATTAGCGTGGGCCGTTATGAGTGCTGACGTGCGGCCGATCGCCGAATCCGACCTCCACGACTGGCTGCGTGCCGTCCACACCGGTTTCCTGACCGCGACCCGGGTGACGGACTCCGATGTCGCGCAGCGCGCCAAGTACAACGACCTCGCCCGGATGCAGGGCGCCTTCGACACCGACACGGGCCGCTGCGTGGCGGCTTTCCGCTCCTTCGCGCAGGAGTTGACCGTGCCCGGCGGCGCGGCCGTCCGCTCCAGCGCGATCTCCAACGTGGGCGTGCTGCCCACGCACCGCCGGCAGGGCCTGCTGACCCGCATGATGCGGGCCGAGTTCGCCGCGGCCGCGGAGCGCGGCGAGGCGCTGGCGACGCTGATCGCCGCCGAGTACCCGATCTACGGGCGGTACGGCTTCGGGCCCGCCACCTCCGTCGTGGAGTGGGAGATCGACGTACCGCGCACCGGGCTGGACCCGCGGCTGTCGGCGCCGGTGGACGGCGGGCGGATCGAGCTGGTGGACGCTGCCGACTTCCGGCGGTTGGGTCCCGGGCTGCACGACCGGCTGCGGGCGGCCGTGCCGGGGGCGGTGGACCGCGACGAGCGCTGGTGGAACGTGGCGACCGGGCTGGAGGAGATGTCGTACCGGCCCTACAAGGAGAAGTTCCACGCCGTGTACCGCACGGCGCGGGGCGAGGTGGCCGGCGTGGCCGTCTACACCGCCGACGACCACTGGACGGACGCGAAGGTCCCGCAGAACACCGTGCAGGTGCGGGACCTGCTGGCGCTCACCCCGCAGGCGGAGCGGGCGCTGTGGCAGTTCCTGTGCTCGATCGACTGGGTGCAGAGGGTCCGCACCGGCTACCGCGCCCCCGACGACCTGCTCCCGGAGCTGCTGCCCGACCCGCGGTCGGCGCGGGTGGTGACGTCCGCGGACTTCCTGTGGGTGCGGGTGCTGGACGTCGTACGGGCGCTGGGTGCGCGGACGTACGAGGTGCCGGGGGTGCTCGTCCTGGAGGTCGCGGACGAGGCGGGCCCGGCGGCGGGGCGGTACCGGCTGGACGCGGCGGCGGGCGTGTGCGAGCGCACGCAGGAGGCCGCCGACCTGCGGCTGGACGTGTCCGTGCTGGGATCCTTGTACCTCGGTGACGCGTCCGCGGTACGGCTGGCCGCGCTCGGGCGGGTGGCCGAGGAGAGGCCGGGCGCGGTCGCGCTGGCGGACGCGGTGTTCCGCACCGCGCGCCGTCCGTGGTGCCCGGACATCTTCTGAGATCGCCGACCCGGCAGCGGATACCGGGTGTTGAGGACTGCAGGCTGAGGACTGAGGACTGGGGACTGAGGTTGTGACGTCACTTGTGGAATCCCTGCGTGCGGCCGGCTGTGTCTTCGCGGAGGAGGAGGCGGAGTTGCTGAGCGGCGCCGCCCGGGACGACGCGCACCTGGCGGAGCTGCTGGCCCGCCGGGTGGGCGGCGAACCGCTCGAACACGTCGTGGGCTGGGCGGAGTTCTGCGGACTGCGCGTACAGGTGGGCGCGGGGGCCTTCGTGCCGCGCAGGCGCACCGAGTTCCTGGTGCAGGAGGCGGTGGCGCTGACCCGGCCGGGCGCGGTGGTGCTGGACCTGTGCTGCGGGGTCGGCGCACTGGGCGCGGCGGTCGCGGCGCAGTGCCCGGGCGGGGTGGAGCTGCACGTGGCCGACATCGACCCGGCGGCGCTGGCGTACGCGCGGCGCAACGTGGCTCCGTACGGCGGCCGGGTGTGGGAGGGCGACCTGTACGCCGCGCTCCCGGCCGGGCTGCGCGGGCGGGTGGACGTGCTGGTGGTCAACGCCCCGTACGTGCCCACGGAGGAGATCGGCCTGATGCCGTCGGAGGCGCGCGACCACGAGCCGCTGGTCTCGCTGGACGGCGGGGCCGACGGCCTGGACGTCCACCGCCGGGTCGCGGCGGGCGCCCTGCCCTGGCTGGCCCCGGGCGGCCACCTGCTGATCGAGACGAGTGCGCGCCAGGCCCCGTCGACGGCCTCGGCGCTGACCTCCGCGGGCCTCGCGGTCCGCGCGGTCACCTCGGAGGAGCTGTACGCGACGGTGGTGATCGGCACCTCCTGAGCCGGCCTGCCGTCGGGGCCGGATCCGGCGGCGCGGCGGGAGATGTTGCAAGCATCTGCTTGCAAAAGTTAGCGACGTCGGGCAGGATCTGCAGCATGGCATCGCTCAACGTCGGAAACCTCGGCGAATACCTCCGTGAGCAACGGCGGCAGGCGCAGCTCTCGCTGCGGCAGCTGGCCGACGCCGCTGGGGTGTCGAATCCGTACCTGAGCCAGATCGAGCGCGGGCTGCGCAAGCCGAGCGCGGACATCCTGCAGCAGCTGGCCAAGGCGCTGCGGATCTCCGCGGAGACGCTGTACGTGCAGGCCGGGATCCTTGACGAGCGGGACCGCGACGAGGTGGAGACGCGCGCCGCCATACTCGCCGACCCGTCCATCAACGAGCGGCAGAAGCAGGTGCTGCTCCAGATCTACGAGTCGTTCCGCAAGGAGAACGCGCTCGACGAGCCCGCCGTTCCCGATGTTCCCGCAGTTCCCGCCGTTCCCGCTGACGATATGCCGTCGAAGACCGACTGAAGTTGATCCGGGAGGACCAGCACATGGCCATCGCCGATGACCTGAAGAAGACCCTCACCGACCCCACTCCCCTCTACTTCGCCGCAGGCACCGCCGATCTCGCCGTGCAGCAGGCGAAGAAGGTTCCGGAGCTCATCGAGCAGCTGCGCGCCGAGGCTCCCGCGCGCATCGAGGCCGTGAAGAACACGGACCCGAAGGCCGTACAGGACGCGGTCACCGCCAAGGTGGCCGAGGTGCTCGGCGCGATCGACCCGAAGAAGATCGGGGAGAGCGCCCAGGACCTGGCGCTGCGCGGTGTCGGCGTGGCCGCCGAGTACGCGGTGCGCGCCAAGGAGACCTACGACAAGGTCGCCGAGCACGGTGAGCAGGCCGTACGGGCCTGGCGCGGCGAGGTCTCCGAGGAGATCGTCGACTTCGCCGTCGTCGTGGAGCCGCGGCCCGAGCGGGCCGCGGAGCCGGCGGCCGAGGACGCTGCCGAGGAGCAGTCCGCCGCCAAGAAGCCCGCGCGCAAGACCACGGCCAAGAAGGCCGTCGTCGCGGCGGACGACGCGAGCTGACCCGCACGCCCGCATGGGCACGCCCGCATGGGCGATCACGGGCCGGGCACCCTTCAAGGGCCCGGCCCGTTGTGGTTGATGGAGGGGCGGGTGCCGGTAGCGTGGAGTGAGGCGGCACCGGAAGTGTCGGGTACGAGCAGGAGAAGGCGGTCGAAGCGATGTTGATGGACGGGTTCGATCGAGGGGTGATCCCGCTTCTCGGGCTCGCCATGCTGGTGCTCGCCGTCGTGGCGTTCGGGCTCGCGCTGGTGGCGCGGGACGACGCCTATCGGGCGGCCGACAAGCAGAGCAAGACCTTCTGGCTGGTCATCCTCGGGATCACCGTGCTCGTGGACGCCTTCCTGGGGATGCTCTTCCTCCAGATCGCGGGCCTGGTGGCGACCATCGTGTTCTTCGTGGACGTACGGCCGGCCCTCAAGCAGGTCTCGGGCGGCGGCCGCCGCAGCGGTGGCAGCAGCAGCGACGGCCCGTACGGCCCGTACAACGGCGGACGGTAGCCGGCAGCCGCGGTTCTCGGCGGAGGTCAGCCCTCGGAGCGGGAGAGCAGGACCACGGCGACGTCGTCGGTGAGCTCGCCGCCGTTGAGGCGGCGGGCCTCGGTGACGGATGCCTCCAGCAGCCCCTCGCCGCTCAGACCGCGGTCCAGGTGGCGGTTGATCATCTCGACCATGCCGTCCTGGCCCAGGCGTTCCCTGCCCTCGCCGATCCGTCCCTCGATGAGGCCGTCGGTGTAGAGCATCAGGCTCCAGGTGCCGCCGAGCTCGACCTGCCGGCGCGGCCAGCGGGCCCGGGGCAGCAGCCCGAGGGCCGGGCCGCTGTTCTCGTACGGGAGGAGCCGCGCGCGGCGGCCCGGCCGGGAGATCAGCGGGGCCGGATGGCCGGCCAGGCACAGGCCCGCGCGGCGGCCGTCCGGGGCGATGTCGACGGTGCACAGCGTCGCGAAGATCTCCTCGCACGGGCGCTCCACCTCCAGCACCTCCTGGAGGGTGGCCAGCAGGTCGTCGCCGCACAGGCCCGCCAGGGTCAGGGCGCGCCAGGCGATGCGGAGCTCGACGCCGAGGGCGGCCTCGTCGGGGCCGTGGCCGCAGACGTCGCCGATCATGGCGTGGACGGTGCCGTCGGGGGTGCGGACGGTGTCGTAGAAGTCGCCGCCGAGGAGGGCCCGGCTGCGGCCGGGGCGGTAGCGGGCGGCGAAGCGCAGATCGGAGCCCTCCAGGAGCGGGGTGGGGAGCAGGCCGCGCTCCAGGCGGGCGTTCTCCTGGGCGCGCAGTTTCGATTCTGCAAGCTTGTACTGGGCGATGTCGGCCCGTTTTCTCTCCACGGCGTAGCGGATGGCGCGGCTCAGCAGCCGGCCGTCCAGCTCGTCCCGGAAGAGGAAGTCCTGGGCGCCGACGCGGACGGCCTCGGCGGCGCGCTCGGCGTCGTCCTCGTCGGTGAGGACGAGGACGGCATGGCGCGGGGCGAGGCGCAGCACCTGGTGGAGGACGGCGAGCTGCGGGTCGGCGGTGGCGGTGACCAACCCCGGCCCGGTCGGCGCGGCCGTGGCGGGCGTGGCGGCCGTGGCGGCCGGGATGCGGGCGCCGGTCCCGGGCAGCGACAGGTCGAGCAGGATGCAGTGCACGTCGGGGGTGAGCAGCCGCTCGGCCTCGGTGAGGTTGCGGGCGGTGCGGAGCCGGATGCGGTGGCCGTCGGTGTCGAGGATCTCGGGGACGGTGAGCCCGCCGGCGGGGTCGTCCTCGATGACCAGGAGGGTCAGGGCGGTGGGCTGAGGGGTCGCCTGCGCGACGCCGGCACCTGTGGAGGCAGGCGGTGCGGCGGTGTGCAGAACGGCCTGACCGCTCTCCGTGGCGGGGGTCTCCCTCTGCCGCGGTACGGGTACGGGCATCGTTTCCGGTTCCTTCCCTCCCCCCGAGGGTGCGCTCGTCCGGCAGACCCTAGCGGTCCCTGCCCCGCAAACGGAATGCCGTTCTTGGCGCGGGCCTCCGTCATATGCCGTCATCACGGGGGAAAATCGGCCTCGCTGGATGACAAAGGTCACGGCGGGGCCGCGTTTCCGTCCCGTCCGACGAGACGTGCCCCACGTCTGCGGGGTTGCCCCTGTTCCGCGGGTGCGGGCCGGTGGTCGCGCCTCAAGCGCCGGCGGGGCTGGGGGGTGGTGTCCCTGGTCGGGGTCGGGAGTGGGGGGTG
>NZ_JBHXAG010000033.1:0-61028 GCF_042726555.1 Streptomyces sp. NPDC060232 | reverse complement strand
GCGGAGCCCCAGCACACCGGCCCGGGGCGCGCCTCGGACTGCTACCCGCCGCGGGAGCGGAAGGGCGCCGAGCCGAGGAGACACCCCTGCCCGGCACCGCGACCGGCCCGCACCACCCCAGCCCCGCCGGCGTTTGAGGCGCGGGGTCTGGGGCGGAGCCCCAGCACACCGGCCCGGCAGGGCGAAGACCCGGGCCCGGGGCGCCCCCCGGACTGCTACCCGCCGCAGGAGCGGAAGGGTGCCACGCCGAGGAGACGCACCGCTCGCTCAACCGGCGCTGAAGCGGGCGGCCGCTTCGCCGTGGAGGCGGCCGGGCGGCAGCCTGCGCCCGAAGGCGAGCAGGAGCAGGTCCTGGGCCGCGCCACGGACGGGCGATCCGGAGCCGTACGACCAGTCCACGTCCTCGGCGCACAGCCTCACCCCGCCGAGGTCCACCCCGAAGAACCGCAGGCCGCTGGGCCGGACCCCGGCGAGCAGGACGCGCAGCCGGTCCTCGGGGACGCGCCGGTCGAGGCCGAGGGCGACCGTGATGTCCAGTCCGTGCACTACGTCGTGGCCGAGGGCCGCCGCGAACCCGCCGACCGGCGGCGTCCACGGGTGGTGGGCGCCCTCCCGCAGGAACGCCGAGAGCTCGGCCGTGGAATGAGCCGCCGCGTCCCTGCGGGCGACCCGGTCGGTCATGCGGTGCAGGTTCCCGCGCGCCCTGGCGAGTTCGCCCAGGGTCGCGGGCAGGGAGAGCCGGAACCCCGTCGACATGTGGGCCACGACCTCACGGACCCGCCAACCCGCGCAGAGACTGGGCTCGTCCCACTGGTCGCGCCGCAGGCCGCCGAGGAGATCGGCCAGCTCCTGGCGTTCCGCCGCGATCAATGCCCTGACCTCGGCCTTCCGCACCCTGGGAGAAGTCGTGTTCGCCATGCGATCCAGCCTGCGGCCAACTCCGCGACATCTCCAATAGATTGATGTGCTCCGCTCTAGAATCAGGGCTTATGGAACTCCGTCAGCTGCGCTATCTCGTCGCCGTCGTCGAGGAGGGCGGTTTCACCCGCGCCGCCGCCCGACTGCATCTGGCCCAGCCCGGACTCAGCGCCCAGATCAGGCAGTTGGAGAAGGAGCTCGGGCAGCCGTTGCTCGACCGGTCCGGCCGGTCGGTGACGCCTACCGAGGTGGGACGGGCCGTGCTGCCGTACGCGCGGGCGGCGCTGGCCGCCGCGGACGCGGTGCGGCAGAGCGTCGACGAGCACACCGGACTGCTGCGCGGGAAGGTCACGCTCGGGCTGGTCGCCGGGGCCACCGGCCACGCCTTCGACGTCGCCGCGTTCCTCGCGGACTTCCACGGCGCCCATCCCGACCTGGAGATCGCCCTGACCGAGGACACCTCGGAGCGGATGCAGGCCGCGCTCCTGGCCGGCGAGATCGACATCGCCCTCCTGGGGCCGACGGGGGAAGAGCCCCCGCCCGGCCTCGCCCACCGGACGGTCGTCGATGTGCCGCTCTGCGCCGCCGTCACATCCGGTGGCCCGCTGCTCGGCCCCGCCGGCCGCACCACGGTCGCCCTGGCCGAGCTGCGCGACCGGCCGCTGATCTGCCTGCCGCGCGGTACCGGCGTACGAGCGGCACTCGAACGGGGCTGCGCCCGGGTCGGGTTCCGGCCCCGGGTCGCCTTCGAGGCGGCGTCCCCGCAGGTCCTCGCGCAGCTCGCCGCCCGCGGCCTGGGCGTGGCCGTGATGCCCCTCGGGGAAGAGGGACCCGAGCCCGGCGGTGGGCTGCGCGCCTTGCGGATCGTGGAGCCCGGCCTGCGTGCCCGTATCGTCCTCGCCTGGCCGGCCACCGGTCCTGCCGGCCCTGCGGCGCGGGCGCTCCTGGAGCGCTTGCGTGACGCTCTGCCGCATGCGGCCTCGGCAGGGGACGAGAGCGAGGGGCCGGTGTCACCGCGCTGACCATGTGGTGGTGCCGGTGCCCAGGCCGATCACGGCACGGGGGCGCATGGGCTCGTCACCGCGGCGAGAGAGCAACACGACCTCGTCGACCCGTGCCGCCGTGCTGCCCAGGCGGGCCGCGCAGGCCACGGCCAGGGGCCGGGGGTCGCGGGTACGCCCGAGCGAGAGGTGCGGGGTGAACGCCGGGAACCGGCCGCGGCATGCCGGGAAGGGCTCCGCGAGGCACTCCTGGAGCGCCGTCCACGGGGCGAGGCCGGCCGCGGCGGGGTCGAGCCACACGGTGGCGTAGCCGCGGTGCCGGAAGGCGCGCACCCCGCTGAGCCGGATGTCGAACGGCTCGACGCAGGCCGCCGCGGCCGCCAGCAGCGGCGCGGCCCGGGCGAAGTCGGCCTCCGGGACGAAGCCGAAGAGCAGGTTCACGTGCGGGGGCCAACGGCGGATCTGGGGGTCGTGCACGGCCCGGATGCTCTGGACGGCGGGCCACAGTCCCTCCGGCGGAAGCCATACCACGGCGGTCCGGGGCGTGGGGGCCGCCCCGAGGAAGCCGGGGACGCCGGCTCCGCCGCCGGCGGCCGGGGACACGTTCACTCGGCCATGATGCCCCGGACACCCGGTAAAGGACGCCGGCAGGCGTCCTCAGCCGGTGAAGGAGCCGTGGCGGCCCGCTCCGGCGGCGAAACGGTCGGCGCCGGCCCGGGTCTCGCCGGTGGTGAGCGGAACGAGGCCGTGCCGGTATTCGGCCGCCAGGGCGTCCCGCTCACCCAGACCGTGCTGTGCCCGTACGGAGAGCCGGTCGTGGCGCAGGCATGTCTGCGGGAATGCGGCGATCTCGTGCGCGAGGCGTTCCGCCGCCCGCCGGGCCTCCCCGGGCGGTACGAGGCGGTTGACGAGCCCCATCCCGTGGGCCTCGGCGGCGGTCACGGGGCGGCCGGTGAGGATGAGGTCCATGGCGCGGCTCTCGCCGATCAGGCGGGGCAGCCGCACCGTGCCGCCGTCGATCAGGGGCACGCCCCAGCGACGGCAGAACACACCGAGGGTCGCGTCCTCCTCGGCGACCCTCAGGTCACACCACAGGGCCAGTTCGAGGCCGCCCGCCACCGCGTGCCCGCTGATCGCGGCGATCACCGGTTTGCCCAGCTCCAACCGTGTGGGACCCATGGGCCCGTCGCCCCCGGCCCGCACCCGGTTGCCGCGGTCGGTCCCGACGGCTTTGAGGTCCGCGCCCGCGCAGAACGTACCGCCCTCGCCCCACAGGACGGCGACGGCCGCGTCCTCGTCCGCGTCGAAGGCGCGGAAGGCGTCGGCGAGCCGGGCCGCGGTCGGGCCGTCGACCGCGTTGCGGGCTTCCGGACGGTCGAGGATCACAGTGGTGACGGGGCCGTCCCGTTCGATCCGGACGGCGCCCGGTTCTGCGGGCGGGGCGGCGGCGGGTGTCGTCCCGGCTGAATCGGAGGTGGTGGCCACGGCGGAACTCCATGGGGCGAGTGGTGCCGGCGGATGCGGAGGAGGTGCGAACGACCACTCTGGGGCCATCTCGCGGCCGACACGAGGGGGCCCGGTCCACGGGACGGCCGTCCCGCCCGGACACGCACGTTCGGACCAGGCCGAACGGGGTATACGCCCTGTCCGGATCCGATGACGAGACCCAGGCGGCGAGACGCGAGATGTCCCAGTGCAAGATCCCCGACTACCGCACCGGCCACCGCGGCCGCCACTGGACGCATGCTCTGCGCAGCGCTCAGCGGGCAGGGGCCGTCATCGTGACCGACGACACCCGCGAGCCGGTCGGCTACGCCCACGACAGCACCGGGCCCGGCCGCTTCCGGCCCTGGATCACCGCCGCGGGCGACCGCTACGACAGTCGCGACGTCCACCCCGAGTGGTAGCCGGGCGCTCCGCTCTCACGCGTGCGGCGAAGCGGGCGTGCAGGCGGGGCACAGCCCTCGGTAGACGATCTCGACGTCCGACACCGCGAAGCCGAAGCGCTCCCGCGCCGGCAGGCCGGTCAGCGGGTCGCCGGTCGGGTGGACGTCGCGGATGAGGCCGCAGCCGGAGCACACCAGGTGCTGGTGCGGCTGGTGTGCGTTGGGGTCGTAGCGTTTGGCGCGCCCGTGCGCGGAGAGTTCCGCGACCTCACCGAGGGTGACCAGCTCGCCCAGGGTGTTGTAGACACTGGCCCGGGAGATCTCGGGCAGCAGCAGGGCCGCACGGGCGTGCACCTCGTCGGCGGTGAGGTGCACGTGCTCGCCGTCGAGGACCTCGGCGACGACACGCCGCTGGGACGTCATGCGCCAGCCACGCCCCCGCAGCCGCTCCAGCAGGTCACTCATGTCGGCTCACCAGTTCGGGCTCGGCGGGACAAAGGATGTCGACGGACCCTGTGACGGGCCCGAAAAGCGAGCTACAGGTTACCCGGCGGTGATGCCGGCGGGGCTTTCCATCACGGCGGAGCGAATAACGATGATCGCACGATCTTCACCGTTCTCCCTCTTTCCCGCACGGGCGGAAACCGGGAATGCGTCTTGGGCGGGGAAGCCCTGCGTGTTCTCTGCGCCGCGCGGTCTGCGGTGCGCGACCATACGGACGCCGTCAAGAGCGAGCAGCCAGCAGTGGGAAGCACCGAGACAGGAAGAAGGACGGACGTGTCCGGCAGCGAAAGCGAGAACCCAGCAATCCCCTCCCCGACCCCCGCGCCCACTCGTCCCAGGACGAACCGGGACTGGTGGCCGAATCAGTTGGACCTCCAGGTTCTCCACCAGAACTCGCCCCAGGCCAATCCGATGGGCGAGGACTTCGACTACGCGGAAGAGTTCGCGACCCTGGACGTCGACGCGCTGAAGCGGGACGTCTTCGACGTGATGACGACCTCGCAGGAGTGGTGGCCCGCCGACTACGGCCACTACGGGCCGCTCTTCATCCGGATGAGCTGGCACTCCGCGGGCACCTACCGCATCGCCGACGGCCGTGGCGGGGGCGGTTCCGGCGCGCAGCGCTTCGCCCCCCTCAACAGCTGGCCGGACAACGCGAGTCTGGACAAGGCGCGCCGTCTGCTCTGGCCGGTCAAGCAGAAGTACGGACGGAAGATCTCCTGGGCCGACCTTCTGGTTTTCGCGGGCAACTGCGCAATGGAATCGATGGGGTTCAAGACTTTCGGATTCGGATTCGGACGGGAGGACATCTGGGAGCCGGAGGAGGTCTTCTGGGGGCCGGAGGACACCTGGCTGGGCGACGAGCGCTACGGCGGCGACCGGGAACTCACCGGTCCTTTCGGCGCCGTGCAGATGGGACTGATCTACGTCAATCCCGAGGGTCCCAACAGCAATCCGGATCCGATCGCCGCCGCCAGGGACATTCGCGAGACGTTCGGGCGCATGGCGATGAACGACGAGGAGACGGCCGCGCTCATCATCGGCGGCCACACCTTCGGCAAGTGCCACGGCGCGGTCGACCCCGAGTACGTCGGTCCGGAACCGGAGGCCGGGCCGCTGGAGCAGCAGGGCCTCGGCTGGCACAACTCGTACGGCAGCGGCCGGGGCGGCGACACGATCACCAGCGGGCTCGAGGGCGCGTGGACGACCGAGCCGACGAAGTGGGACAACGGCTACCTGGACAACCTGTTCGGGTACGACTGGGAGCTGACGAGGAGCCCGGCCGGGGCGCAGCAGTGGACTCCCAAGGACGCCTCGGCGCAGGGCACGGTGCCGGACGCGCACGATCCCGCCAAGCGGCACGCCCCGATGATGCTGACGACGGACCTCGCGCTGAAACTGGACCCGATCTACGCACCGATCGCGAAGAGCTTCCACGAGAACCCGGACAAGCTCGCCGAGGCGTTCGCCAAGGCCTGGTACAAGCTGCTGCACCGTGACATGGGCCCCCTCTCACGGTACCTCGGCCCGTGGATCCCCGAACCGCAGCTGTGGCAGGACCCCGTCCCCGCCGTCGACCACGAGCTGGTCTCGGCCGGCGATGTCGCCGCCCTCAAGGGCCGGATCCTCGCCTCCGGGCTGACGGTCTCCCAACTGGCCACCACGGCTTGGGCGTCGGCGGCCAGCTTCCGCGGCACCGACAAGCGCGGCGGGGCCAACGGCGCCCGGATCCGGCTCGCGCCGCAGAAGGACTGGGAGGTCAACGACCTGCCCGAGGTGACCGAGGTGATCGAGACCCTGGAGGGGATCCGGCGGGACTTCAACAGCTCGCAGGGCGGCGGGACCAGGGTTTCGCTGGCCGACCTGATCGTCCTGGGCGGGTGTGCGGCGATCGAGCAGGCCGCGAAGAACGCCGGGCACGACATCACGGTCCCGTTCGCGCCGGGGCGCACGGACGCCACGCAGGAGCAGACCGATGTGGAGTCCTTCGCCGTGCTCGAACCGAGGGCCGACGGATTCCGCAACTACCTCCCGGCGGGAGAGAAGCTGTCGCCGGAGACCCTGCTGCTGGACCGCGCCAGCATGCTGAACCTGACGGCGCCCGAGATGACGGTGCTGGTCGGCGGTATGCGGGCGCTGAACACCGGCTTCCGCGGGTCCGCGCACGGCGTGTTCACCGACCGGCCGGAGACGCTGACCAACGACTTCTTCGTCAACCTGCTGGACATGGGGACGGAGTGGAAGGCGTCGGTCGCGGACGAGAACGTGTTCGAGGGCCGCAGCATCGGCGTCAAGGGCGAGCCCAAGTGGACCGCCACCGCCGTCGACCTCGTCTTCGGTTCGAACTCCCAACTCCGGGCCATCGCGGAGGTGTACGCGTCCAAGGACGCGCGGGAGAAGTTCGTCCGTGACTTCGTGGCGGCCTGGGACAAGGTCATGAACCTCGACCGGTTCGACCTCGCCTGACGCGGACGTCCCGGTCGGCCGCTCGTGGCGGTCGGCCGGGACCTCAGCCGTGTGTCAGAGGGAGCTCTTGGACGCGGTGGAGACCACGCACTCCTTGTACTCGCTGCCGTCGCCCTTGCCGGTGTACGGTGCGGTGGCCTCGGTCTGCTGGGAGGCACCGGCCTTGACCTTGAGTCCGGTGACCCGGGCCTGGGCCGCGACCGCGCTGGAGCCGGCGGCCGGGTTGAACTTCATGGTGATGCTGTAGGTCTGGTCGAGCGAACCGCTGTTGGTGACGGTCAGCCGGGCGACCAGGTTCTTGCCGGCGCCGTCCAGCTTGCAGCTGTCGATCTTGATGTCGCGCTCGGCCTTGTCCCTGCCGGTACCGCCGGTGGTGGTGCCGCCGGAGCTGCTGCTCGTACCGCTGGTGCTGTCGCTGCCGCTGGTGCCGCTGGTGCTGTCGCTGCCGCCGGAGCTGCTGGAGCTTGAGCTGGAGTGGCTGCTTCCACCACAGCTGGCGCCGTTGGAGCCGCGGGCACCCGTCAGCGCGACGACGGCGACGCCGAAGACGGCTATTGCACGGACATGACGAAACTTCACGTGTGAACCCCGTTGGAATGTCTGGAATCAGATACGCCCGCCTTGACGGGCACACGTCACCCTAACAGTGGATTCGGACAACCTCATTCCGCCACGCCCGCACCGTGAAAGCCCCCTGGCCGGCGTCAGGTGGTGTCGACGACGAGGTCGCCGCGGTGGCGGCCGCGGGCGACGAGGCGGGCGTTCGCCTCGTCCGAACGGGCCACCCACGCACGCGCGTCGGCCGGCTCCTTGCCGTACCGCACGTGCCGCTCGACCAGGCGGCGGACCCGCGTGTCCTCGTCCGGAGCGCAGTACCAGGTCTCGTCGAGCAGTGGCCGCACAGCGGACCAGTCCCCCGCGTCGTGCAGCAGGTAGTTCCCCTCGGTGATCACCAGCGGTACGTCCGGGGGGACGGGGATGCTGCCGGCGATCGGCTCCTCGACGGAGCGGTCGAAGGCGGGCGCGTAGACCGTGGCGCCGTCGGACGCGCGCAGGCGGAGCAGCAGCGATACGTAACCGGCTGCGTCGAAGGTGTCCGGTGCGCCCTTGCGGTCGGCCCGTCCCAGCCGGTGCAACTCGGCCTGGGCGAGGTGGAATCCGTCCATCGGGACCACCACGGCCGCTTGCGGACCGAGCGCTTCGGCCAGCCGGGCGGCGAGGGTCGACTTCCCTGCGCCCGGCGGTCCGGCCAGGCCGAGGATCCGTCGGCCGCCCTGCCCGGCCAGCGCTGCCGCCCTCGCCACCAGATCCGTCGTCGTCTGCACGTGCGTATCCTGCCCGAGGATTCACGCGCCGCGGGCCGGCCGGACGCGCCGGGCGGCGGCGCGGCCGTCTCGTACTGCTGCGCGCTCCGTTGCCGGGATCGGCGGGGAGCGGCGGGGAGCGCGCCGCACTTCACGACCCTTCGGGCACGGGCTTCCAGCCCCAGGCCGTGAGCATGCCCGGTGACAGGCCCGTGCAGGCCGGGGAATCGAGGTGGCGCACGGCCTCGTCGAGCTGTCCGTCGTCGACGAGGCCGGTGCCCACCATGGCCTCGCGGGCACGCTCCCAGGTGTCGACCCAGAACCGGCTGATCGGGCTGCCCGGCTGGAGGGGCGGTACGTGGATCTCGGCCGCCACGGATACCAGACCGGCCTCCCTCAACAGCTCCGGGTGCCGGGGCACTTGCGAGACGTCCGTGCCGATGCCGTCGCGCAGCCCCTGCCACATGGCCCGCATGGCCCGGGTGTACGGCGTGTCGGGCGCGGAGGCGGTGGTCAGGTCGACCGCGTCGCTGACGACGAGTACGCCGCCGGGGGCGAGGAGCCGGCTCAGCCTGGCGACCATGCGCTGTGGAGAGGGCAGGTGCATGAGCACGAACCGGGCGTGGACCAGCCGGAAGGGCCCCGGGGCGAAGTCGTCGGCGGTGACGTCCGCCTGGAGCACGGTCAGTCCGCTCACGGGGTGCGCGGCGAGGAAGCGGATGTCGCGGTCCACGGCGAGGACCTCGGCGACGCCCGCTTCCTCCAGCAGGCGGCGGGCCACCGTGCCCGTTCCCGCTCCCACGTCCAGGCAGGTCCAGCCGGGACCCGCCCCGAGCGTGCGGAGCCGGGCCATGGTCGTGTCGTCGTACGTGAGGGCGCCGAGGTCGATCCGGTCGCCCTCGCCTCCCTGGTCCGGCCGGAAGACCCGCTCGCCGTAGCGCCCCTCGCCCGGAGAGCCGGCGCCGTCCGGTGACAGCCCTGTCTCAGCCATGGGGCAATTGTCCCCTCGATCGGCCGTGCGCGCGTGGCGCACCGCCCGCCGGACCGGAACCGGCCGCCCGGTCCCGGCCGACGTGGGGCCGGTGTACGCCGTCAGGCCCCGCCCGCCCGGGTGGAGAGCGACGGTCGAGCGGTCATCCTCCGTGCGGAGCAGGCGGTGTCATGGCTGGTCGGGCGCCGGAGCCGCCGCCGGAGGCGGGGTCTGGGTGTCGGCCGGGGTCTGGGGGCCGCCCGGGGTCTGGGGGCCGGCCGGAGTCTGGGGGCCGGCCGGAGTCTGGGGGCCGGCCGGAGTCTGGGGGCCGGCCGGGCTCGCCGCTGCGATCAGGGATTCCGCGAGGTTCTCCTTGCGGATCCGCAGGTCGACGTAGAGCAGGCCCAGGACCAGCGGCGGGAAGCCGAACTGGAAGAGCCCGCTGGCCAGGGTGCCGATCACGATGCAGATCAGGTACACGACGAGTCCGGCGATCGCCACGCTCGGGTCCCCGCCCGAGTCGCCCGCCTCCAGCATGATCGGCAGGAACGCCGCCATGCCGACCATGCTGAACGGCATCTGGATGGCGTAGCCCACGGCCATCGCCACGAGAGAGCCCAGCATGGAGATGCCGAACACCCGCCACCAGCCGTCCTTGACCAGCTGCGCGGAGCGCCGCAGGGCCGCGACGGTGCCGAGTCCCTCGCATACCGCGACGGCGGGCGCGAGGCTGAGCCGGGTCATGAGCCAGATCGAGAAGGGCAGGCAGACCAGGACACCCACAACCAACACGAACAGCGCGGCCGGCGGCCCGGATCCATCGGCGGACATGATGACCAGCGGCACGCAGACCGCGTAGACGAGCAGCATCGGCGCGCCCGCGATCAGCCCGGCGAGCACCACCGTGCCGAGCACCGCCGGGAGCCGGGACCAGCAGCGGCGCCACATCGCGCCGAACGTCGCGGTGCGGCCGAGGACGGCCTCCTGGATCACGGCCGGACCCAGCGCACTGATCATCGCCGCGCCGACCGTCAGCGTGACCATGAGGAGCACTCCGGCCGGTACGAAGGCCAGGAGCAGGGCCATCACGTCCTCGTCGGCGGCGGTCTCCCCCGGGCCGAGGTCGAAGACGGCGGAGAAGCGATCGTGCACGACCGCGACGGCGATGCCGATCGCGAGGCCCACGAGCAGGATCCCGATGCCCTGCACGGCGAGGATGATGCCGACCAAGGCCTTCCAGTTCCGGCGGAAGGCCGAGAAGGCACCGCCGAGTATGTCGCCCACGCTGAGCGGTTGGAGGGATATGACGCCCGGTTTCGGCGCCGACGGCGGCACCCAGCCGCCTCCCCACTGTGGCATGGGCTGTCCCTGGTGCTGTGCCCACCCCGTGTTGTGCGACATCTCTGTTCCCCCTCGATTGAAGGGATACGGTAACCCGCCCCCGGACGGCGGCCGTACCCGGCCCCGGCCCCGGCGCCGTTGTCTCCGTGCAGGTCAGCCGCCCTGGAGGCGTCGGCTGTCGCGGGGGTCCGGGTCGCGCCGCCGGCTGCCGCGTGCGCGGGTACACCGCTGTCCGCCGACTCGGATAGGGTGCGGTGCGCACCGGACGGGCGGCACTGGGGAGCGGCAGGGTGATGGACGGTCAGCAGCCGGACGGCGACGGCGGGATGCGGAGCGGCAGCGGCCGAGCGGCCGCGCATTTCGAGCCCCTCGGTCCCGACGACCCCACCACCGTGGCCGGTTACCGACTCGGCGCACGGCTCGGCGCGGGCGGCATGGGCAAGGTGTACCTCTCCCACACGCCCGGGGGCCGGCCCGTCGCCATCAAGGTGATCCGGCCCGAGTTCGCCGAGGACCCCGAGTTCCGGCGCAGGTTCGCGCAGGAGACCCGTTCCGCGCAGCGCGTCCAGGGCCTGTACACCGCGCCCGTCATCGATGCCGACACCGACGGCCCGCGCCCCTGGCTGGCCACCGCGTACGTGCCCGGGCCCTCGCTCGCCGCCGCCGTGTCCGCGCACGGGCCGCTGCCCGTCGAGACCGTGCTGCTGCTCGTCGCCGGGATCGCGGAAGCCCTCCAGGTGATCCACGGCGCGGGCATCGTGCACCGCGACCTGAAGCCGTCGAACGTCCTGCTCGCCGCCGACGGCCCGCGCGTCATCGACTTCGGCATCGCCCACGCCGCCGACGCGACCTCTCTGACCGGCAGCGGAGTGTTCGTCGGCACGCCCGCGTTCATGGCGCCGGAGCAGGCCGCCGGGCGGGGCGTCGGTCCGGCCACCGATGTCTTCGCGCTCGGCCAGGTCGCGGCGTACGCCGCCGTCGGCGCGCCCCCGTTCGGCGAGGGACCCTCACACGGCGTGCTCTACCGCATCGTGCACGAGGAGCCCGAACTGTCGGGCGTACCGCCGCGGCTGTCCGAGCTCGTCACCCGCTGCCTCGCCAAGGACCCGGCGGACCGCCCGTCCGTCGCCGAGGTCATCGCGCTGTGCCAGACCGCGAACGACGCCACCACGCTGCGGCGGCCCGACGACTGGCTGCCTGCGGCGGTCACCGCGGAGATCACCGCGCGGTCCGCCGCGCCCGCTCCGGATCTCACGCCGCCGCCTCCGGCGCACCCGCCGACGGCGATGGCCACGGCTCCCGGCGGAGCGGCGTCCGCACCGACGGCTCCGTCCACGGCACGTCCGCCGGCTCCCCCGGCGACCGGACCGCAGACCCAGCCGGCAGCGCACCAGGCCTACCCGCCGGTGAGCCCCTACGCGCCCACGCAGTTCGGCGGGCCCCAGCCCCAGCCCGTCCAGCCGCTGCCCCACCCGCAATCCCACCAGATCCCGGGCTATCCGCCGCTGCCGTTCCCACCGCAGCCCGCACCCGGGCCGCAGAGCGGCAAGCGGGGCCCGGCCGTGGTGGCCGCCGCCCTGGCGCTCGCGGTCGTCGGCGGCGCGGCCGTGTACGGGCTGGTGAAGGACAAGGGAAAGGATTCCGGCGCCGCTTCCGCCGCTTCCGCCGGCACGGTCGGCGGCGGCACGGCCAAGGGGGGCCCGGGCAGCGACGGCACCAAGGGCGACGGCTCGAAGCCGGCGACCGGCGACAGCCGCCCCGACCCGACGCCCGCCGACTACAAGAGCGTCGACCTGACCGCCGGGTACCACCTCACCCTGGGCGAGGAACCGCTGCGCCCGCAGAAGGGCGAGGACGGCGGCTACGAGCTGTCGTACGACACCGGCGGCTACCTCGACACCGAGAGCCAGGGCGGCAGCATGGTCCTCCTCGATCCGGGTCAGGAGGGCTCGCTCGCCACCTGCCGCGCGGAGACCCGCTTCACGGAGAACGTGTACGTGAACAAGCTCGGCCCGGGCCGGCAGATCTGCGTGACCACCGGCACCGGTCACCTCGCCCTCGTCACGGTGCGCGGCATGTCGTCCGAGGACTCCCCGAGCACCTACCTCACCCTGGACATGACGGTCTGGCGCAACGGCGCGGCAGGCTCCGGCTCCCGCTGACGCCTAGGGTCTGTATCGAGTTGCCCCGTGGAGCAAGGAGCGGCGTTCGGTGCGTGCCCTCGGCGTGCGGGACGAATGTCCTCGTAGCGGAACTACTAGGACATGTGGCTCGTGCGCCGAGGGTGCGTGCCGGGCGTCGCGACGCCGCGGGGCAACTCGATACAGACCCTAACCGCCGGTCACCTCCCGGCGGGGTGGCGGCCCTCTGCCGGGAGCCGGTACACCACGCTCGGGCGCAGCGGCCCGTCGGGCGCGGTCGGGTCGTCGAAGTCGTCGGCCGGGTCACGGGTCATCCCGATGCGGCGCATCACCGCCCGGGACCGGAGATTGGTGGCCGTGGTCACCGCGAGTATCTCGGGCAGCGCGAGGGTGTCGAATCCGAAGGCCACGACGGCGCGGGCGGCCTCCGTGGCGAAGCCGTGTCCCCAGGCCGAGCGGGCCAGCCGCCAGCCGGCCTCCACCCCGGTGAACGGCATGTACCCGTCCACCGGGTCCAGTCCCGTGAAACCGATGAACTCGCCGGTGTCCAGCACCTCGACGGCCCACCAGCCCCAGCCCCGCTGCTCGATGGCGGCCTGGAAGCGGGCCGCGGACGCCTCGCTCTGCTCACGGGTGAGTACGCCGTCGAAGTGTTCGCGGACCGCCGGGTCGGCGTTCATCGCCGCCCAGGGCCGCAGGTCGGACTCCCGCCACCCGCGCAGGACAAGGCGTTCGGTTCGCAGCTCGGACATGACGCCAACCTAGCGCCGTGACCGCTCAAGTTCACCGGGTCGAAGCACCAGCCGATCACCGGTGCGGCGCAGGCCGCCCACCTGTCCGGTGCTCTTGGGCTCGTGGCCGGCCCGTGCACGGGGGTACGGTACGGGCCGGCCCAGGGTTTGCCCGTACCACCGCGCCCTCCCACGCGGCGAGGCGCCGTGCCGGGCGCCGTGACCCGGTGAACCTGGGCGGTCACAGCACCAGTGCCGCGCGCGGCACTAGCTGGGACGGGGCCGGGGGGCCGGGCAGGCCTGCCAGGCGAGGTGGTAGAGCGTGCTCACGCTCGCGTCGGTGGAGTCCATCGTCATGAAGCTGGTGGCCGACTGCGGGTTGGACGTGCCCGCGTTGACGCGCAGTTCGGTGTTGATGTTGAAATTGCGTTTCTCACCGCACGGTGCCCAGACGAGATCCGCGTACTCCGTCCTGTCGGTCGCCTGCCAGTTGTCGTTGAGCGGTCCGTTGAACTGGTGGGTGCGCTGGGTGGTCTGCGGCATTCCCTGGAAGTAGTAGTTCGCCCTCTCCTGGCCCCATGCGCCGGGCTGGAGGAATGCGAATCCCCGGTAGTCCGCCTGGACAATGGCGTAGGTGAATCCCGAGGGAACGTGGACCCGCAGATTGAGCTGGCAGTTCTTGCGGAATCCGGTCGGGGGCGCGCCGGGCCCGACCTGGGCCAGATAGTCGCTGTAGGTGACGGTGAAGGCCGTGTTGTCGGGTGCGACGGCCACCTCCGCGGTGCCCTCCCGACATCCGGACCCGTTCACCGTGGCGAGTTCGATGACGATCTTGTCGGGCGGTGCGGTGATCGGCGGGGTGGGGCCGGCGGCTCCGGCCGGGGTCGCCGTGGCGATCAGTGCCGCGGCCGCGGCACCGGTGAACAGAGTGCGGGGCAGGGGGTGGGACATCGTTGTCACTCCTGACCGTGATGGGCTGGTTCCGAGGATCGCGCCCTGTCAGACCGCGGGACATTCCTTCCACGCGAAGTGGTAGACCGTGCTGACGCTGCCGTCCGTGGAGTCCATGCTCATGAAGCTCAGGGCCTGCGGGCTCGATGTTCCGGCGTACACGCGCAGTTCGCTGTTGACGTTGAGGTTGCGCTGCTCGCCGCACGGCGCCCAGACCAGGTCGGTGTACTCCGTCTGGTCACTCGCCTGCCAGTTGTCGGAGTAGGGGCCGTTGAACTGGTGGGTCCGGCGGGTCGTCTGGGCCATGCCCTGGAAGTAGTAGTTGGCGCGCTCCTGGCCGTAGGCCCCGCGCTGGAGGTGGGCGAAGCCGCGGTAGTCCGCCCGGGCGATGGCGTACGTGAAGCCGTGCGGCACGTGGATCTGGAGGGCGAGCTGGCAGTTCTTGCGGAAATCGGTGCCGCCGGAGCCGGCGCCGGTCTGGGCCATGTAGTCGCTGTACGTCACCGTGAAGGAGGTGTTGTCGGAGGCGGCGGCGACGCTCGCCGTTCCCTGGGGACATCCCGAACCGTTCACGCCGACGACGTCGACTGTGATTCTTCCGGGTGGATACGTGGTGTTGTGGGCCTGTGCCGGCATCGCCAGGGTGGACAACGCCACCACCGCCGCGCCGACGGTCAGCCTGCGGAGCATCATTTTTGTTTCTCCGTTCATCGGGGGCCACCGATCGAATTCCGGCATGGTCATGCCACCATGCGGCCGAGTGCGGCGACAGGACGGGATATGGACAACCGCCTCGCGGCGGTGCGCGCACTCGTCAGCTGGCCGGATTCCGCTTCGGCGGCACGTCTGCCGCCATGACGGCCGGCGGCCTACCTCCCGGTCCGGCGGCGACGCCCGCGATGGGCCGGAAAGGCCCGGTTCGGTGGGGCGAGCGGCGACCACGTCGGCCCCAGCCGCCGCAGCGGACCCTGGCGTGCCGTGCCCGCGGAGCCGTGCCGGGATACGTCGCGACGCAGGTGGGGCGGCGGGCCGGCGGCCCGGCCAGGAGGGGCCACCGACAGGCACGCCGTACGCAACTTGGCCGGACCGGACGGGATGGCGTGCCTCGCGGCGGCGGGCGGCGAGGCACGCAGGCGGGTCGGCACGGTCCGGAAAGCGGGTACCGGGGCCCGGACACGGCCTCGTTCGTGTCCGGGCCGTCGGTCAGAGCGCGGTCAGGCGTACGGCGGCGATGCGGCCCGCGCCGTCGAACTCGACCTCCGCCGCACTGCCGCCGGGAAGGTCGGCCCGGATCAGGTTGCCGTCCTCCCGGGAGGGCAGGCCGTGGTGCTCCAGGTATCCCGTCACCACCCGCCGCGCCGAACGGCCGATCAGGCCGGCGCCGGTCACGAGTTGGCGCGGCAGCGACACCGCGTCGAGGCCGGCCCGCGGGACCTGCGGATCGTCCGGCAGGAAGTAGACCTGGCTGTCCGGCCCCGCCGGCAGGCCCAGGTACCCGGGCGCCTCGGCCACGCCCATGCCCGCGAAGGCCAGCATCTCCGCGGCCCGGCGGGGGTCCTCGAAGCCGGACAGGTCCAGGACCTCCTCGGTGAACTCGGCGATCCCGTGGGCCCGTCCGTAGCGCTCGATCGCGCCGGTCAGGGCGACGACCTCGCTGCCGCGCAGCCCCGGATTGGCCCAGCCCCACATCCAGGACCGCTCCCGGAGGTCGTACGTGCCCAACACGGCGACCCGGAGCTCCAGATCGCCCTGCCGGTACCGACACGCCTCCAGGTCCGCCGTCCAGGGTCCCGCCGGCATGAACTCGGTGAGGGCCTCCAGTTGTGCGGCGCCCCAGGCCGCATGCCGTTCGGCCTCCAGCAGGAACGTGTCACTGAACTCGGTCTTCATGATCATGCCTACGACCTTAGGGTCTGTATCGAGTTGCCCCGCCTGCCCGGTGGGGTCCGGCACTCGCCCTCGCTCGCACTCGCACTCGCACTCGCACTCGCACTCGCAACTGGCCGTACACCTGCGCTGAGGCGTCATCCGGTCAGCGGCGCCGGGGTTTCCGGGCCGCTGACCGGGCCCTCTTCGCGGCCCGTAGGGCCTCCTGGTGGGTGTGTTCGGCGGCGGCCGCGAGGCGCTCGCGCTCCGCTCGGGCATGCTCAAGCCGCTCCTCCAGCTGTGCGATCTGCTCGTCGAGCGCGCCCAGGGCGGTACGGGCCTGTTCCCACTTCGTCTCCGCCAGCGCCAGGGCCTCCTCGGCCAGCTCGGCCTCCCGGCTCGCCCGCGCGGCCTCCCGCGTGTCGGGCTCCGGCTCCGGCTCGCGCTCGGGCTCGGGTCGCTGCGGTCGCGGCGCCGTACCCGGTGCGGGTGCCACCTCGGCGAAGCCGACAACCGGGGGCGGCGCCTTCTGCAGTACACCGCGGGCCCAGGTGTCGGCCGCCGCGGGATCGGCGAGGATGCTGCGCAGGATCTGCTCGACCTCCCGCTGCACCCCGGCGGAAAGGTCCTGCCCCGCTTCGCCGGCCAGCCGACGGGCCTCGCCGGCCATCGCCGCGATGACCACGTGCTGCTGGTGGGACAGCTTGCGCAGGTCCTCCCCCGACAGCGTCCGATGCGCCTCGCGCAGCCCCCGGGCGAGTTCCAGCAGGTGCTGGGCCTGGTCCACCTCCGCGCGGGCAAGCCGGTTCGCGGCCCACACCGCGAGCGTGGGCTTGCGGAGGGCGGCGATGCGTTTCGCCTCGGCCCGCTGCCCCGCCTTGCGCGCGGTGGCCGCGTGAGCGTCCCGGGCGGCCGTGAACTCCTCCGGCCTGAGCCCGTACAGCTCGGCTGCCACCGCGTCGACATCGACCACAGCTCCACTGTCCCCCACCGGCGGTGGCGCGGCGACAGGGGCACCATCACCGGACACAGGGGACACGGCGACGTACGAGGGCGACCGAGCGTCCCATGCGCGAGGGCACTGGCCGGATCAGGCCTGCTCGGGTCCTTCGCCACCGGGGTGCCGGCGGGCGGTCAGCGGCCGCGCCCGCCAGGCTCCGGCCGCCGGTCCGGTGTCCATGGGCTCGATCCTGCTCCCTCAACCACACTTGAGGTCAAGCGATATGATCATAATGCCGCATGACCACGAAGACCCTCTATCTGCTCTGCTCCGCCGCCCCACCCGTGTTCGACGTCGCCCACGTCATCGAAGACGCCCAGGCCCGCGGCTGGAACGTCTGCCTCGGGCTCACCCCCACCGCCGCACACTGGCTCGCGGAGAGCCTCGACGGACTCGCCGCGCTCACCGGCCACCCGGTCCTCTGGCAGTACCGGCTGCCCGGCGAACCGGAGCAGTGGCCGGCCGCCGACGCGCTCCTCTACGCCCCCGCCACCTTCAACACCGTCAACGCCTGGGCCCTCGGCCTCACCGACCGGCTGACGATCGGCCTCGCCGCCGAAGCGCTCGGCAACGGCACCCCCATCACCGCCATTTCCTGCACCAACGGCGCCCTCGCCACACACCCCCAGTACGACATCTCCCTCGCCACCCTGCGCAACGCCGGGGTCCAGCTCCTCCAGCACGACAACACCTCCGCCGACGCGGGCCCCTTCCCCTGGGCCGCCGCCCTGGGCGGCCTCGGCCACACCGCCGTCCCGCACTGACCGGCGCGGCACGACCGCCCGGACCCGGACGGCCCGCCGAGAGGGAACACGCGTACGAGCCGCGGCTTGCGGGGCGTCGGCGGCTGTCCCATAGTCCGAAGTATGGACGCGCGCGAGGCCGCGCTCCGGCGGGCGCACGAGCATGCCGTCCGGTGGCTGGCGAGCCTGTCCGAGCGGCGGATTCCCGCACGCGCTTCGGTCGACGAGATCGTGCGCGCGCTCGGCACCGAACTGCCCGACGCCCCCGGCACACCGGCCGATGTCGTCGACCTGCTCGCCACGGCCTGCGAGCCGGGACTGACCGCGTTCCCGAGCGGCCGGTTCTTCGGGTTCGTGGTCGGTGGTACGGAGCCTGCCGCACTCGCCGCGGACTGGCTGGTCAGCGCCTGGGACCAGAACTCCGTGATGCGGGCCGCCTCACCCGCGTACGCGGCGGTGGAAGAGGTCGCCGGCGCGTGGTTGCTCGATCTGCTGGCTCTGCCGGACGACAGCGGCGTCGGCTTCACCACCGGTGCCACGATGGCGAACTTCACCTGCCTCGCCGCCGCGCGCGACGAGGTGCTGCGGCGCTCCGGCTGGAGTGTCGCCCATGACGGGCTCGTCGGAGGCCCGCGCGTACGGGCCGTCGCCGGCGAGGACCGGCACATGGCCGTGGACCTGGCGCTGCGTTACCTGGGGCTCGGCGCCCCCGCCCTGGTGGCGGCCGACGGCCAGGGGCGCATGGATCCGGACGCCCTGCGGCGTGTTCTGGCGGCGGGCGGACCCGGCCCCGCCATCGTGGTCCTCCAGGCCGGAGACATCCACTCCGGCGCCTTCGACCCCTTCACCGAGACCGTGCGCGCCGCCCGCGAGGTGGACGCCTGGGTGCACGTGGACGGGGCCTTCGGGCTGTGGGCGGCCGCCTCGCCGCGCCACGCGCACCTGGCCGAGGGCTGCGCGTACGCCGATTCGTGGGCGACGGACGCGCACAAGACCCTGAACGTCCCCTACGACTGCGGTCTCGCCGTCGTGCGTGACCCGTCCGCGCTGCGGGCCGCGATGGGCCTGCGCGGCGACTACCTCATCCAGCACGAACACGGCGACCCGGTCGACACGGTCCCCGAGCTGTCCCGCCGCGGGAGGGCGTTCACGGTGTGGGCGGCGCTGAGGTCGCTCGGCCGCTCGGGGGTCGCCGAACTCGTCGACCGGCTGTGCCGGCACGCCTGCGCGTTCGCCGACGGCATCGCCGCGATCGACGGCGCCCGGGTGCTCAACGAGGTGGTGTTCACGCAGGTGTGCGCCGATTTCGGCGACGACGAGCGCACCGACCGGGTACTCACCCGGCTGCTTGAGGACGGCACGACGTGGATCAGCGGCTCCACCTGGCACGGCCGTCGCGTCATGCGCATCTCCGTGAGCAACTGGTCGACGAACGACGACGACGTGAGGCGCGCGCTGGACTCGATCCGGCGCGCCGCCGCCGGCCTCTGACCGGGCCCTGTGCCCCGTCGCCCCGGGAGGCGACGCCGGTCGACGGCCCACCGGCGTCAGTGGACGACGCTGAAGCTCCGCCAGGGCCGGGTCCTGGGGGCCGTCACGTCCGAGAGAGTCGTCGCCACGTAGATCCCGTTGTTCGGCTCGTCGGTCTCCTTGCAGTCGTGGTTCTGGTACAGGATGACGTCGACGAGGGTGTTGTTCTCGACGTGGGTGGCCCCGTCGGGGATGGCGATCCGGTGGCAGCCCGTGACGAGGGTGTTGTTGTAGTTGATCTCGACCGGCGAGTCGTGGCCGCGGAAGCTGAGCTGGCCGACGGTGGTCCGACCCAGACCCGAGCAAGCGGTGGCGCTGAGCAGCAGCGCTGCGGCCCCCGCGATGATGCCGATACGTCGCCTGTGGGACATGGTGCGGTCCTCGTCTGTGCGGTGGTGGCGGTCCTTGCCCACAGCGTGGCCCGGCGTGGCGCGGGTGGCTTGCTGTGCTCGGCCGACCGGATGAACCCGGCCGGTACGGACCGCTCCCGCCCACGGGTGGACGCCGCACCCGGGTGCTACGGCCGGGGGGCGCCGCCCGCCCCCCGGAGCGAGGATGAAGGTGATGAAGGGGAACAGACGCAGCCGCGGACCGCACTCGGCGAGCGGCCGGCGCGAGCTGCGCCGCGATCCCGGGCTGCCGTGTGGCAAGGCCGGGTCCGCCCGGAAGGAGCGGGTGCGGGATGCATGAGGAGATGCCGCAGTACGACCTGATCAGCAGCGCCGCCCAGGACGCCGGCGGGTGGCTGGGCGCCCTGCCGGTGGCCCTCGTGGCCACGAGCGGCGACGGCATGATCGTGCGGTGGAACCACGGCGCGCAGGAGCTGCTGGGCTACGACCCGCCCCAGGTCATCGGACGGCACATCGCCGATCTCCTCCACCCCGGCGCGGACCGCAGTCTGGGCCGTTCCCTGTGGGAGACGGCCGCCACCGGTCGCGGGGTGATGGGTACGGTCACCGCCTGGCACCGCAGCGGCCATCCGATGGAGCTGGAGATCTGGGCCTGCCCCGTACCGGATCGGCGGCACGGCGCCTCGGCGGTGCTGGTGTTCGCGGCGGACGCGCACGCGGCGCGCCGGATCCGCGGGGCCTCGGCGGTCTGGGACGGCCTGTTCGCCCGCTCTCCCGTGGGGATCGCCGTACTCGACACACAGCTGCGGTTCCTGCAGGTCAATCCGGCTCTTGAGGCGATGAACGGTCTGTCGGAGTCGGCGCATGTGGGCCGGCGCCTGGCCGAGGTGCTGCCGGAGGTCAACGCGGGCGAGATGGAAGAGGCCATGCGCCAGGTGCTGGAGACCGGCGAACCGGTCCTCAACCGACTGCGCACCGGCCGGACCCCCGCCGACCCGGACCACGACCACGTGTGGGCGTGCTCGTACGTACGGGCCGAGGACCCCGGCGGGCAGCCGATCGGCGTGATCGCCTCCCTGCTCGACATCACCACGCAGCAGCGCGACCACACCGAGGCCGAGGCGGGGCGGCGCAGGCTCGCGCTGCTCACGGAGGCCAGCTCCCGCATCGGCGCCAGCCTCGACCTCGAACGCACCGCGCAGGAGCTGGCCGACCTGGCCGTCCCGCACCTCGCCAGTGCCGTCACCGTCGACGTCCTGGACTCGCTCGCGTGCGGCGACGAACCGGGCATGGGGCTGACCGGGGGCGTCGCGCTGCGCCGTCTGGGCAAGGCCCCGCTGGCCGGCACCCCGGTCACCCAGATCCTCGCGCCGCTGGGCAGGACCCTCACCTTCCCCGCGACCGCCCCGTACACCCAGGCCCTCGCGGCCCGCCAGCCCTACCTGGTCGCCCAGCTCGACGCCACGACGGTGGCCTCGGCCGCCCGGTACACCCCCAGGCCCGCGCAGCTCGTCGAGGCGGGCGTGCACTCGTTCATGATGGTCCCGCTCATCGCGCGGGGTCTCGTCCTCGGGGTGGCCTCGTTCTTCCGCACCCGGCCCTGCGAGCCGTTCGGCTCCGACGACGTCACCCTCGCCGGCGAGCTCGCCGCGCGGGCCGCCATCAGCATCGACAACGCCCGCCTCTACCATCACGAGCACGAGACCGCGGTCGTACTGCAGCGCAGCATGCTGCCGCAGCACGTCACCCCGCCGCCGGGTATCGAGATCGCCCACCGGTACCTGCCGGCCAGCGACGTCAACGAGGTCGGCGGGGACTGGTACGACGTCGTCCCCCTGACCGGAGGCAGGGCCGGCCTGCTCATGGGCGACGTGATGGGGCACGGCATCGCCGCCGCCGCGGTGATGGGGCGCCTGTCCGCGACCGTCCGTGCCCTCGCACGGCTCGACATGCCGCCGACCGCGCTGCTCCACCAGCTGGAGGCGGCCCTCGCGGACCTCGCGGAGCCGATGCTCGCCACGTTCCTGTACGTGGTGTGCGACCCGGCGACCGGCCACTGCACGGTCACGCGCGCCGGCCACCCGCCGCCGGCCGTCGCCGAGCCCGACGGCACCGTCTACCTGGTGAAGACGCCGCCCGGTGCGCCGCTGGGGGTCGGCGGGGTCACCTTCACCACCACCGACATCATCCTCCCGCAGGGCAGTCTGCTCGTCCTGTACACCGACGGGCTGATCGAGGCCCGCGACCGGGACATCGACGAGCGTCTGGGCGAGCTGACCGGCCTCCTCACGGAGCCCCTCCAGCCTCTCGACCACCTGTGCGACTCGCTGATCGCCCACCTCGTCCCGGCGTCCGCCGACGACGACATCGCCCTGCTGACGGCCCGCATCGGCATGAGCCACCGGGTCGGCCGGTGAGCCCTGGCCGGGCTGATCGTTGCGGTGACCGTCGCGTCAGGACCGGCGGTCGGCGGCGTCGAAGCGTGCCAGGGCGAGTGCGCCGGCATGGAGGGAGTCCTCCAGGGCACGCCGCGTGGGCCCGTCCAGGCCGCCCAGCTCCTGGGTGACCTCCTCGGTGGCGTCCCGCGCGATCTCGGCGGCCACGTCTCCCGGCGGGGTACGCGGTCCCAGCTTGCTGACGGCCGAAGCGGCGCGAGCAGGCGTGAGCAGGCCGGTGCCGTGGGCCAGCAGCCAGCCGGGGACGCCCGCGGCGCCTTCGGCCGGCGCCTGGTAGGGGCGCGCGCCGTCGAACCGCTCGTCCTCGGCGAAAGCGGGCTGTTTGGCCTTGGCCATGGGCCGGGCAGGCCCCCGGGACTCCCCCGCAGGTTTGACGACGAGGCCCTCCGCCAGGTTGTCGGGCAGGGCCGGCAGGCCGAGCAGGCCGGGCAGCCGGGTCGGGAAGAGCGCCGGCAGCTCCTGGAGGCGTACGAGCGGCCCCTCGGCCAGCAGCGGCACGCACAGCAGGCCCGCCGAATCCGCCGCCGCGCGCAGGGTGCGGTCGGCGACCCAGCGCGGCCCGTCCTCGTCGGTGACCGTCGCGTCGAAGGGCAGCCAGATCAGGTCGGGGGCGTACCAGACGCCGGTCTGTACGGCCGCCGCGCCCGGCACGGCCGGTACCCCGGGGTGGGGGTAGCGGCCGCCGGCCAGTTCGCCGTACACGGTCACGACCGCCGACGGCGCGGCGCCGACGGCCTCCCGCAGGGCCCCCGCGCAGCGGGTCGCCGCGACGGCCAGGGCGGGCCAGATCCGGCCGACGCCGAAGAAGGCGTCGAGTCCGCCGTCGCCGAGCAGTTCGCGCCGCTTGGCGGGGTGGGCGCCCGCCACGTCGCACACGACGGCGAAGTTGGCGCCGTGGATCTTCTCGTGGGCCACCCAGGTCCGGCCGCGGGCCTCTCCCAGCCGGGTGTTCGCGGGGATCTTGGGATAGGGGGCCCATTCGGGTTCACGGTGCACCGGGCGATGGTAGCGATCACGGCCCCCGCCGAGCAGGTCTTTTACCTGCGAGGGCGCCGTCAGAGGGGGTCGACGTCGAGGAACGCCGACAGGACGGGCTCGCCGCCGCCGGGGGCGCCCGGCAGGGGCAGTTCCGCCCAGATGACCTTGCCGTCGGGGGTGTAGCGGGTGCCCCAGTGCTCGCTGAGCTGCGCCACCAGGAACAGTCCGCGTCCTCCCTCGTCCGTGGTGGCGGCGTACCGCAGGTGGGGGGCGGTGCTGCTGCCGTCCCACACCTCGCAGGTCAGGTTGTGGTCGCGGAGGAGCCGTACCCGCACCGGCCCGCTTCCGTGCCGCAGGGCGTTCGTGATCAGCTCGCTGAGGATCAGTTCCGCGGCGAAGCCGAGCTCCGTCAGGTCCCATTCGTCGAGCTTCTTGGCGGCGACGCTGCGCATCGCGCCGACCGCGCTCGGTTCGAAGGGCACGTCCCACTGGGCGACCCGGTCCGGGCCGAGGGTCCGGGTCCGCGCGATGAGCAGGGCCACGTCGTCGGTCGGCCGTGCCGGGAGCATCATGTCGAGCACGGCCCGGCAGCTGTCGTGGGGGTCGCGGTCGGGGTGGCTCAGCGCCGCCCGGAGCAGTTCGAGGCCCTCGCCGATGTCCCGGGTCCGTTCCTCCACCAGGCCGTCGGTGTAGAGGACCAGCTGGCTGCCCTCGGCCAGCTCCAGTTCCGCGGTCTCGAACGGCATGCCGCCCAGGCCCAGCGGGGGCCCGGCCGGCAGCTCGACGATCTGCGTGCTGCCGTCGGGGGCGACCAGGAGCGGAGGCAGGTGCCCCGCACGGGCCATCGTGCAGCGCTGGGAGACCGGGTCGTAGATGGCGTACAGGCAGGTGGCGCCGAGTACGCCGCCGTCCGCGTCCTCGGCGTCCCCGTTGTGGTCGTGGTCGATGCGCTGTACGAGGTCGTCCAGGCGGGCGAGGATCTCGTCGGGCGGCAGGTCGAGCGAGGAGAAGTTGTGTACGGCGGTGCGCAGCCGGCCCATGGTGGCCGCGGCGTGCAGGCCGTGGCCGACGACGTCTCCGACGACCAGGGCGACCCGGCTGCCCGGCAGCGGGATGACATCGAACCAGTCGCCGCCGACGCCCGACTGGGCGGGCAGGTAGAAGTGCGCGACGTCCATGGCGCTCTGTTCGGGCAGGGCGCGCGGCAGCAGGCTGCGCTGGAGCGTCACGGCGAGGGCGTGCTCGCGGGTGTAGCGGCGGGCGTTGTCCATGCTGACCGCCGCGCGGGCGACGAGTTCCTCGGCGAGGGACAGCTCGTCCTCGTCGAAGGGCTCCTGTTTCTGCGACCGCCAGAAGTTGACCACGCCGAGGACGACGCCCCGGGCCATGAGGGGGGCTGCGATGAGCGAGTGGATGCCGTAGTCGACGATGGCGCGGGCGCGGGGCGGGTCCTGGGCCTGCCAGCCGGGCGCCTTGGACAGGTCGGGTACGAGTTCCGCCCGGCCGGTGCCGTAGCCGCGGGCCTGCGGGGTGGACGGCAGGAAGTCGATCAGCCGGCCGACGGGGTAGAGGGGGTGGTCGGAGCGGATGCCGCTGATCGCCGTGCGGCGCATGTCGGCGCCCGGGGCAGGCTCGTCGCCGTCGATGACCTGGTCGGCGAGGTCGACGGTGACGAAGTCCGCGAAGCGGGGTACGGCGACGGCGGCGAGCTCCTCGGCCGTGCGGACCACGTCGAGGGTGGTGCCGATGTCGCCGCCGGCGTCGTACAGCAGTTTGAGGCGCCTGCGGGCGGTCTCGGCGCGCGTGGTGAGGATCTGCATCTCGGTGGAGTCGCGGATGGTGACCGCCGCCCCCTCGGGCCGACCGCGGGGGTGGGTGGGGCGCTGGTTGACGACGAGGAGGCGGTCGCCGGAGCCGATCACCTCGTCGGTGGCCTCGCGGCCGGAGAGCAGCAGGTCCGCCATCCGGCGCTCCAGACCGGGCACGTCGCCGATGTGCCGTCCCTCGGCGTCCTCGGGCAGGCCGAGCAGGCGTTTGGCCTCGTCGTTGGCCAGCAGTAGCTTCCCGTCACCGTCGGTGATGAGCACGCCCTCGCGGACGGCGTGGAGCACCGCGTCGTGGTGCTCGTACATGCGGGTCATCTCCTGCGTGCCGAGCCCGTGGGTCTGGCGGCGCAGGCGTCTGCTGATCAGCCAGGTGCCGCCGGTCGCCAGGGCCAGGCCCGTGGCGATGGCCAGGAGGATGACGGGGAGCTGGCGGTCGAGGGCGCCGGTGACGTTCTCGACGGTCAGGCCGGCGGACACCAGAGCGACGACCTCGCCGTCGGGTCCCTTGACGGGGACCACCGCCTGGATCTCCTTGCCGAGGGGGCCGTCGACGCTCTCGGTGTGGACCTTGCCCTGCAGCGAGGGCTCGATGTTTCCGACGAACCGTTTCCCGATGCGGTCCGGCTGGGGATGGCTGTAGCGGATGCCGTTGGTGTCCATCACCACGATGAAGTCCACCCCGGCGGCCTTGCGCGTCTGCTCGGCGAGGGGCTGGAGGATGGTGGCGGGGTCGGGCGTCTTCAGCGCCGGCTGGAGGCCCAGCTGGTGGGCGAAGGTCTCGGCGACGGCCACCGAGCGGTTGCGCGCCTCGCGGTCGATGTCGTGCCGCGACTGGAGCACCAGTGCCAGCAGCGCCCCGGCTGCGAGCAGGACCACGATCGCCACCTGGAGGACGAATACCTGGCCGGCGACGCTTCTGAATCGGTTGCCTAGAGGTGACCGCACCGACGTGCCCGGCACGGGTGGCGAGGAATGGTCACGAACCCAGTTGTAGCACTTCCGGGCCGTCATGGCTCCCGGCATGCACAATCCGCGCCGGGAGTGTCACGCCTCGTCCCGTACCTCGCTCAGGACGAGCGGGGTGCGCCGGCGGCGCTGAGGCGGTCGGCAGGGGTGTCGGACGGGGCGGGGGCCGCTTCCGCCGTCGGGGCCGGGGTCTGCGGCCCCTCGGGGGTTTCCGGGGTGCAGACGACCTCGTCGCGCGGGGTGTAGCGGGTCTTGAACTCCTCGCTGCGGACTTCCTTGCCGCCCTGGACGAAGACACGGCCGACGGTCACGTCGAAGCCTTCGAGGGGGGTCTGGACCTCGCAGGCCGGTCCGGTGCCGGTGCGCTTCGCGGGCTGCGTGATGTTGCTGCGCGGCCCCTTGGTCGCGCGTATCTCGTCGTACTTCTTGGTGCCGAGGAGGGTGATGGTCAGCGAGGTGTCGGTGGACTCGGCCTGTATGTAGACGGGGTGGCCGGAGTCGTTGATCCAGCGCAGGTCGAGGGTGCCCCAGGCGACGGTGGCCTCGCGGCCCTCGGGGTAGCGCTCGATGTAGAAGGAGTGGGCGCCGTGCTCGACGGGCTTGAGGCCCGCGAAGAAGACGGCGTTGTACATGGTCGTGGCGACCGCGGAGACGCCGCCGCCGGGCGACTTCACGTACTGGCCGTCATTGATCATGATGCCGTCGACGAAACCGTTCTCCTTGGTGCGCTCACCGACCGTGCGGTTGAAACTCCACTCCTTGCCCGGCTGGACCACGGAGCCGTTGATGAGTTCCACGGCGCGGCCGATGTTGGTGCTGCGGTAGGGGGCGGCGGGGAACTCGACGGTGAAGGAGGAGATCTTCTCCTTGATGCCGAGCCGGGCCGCCTCGCTCGTCAGCTCCGGCTGGACCGCCACGGTGGCGACCTCGCCGCTGCGGGCGGCGCCGGTACGGGTCAGGAGCGGCAGCACGGCCTTGCCGAGCGCGTCCTCGGTGACCTTGCGTCCCGCACGGCTCTGCTGGGCCAGGACCACGGTGCCGTCCGGGCCGACGTGGGGTGCGGCGTCGAGCGGCGGACGGCTGACCTCCTCGATGGGGCGGGCCACGGCGGGGTCGGCGAGCAGGCCCTTGGAGTCGAGGGCGGGCACGAGACGGCCCTGGGCGTCGGGGCGCATGCTCAGGTGCTCGCCGAGCACGGCGGGGGGGATGGACATGCTCTGGCCCGCGACGGTGAGCGCGACGGGACCCGACATGGCGGGCTGCGCGAACTGCTTCATGGCCCGTCCGGTCTCCGCGGCGCCGACGGCCGGCTCGGTGTGCTCGACCGGCAGTACGACCGGGGAGGTGTCCGTGCGCAGGTAGGAGTCGCGGAGGGTGGTGAGGGCCCGGTCCTCGGCGAGGGTGACGCCGGGGAGGGGGGTGACGGCCTTCGCCGCGCCCTTCTCGAAGGCGATGGCTCCGTCGCGGGGCGCGCGGGCGGTGGTCTCGGCGATGCGGTCGACCGCGGCCCGGCCCTTCTGCTCGTCCGCGCGGATCACCGGTTCGATGTCGCGCTCGCCGGAGGCGAAGAGGCCGCCGATGACGGTCATTGGGTCGTAGCCCTTGCGTACGGCGCGGTCGGCGGTCGCCTCGGCGTCGAGCGACAGCCCGAGCGCGGCGGGATCGGCCTTCTCCACGCGGTCGCCGATCTTCATGGCGACGGGCGCCGCGGCGGTGGGGCCGAGCTCCCGGTCCAGCGTTCGGCGGGCCTGCGCCGCGGTCATCCCGCCGATGTCCACGCCGCGCACGCGGGTGCCCTGGTCGATGTCGCCGCCGACCGCCAGTCCCGTGACGTAGAGGCCGCCCAGCCCGAGGACGACGGCTCCGCCCGCCACCATCGGCAGGGCCGTCCGCCGGTTGCCCGTCCAGCCGCGCACGCGTCCCATGTCACTCCCAGTGGCGCCGACCGTTCCCGGGCGGCGCGGGCCGCGGCTCGCGCGGCACATAGACGACAGTTACCGGGAATCATGATTCCCCCAAAAGGGTCAATTGAGGGATGAATGTAACGGTTCTCACGATGAGGCCGGTGCGGGTGCGGCGAGCCGTCCGGTGCCGGGCGGGCCCGGCACGGCCAGGTCCCGGGTGAGGTCCGGGGTGAGGTCCGGGCGCGGAACTGCGTCGTCCGCCCACCCCGCCCCGACATCCCCTGCGCCGGGACCCGGCCGGGACGGCCCTGGGCTCCGCCGCCGCGTGGCGCCAGGCGGTCCGCACCCGCCGCGGAGCAGCAACTCCGCTGCTCATCAGGCTCGTTGCCCTCTTCGGATCACCGGGATAGATTTCCGGAAACGGTTACCGATCCAAGCGGGGCAGGCGACGTGTTAGAGCTGACGGGGAGCGGGGCCCAGCCGCTGGAGGCGGAGGATCCACTTCGGATCGGGCCGATTCCGCTGGCGGGGCGGCTCGGGGCCGGCGGCATGGGGCGGGTGTACCTCGGCGTCCAGGAGGGCCGGTACGTCGCCGTCAAGCAGCTCCTGTCCTCCGTCGTCGGCGAGGACGAGGACTTCCTGCGCCGCTTCGGGCACGAGCTGGACAACCTCGCCCGGCTGCCCGCGGACGCCACCGCGCCGCTGCTCGCCAGTGACCGCGAGGCGAAGCCGCCCTGGTTCGCCACCGCCTACATCCCCGGGCTCACCCTGCGCGAGGCCCTCTCGCTGCACGGCGGACCGCTGCCCGGGGACGCGCTGTGGCTGCTGCTGCGGGAGGCGGCGGCGAGCCTGTCGTCGGTGCACGCGCTGGACATGGTGCACCGCGACCTCAAGCCCTCGAACGTCATGCTGACCCTGGACGGGCTGACCCTCATCGACTTCGGTGTCGCCCGGGCCGCCGAACAGAGCCAGCTGACCAGGACCGGCATGGTCGTGGGCACTCCCGCCTACATGGCTCCCGAGCAGGCCTCGGGGAAGCGGCGGCTGAGCGGCGCCACCGACGTGTTCGCGCTGGGTTCGGTACTGGCGTACGCGGCGTGCGGCCGGCCTCCCTTCGGGGACGAGTCGGGGCACGGCGTGCTGTACCGGATCGTCCACGAGGAACCCGACCTGGAGCCGCTGCGGAAGCTGGAGCCGGAGCTGGCCGGGCTCGTCGGGGCCTGCCTCGCCAAGGATCCGGACGACCGCCCCACGGCGCCGGAACTCCTCGCACACGCCTCCCGGAAGGGTCCGTTCACGCAGCCGCTGTGGCCGGCGGCCATCGACGATCGCCTGACCGAACGGGCCGCCTTCGCCGCGAACGTGCAGGACGTCGACGTGCCCACGCTGCCGCTCTCCGGCGGGAAGCCGGACCCGCAGGAGGCGGAGAAGGAGGAGGCCGAGGCGCCCGGGCCCGCTCCCGCCGTCGGGTCCCTCCCCCACGGGCCCGAGCGGCGCGAGCGCCGCCGTACCCGTGTCCTCCTCGCCGTCCTTCCCGTCGTCGTGCTCTCCGGCGGCACGACACTCGCCGTCCAGTACCTGCCGCACGACTCCTCGCCGCGGGCCGAGGCACAGAGCACCCCGACGGCTTCCGTGACGGCCCCGGCCGACCCGGCGTCGGGGGCCGGTGGCAGCCCGTCCGGTACGGCTCCGCCCGGACAGCCGCCGGCCCAGGACCCGGGGCAGGCGCAGGGCGCCACGGGCGGCGCCCCGGTCACGGCGGCCGGCGGCGCGGGAACCGGTCCCGGCGCGGGCACGGTGCCCGGCGGCGCCCTACCGGGCTCGGGCGGCTCCGCACGCTCGGCCGCCGCGGGCGGCGGCGGCAACGGCGGCGGATCCCACCCGTCCGCCGGGGGCGCGTCGACGGCACCCACCAAGGCCCCGGAGCAGCCTTCCTCTCCCCCCGACTCCGGCACCTACCGCTACCGCAACGGCAACAACGGCACGTGCATCACCCAGGTCTTCGGTTCCTCGGACTTCGGTGACTGCGCGAACGGCTCCGCCCGCTGGACCGTACGGAGCAGGCCGGACGGCAGCTTCAAGCTCGTCAACCAGCAGAGCGGAGGCTGCCTCTACTCCAACGGTCTCGGCCAGGCCGTCTTCGTCGGCGACTGCGCCCAGGACATCGGCCGGGTGTGGCGCACGGGTTCGGGCGGATCCCTCCGCAGCGACCTCGGTGGCGGCTGCCTCGACCTCGGCATGAGCAGCGGCCTGGTGACGAAGACCTGTGGCGGGGAGGCGTCCCAGCGCTGGACGAAGCAGGCCTGAGCCGTGGCACTCGCGCCCGGCCCGGCCGACGCGCCCGTGACCACGGGCGGTGGTTCGCCAAGATCGACGGGATGGCACACTGGCCGACCGTACGGCGAACCGAGAGGGCGGACACCATCGTGCGACGGCAACGGGGGCGGGCAGCCCTGGCAGCCCTGGCCATGGCGGCACTGGTGACGGCGACGGCCACGGCCTGCGGCACCGCGCTGCGCGACCTCGGCCCGCTGCCGCCGCGCTTCTCGGGCCCGCCGCTGCCCGCGGACACGGTGGTGTCGGAGATGACGTCGGTCCTCGCGGCGGAGGGCGTCACCGTGACGCGGCAGCCCTCGGACGTCCTGGGCCGGTGCACCGAACGGCTGTCGGGCCGGCACGCCCCGGAGACGGTGGACTCCGCCCTCCAGGCGGCCTTCTCCCGGGCCCGTTCCGAGTACGGCTGGCAGGCCGGCCCCGACCTCGGCAGCGGCACGCTGACCCTCACGAAGGGGAACTGGACGGTCCTGGCGAACTTCCCGGCCGCGGAGCCCGCGCAGGGCATTCAGGCCCTGGTGGTGATGTCCCTGACCTGCCTGGACGCGGGCGGCTCCTCCGCCACCCCGACGATCGCCCCCACCCGGGGGACTTAGGGTCTGTATCGAGTTGCCCCGCGGGGCAACTCGATACAGACCCTAGTGCCCCACCGTCACCGCTGCCGGTGGGACACCGGCGCCCGCGAGAGCGTACGCACCGCTGCGACGGGCGCCCGGAAGCGGCCTCAGAAGGCCCGTAGGAGGTACTTGGTGCGGAAACCGCCGCTCGTCGAGCAGTCGAGGGTGCTCTGCGTGCTCGTGTAGGTGAAGCCGGAGGGGACGGTGCACGCCCACAGGCCGGTCTTCGGGGTACGCAGCAGGTACTTGGTGCGGAAACCGCCGCCGGTGGAGCAGTCGAGCGTGTTCTGGGTGGAGGAGTAGGTGAACCCGTCGGAGACGGTGCAGGCCCACAGTCCGTCGCTGGGCGGCTGGACGAAGTAGTAGGTGCGGAAGCCGCTGCCCCCGCAGTTCAGGGTGTTGGTGGTGGAGGAGTAGGTGTAGCCGGGCGGGACGGTGCAGGACCAGAAGCCGGCGGCCGCGGCCGTGGCCTGCGCGGCCGGGGAGGCGGACGCGGTGGCGGGGACGAGGGCGGTGGCCAGCATGACGGCCGCACTGCCGCCACCGAGCAGCAGCGTACGCAGTTTCGATCGGATCACGGGATGCACTCCTGGCTCGTTGTTCACCGGACGGAACCATGCGACGGGTGCGGCGGGAGGTGCCGGGATCTGCTCCGGCCCGGACCTCCGCGGGGCGCGCGCTGAATGCTGGCAGCCGCATAGTCCCCCGGCAAGGGCGGCCCCACCCCTGCCCGCCGACTTCCGGCCGCCTCGGGCAAGCCTCTGACCTGCACGATCGTCGAGGAGGGGTGGACGGGAGGGAGTCCAATGCGTCCGGAAACTACACCGGCAGGGGCGGGAGAGGGGCCTCGTACAGCCACACCGAGTACAGGTCGTCCAGCGGATCGGCCGTGTAGCGGGCGGCGTGGGCGGTGAACGCGGCGGTGCTCACCACGCCGTGCCGGTGCACGATGGCCCAGTCGCGCAGCATGCCGAAGAAGGCCTCATCGCCGAGGGCGCGGCGGATCGCGTGGACGGCGAGGCCGCCGCGCTGGTACAGGCGGTCGTCGAACATCAGCTTCCGGCCGGGGTCGACCAGCCTCAGGTCCTGCGGCCGGGCGGTCAGCGACCGGTGCGCGGCGGCCGCCTGCTCGTGTGCGGTGCGGCCGCCGGAGTGTTCCGACCAGAGCCATTCGGCGTACTTCGCGAAGCCCTCGTTGAGCCAGATGTGGCGCCAGTCGGCGATGGTCACGCTGTTGCCGAACCACTGGTGCGCGAGCTCGTGGGCGATGAGGCGCTCCGATCCGCGGACGCCGTCCAGGTGATTGGCCCCGAAGAGGGACAGCCCCTGCGCCTCCACCGGCACGTCCAGTTCCTCGTCGGCGACGACGACCGCGTACTCGCCGAAGGGGTAGGGGCCGAAGAGCTCCTCGAAGAGCTGCATCATGGCGGGCTGCCGGGCGAAGTCCCGGGCGAACCGAGGGAGCAGGTGGGCGGGCACGTGGGCACTCTGTGTGACGCCGCCGAGCCCGGGGTCGCCCAGGAGCACCGTCTGGTACATGCCGATGGCCAGGCCGACCAGGTAGCTGGAGGTCGGCGCGGGCTGCTCGTACACCCAGGTGGTGGTGCTGGCCCTGGTGGTCCGGGTGAGGAGCCGGCCGCCGGCCACGACCGTGTAGGCGGACGGCGTGTTGACGGAGATCTGGTACGAGGCCTTGTCGGCGGGGCGGTCGTTGCACGGGTACCAGGAGGGGGCGCCGACCGGCTGGCTGGCCACGAGGGCGCCGTCGGTCAGTTCCTCCCAGCCGAGGCCGCCCCAGGGGCTGCGCACCGGCTTGGGGTTGCCCGACCAGTGCACGTCGACGGTGAAGGCCGCTCCGGGCGGCAGCGGCTTGGCCGGCCGGATGCGGAGCCTGCCGCCGCGGTGGGCGTACTGCGGCGCCCGACCGTTGACCAGGACACGGCCCAGCTTGAAGTCGGCCAGGTTCAGGTGGAACTCGGTGAGCGGCGCCCGGCCGGCGATCGCGCTGAGGCGGCCCGTGCCGGCCAGCCGGTTGGGGGCGGGGCGGTAGTCCAGGGCGATCTCGTACCGGTGCACGCGGTAGCGGGCGTCCCCGTTGGCCGGGAAGTACGGGTCCGATACCGCTGTGGTCTGGCCGCTCACTGCCGCTTCCGCTCCCTGCGCCGTGCTCGTACGACGTGCTGGTGTGCCCCTGCCGTGCCTGCTGCCGGTTGCGTCCCGGCCGGCGCCGCCGCCCCTCAGGATCGCCACGCCTCGATCGGGTTGCCCAGCCAGCGGGTGTCGGCGGGGACGGACTCCCCGGCCATCACGAGGGAGGCGGGGCCCAGGGTGCTGCGTGCCCCGACCGTGCTGCCGGGCAGGACGATTCCGCCCGGGCCCAGGGTGGCGCCCTCGCGGAGGATCACAGTATCCGTCCTCAAGATCCGGTCGTGGAAGAGGTGTGTCTGCAACACACAGCCGCGGTTCACGCTGACCCCGTCGCCCAGCGTGACCAGGTCGGTCTCGGGCAGCCAGTAACTCTCGCACCACACGCCCCGGCCGATGCGGGCGCCGAGCCCGCGCAGCCACAGGGCCATGAGCGGGGTCCCGGGCACCGATCCGGCCAGCCAGGGCACGGCCAGTACCTCGACGAAGGTGTCGGCGAGCTCGTTGCGCCAGACGAAGCCGCTCCACAGCGGGTGCTCGCCCGGCCGGTGCCGGCCCACCAGCAGCCACTTCGCGGTGACCGCCACGCAGCACGCGGTCGTTCCGGCGGCCAGCAGGACGGCTCCGGACAGCAGCGCGGCGCCCCAGAGGCCCAGACCGCTCCACGCGGCCAGGGCGCACAGGGCGGCCACGGCCAGTACGGCCAGCGCCGCCGAGAAGAACACGGGGAGGAGTCGGCACAGCTCCACCAGGCCGCGGGCCCACAGCAGGTGTGCGGGCGGCTCGTAGGTCCGGCTGTGGTCGGCGGCGGCGGCGGACCGGGGCAGCTTCACCGGGGGCAGGCCCAGGTACGAGGTGCCCTTCTTGGCTTTCTTCGGGGCGGCGGACAGCACGCCGACCAGCCCGTCGTCCGGCACGGTGCGGCCGGGAGCGGCCATGCCGGAGTTGCCGAGGAAGGCCCGGCGGCCGATCGCGGAGTGCCCGATCCGCACCCAGCCGCCGCCCAGTTCGAAGGGGGCGGTGAGGGTGTCGTCGGCGAGGAACGCGCCGTCGCCGACGGTGGTGAGGCTGGGCAGCGCCAGTACGGTGGACACCTCGGCCCCGCGGCCGATCTTCATGCCGAGCAGACGCAGCCAGACCGGTGTGATCAGCCCCGCGTAGAGCGGGAAGAGGGTCTCCCTGGCGAGGTCCATGAGCTGGGTGACGGTCCATGCCTGCCAGCCGGTCCGGCTGTGCGTCGGATGGTTGCCGGCGCGCAGGCCGAGGCTCAGCAGGCGTACTGCGGCCAGCAGCAGCAGCGCGTAGGCGAGGCCGAAGGCGAGCGCCGCGGGCACCACGGCGACCAGGGCTCCGCCCAGGGCCTCGACGAGCCCGGCGTCGGCGGGCACGAACCGGCTCAGCACGAGCAGGGCGGGCACGGCGGCGAGGGCGGGCAGTGCCGTGAGGCAGAAGCCGGTGGTCCCGTACATGGCGCGCCAGTGGACCGCGCGCGGCGGGCGTTCAGCGGGCCAGTTCCGTTTGGCCTTGCCGAGTTTGACGGCGGGTGCGCCGGCCCAGCGCTGGCCGGTCGGGACGGTCCCGGTCACGGCGGAGCCGGGGGCGACCTCGGCCCGCTTGCCGATCCGCGCGCCGGGGAAGAGCACGCTGCGGGTGCCGACCACCGCTCCCGCGCCGATCCTCATGGGACCGATCTCCAGCTGGTCCCCGTCCAGCCAGTGACCGCAGAGGTCGACCTCGGCCTCCACGGCGCAGCCGCGGCCGAGCTTGAGCATGCCGGTGACGGGGGGCAGCGCGTGCAGGTCCACCTCGGGGCCCACCTTGGCGCCGAGCGCCCGGGCGTAGCGTTCCAGCCAGGATCCGGTCAGGGAGGTCGCGCCAGCGTATTCGGCCAGCCGCTCGGCGGTCCACAGTCTGAGGTGCACGCTGCCGCCGCGCGGGTGCCGTCCGGCCTCCACCCCGCGCAGGAGCAGGCGGGCGCCGCCGGCGGCGATGGCGAGGCGCCCCGGGGGGCTGAAGAGCAGGACGGCGCCGGCGGCGACGAGCCACCAGGAGGCGGTCGGCGCCCACGGATACGGCCCGAACCGGTGCAGTACGTTGCCGAGCGCCAGCAGCGCGACCGTCCAGCGCAGCCCGAGCACGGTGAGCAGCGGCAGCAGCAGGAGGCACTGGACGACCTGGGAGCGGAGGGGGACCGGTGCGACGGGGCGTGCCGCGTCCGCGTCCGGTACGGATTTCTCCAGGCGGCGGGCCAGCTTGCGCAGGGTGGGCTGCTGGTAGATGTCGAGCACGGCCGCGCTCGGGTAGCGGGTGCGCAGGCGGGTGGTGAGCCGGGCGGCGGCGATGCTGTTGCCGCCGATCGCGAAGAAGTCGTCGGAGGCGCGGGTGACGGTCGCGCCGAGGATCTCCCGCCACTGCTCGGCGAGCCAGGCCTCGGTGCCGTGGAGCTCTTCGGCGGGGCCGGCGGTCTCCAGGTCGGGCAGCGGCCAGGGCAGCGCGTCGCGGTCCACCTTGCCGGAGGTGCGGGTGGGCAGTTCGGTGACGGGGGCGAGGAGCGGTACGAGGGCCGCGGGCAGCTCGGCTCGCAGGCGTTCGACGGCCGCGGCACGGTCCCAGCCGTCCTGGGTGACGAGATAGCCGACGAGCAACTGGTTGCCGCTGCGCGCGGTGCGGACGGCTGCCGCGGCGCCCGACACGTGCGGCAGGGCCTGGAGGGCGGCGTCGACCTCGCCCAGTTCGATGCGGCGGCCGCCGAGTTTGATCTGCTCGTCGGCGCGGCCGAGGAAGACGAGTCCTTCGGGTTCCGCGCGGACGAGGTCGCCGCTGCGGTAGGCGCGCTGCCAGCCGAGGGAGGCGAGGGGGGCGTACTTCTCGGCGTCCTTGCCGGGGTCGAGGTAGCGGGCCAGGCCGACGCCGCCGATGACGAGTTCGCCACTGCCGCCCATCGGGACCGGTTCTCCGGCCGCGTCGACGACGGCGAGTTCCCAGCCGTTCAGCGGGAGGCCGATGCGGACGGGTTCCCCGCCCGTCAGGAGGGCGGCGCAGGCGACGACGGTGGCTTCGGTGGGGCCGTAGGTGTTCCAGACCTCGCGGCCCTCGGTGACCAGCCGCTGGGTCAGTTCGGGCGGGCAGGCCTCGCCGCCGAAGATGAGCAGCCGGACCTCGCCGAGGGCCTCGGGCTCCCAGAGGGCGGCCAGGGTGGGGACCGTGGAGACCACGGTGATCTCCTGTTCGACCAGCCAGGGGCCGAGGTCGGCGCCACTGCGGACCAGGCTGCGCGGGACGGGCACGAGGCAGGCGCCGTGGCGCCAGGCCAGCCACATCTCCTCGCATGAGGCGTCGAAGGCGACGGACAGGCCGGCCATGACCCGGTCGCCGGGCCCGATGGGTTCCTCGGCGAGGAAGAGGGCGGCTTCGGCGTCGACGAAGGCGGCGGCGCTGCGGTGGGTGACGGCGACGCCCTTCGGCTTGCCGGTGGAGCCGGAGGTGAAGATGATCCACGCGTCGTGGTCGGGCCCGGGGCGGGCGGAGCGGTCGCCGCCCGGACCGGTGGCGCCTTTGATGTCGATGCGCCGTCCGGCGCCCACCACCGCCCGTACTCCGGCCTCGCCGAAGACGAGGTCGGCCCGTTCGTCGGGGTCCTCGGCGTCGACGGGCACGTAGGCGGCGCCCGCGGCGAGGACCGCGAGGATCGCGACGTACAGCTCGTTGGTGCCGGAGGGGACGCGGACGCCGACCCGGTCTCCGGCACCGATCCCGGCGGCGGCGAGGGCACGGCGGCCGCGGTCGACCTCGGCCGCCAGGGCGCGGTAGGTGAGGCGGGTGGCGCCGTCGTCGAGGGCCGGTTCGTCGGGGTACGCCCGTACGGAGGCTTCGAGGATGTCGACGAGGGTGCGGGGCGGGGCGGCGGGCCCGGCGCGGAAGCGGGCGGCCTTGCCGGTCTCCTCGTGCGTTGCCGTTCCCCCGTCCGGGGCGTCGTAGGGGCCTCGGTCGTCGAGGAGGGCGAGTTCAGTGCGGTCGGGTGTGGCTGGCATCGGCCCTCGCGTGTCGTTCCGACAGTTGGTCCGGTTCATCGGCTGAGACCTGATACGCCCTGTTTGTTACGGTCTGTCGCCGAACAACCCACCAGCCTAGTGCGCGGTCAGGGATCTTCCCGTCGAAGCTTCGGGTGTGGCCGGTTGGCGACGGTCTGCCGACCGCTTCGGTACCCCGCTTTCGGTACCCCGCTCACTTCTCGACCGTGTAGCGGATCCGCGCCCACAGCGGCAGGGCGAACCAGCACAGCAGGTACCAGGCCAGGACGACGGCCACCAGCCACGGCACCAGGGCGTCGTGGGTGGCCACCCGCAGGACGAGCAAGAGCGCCGCTGTACACGTGGCCAGCAGCAGGACGAGGCCCGTGAAGGTGAGGCGCGAGGCCCAGGCCACGGCCTGGGGCTTGATCTGCCGGCCGGAGACGATGCGGTGGAAGGCCACGGGCCCGATGAGTGCGCCGGTCGCCAGGGAGCCGAGGACGATGGTGACGATGTAGATGGTCTGGTCCGTCTGGGGGAGCTGGTGGAAGAGCGGGGTGAAGACCACGGTCAGGAGGAAACCGAAGAGGATCTGCACGCCCGTCTGGGCGACGCGGATCTCCTGGATCAGCTCCTGCCACTGCCGGTCGGCGCGCTCCTCCGGGCTCTCGTCCCGTCCTTCGCTGGTGCCGGTCATGCTCTCTCCCTCGTTTCGTGTGGCCCGGGGCGCCGCCGCCCCGACGCATCGGCCGCAGTCCTACTTCCCACCTTCGCCGGACCCGTCGGCGAAGGGGCTGTCGTCGAGGCCGGCCAGCAGGTCGGCGGGGTGCCGGTAGACCGCGCGCGCTCCTGCCTCCTCCAGGTCCCGCCGGGGGATCCCGCCGCTGAGCAGTCCCACGCAGACGACGTCGGCGCGCGTGGCGGCCTCCATGTCCCAGACGGTGTCGCCGACGAACACGGCGTCACGCGCGGCCGCGCCGGCGAGTTCGAGGGCGTGGTGCACCGGATCCGGGGCCGGCTTGCCCTCGCTGACGTCGTCGGAGCTGGCGGTCGCGGTGATGGCGTCGTCGGCGCCGATGGCGCCCCTGAGCGCGGTGAGCTCGGCCTCGCTCGCGGACGTGACCAGGACGACCCGCCAGCCCCGGCGGTCGAGCTCGCGCAGCAGGTCGGCGGCGCGGTCGAGGCCGGGGAGCCGGTCGAACCAGGTGGCGTACAGCGTGTCGTGGGCGGCGGTGAGCCGCTCGTCCCCGCTCGTGTCGCGGTCGTCCCCCAGCAGGTGGGCGAGGAGGTCCTCGCCCGGCAGGCCGATGGCGCGGTGGATGTCGTGCATCGCCACGTCGTGGCCGGCCTGGCGCAGCGCCTCCCACCAGCACGTGACGTGCAGGTGGTTGGTGTCGGCGAGGGTGCCGTCGACGTCGAACAGAGCGGCGCGGTTCATCTTCCGCCTCCCTACGGGTCGGTGGCCGGGACCGTGCGGGAACGCCTGGCCCCGCCTCGTCCGGCGCCTACCCCCGGCGCTCCCTGTCACTCGTCCGGCCCACACCGGGGTTTCGCCGGCGCCGGATGGGTAAGGTGCCTGCCGTCAGCGCGCGGATCCCCGGCCTGTGCCGGTTCGAACGAGCGAGGTCCTCCGTGAACAAGCCTGCGGCCGACACCTCCGGCGGGGTCCCTCCGCCGGAGGCCCTGAGCCCGCCCACCATGACCGACGGCCAGCTCCCCGAGGACCACACCCAGGCGATCCTGGAGGTCACCAAACGTGTCGCGGCGCTGCTGAAGGAGTCAGGGCAGCCGTTCGCGCTCGCCGGCAGCGTGGCCGCGTTCGCGCACGGCGTCCCGGCCCGGTTCCAGCACGACACGGACTTCTGCATGCGGCGCGAGGACGCCGACGCGGCGATCAAGGCGCTGGAGGACGGCGGCATCGAGATGCGCCGGGCGGCGGAGGACTGGCTGGTCAAAGGCCGTACGGGAGGGGAGGAGATCGACCTGATCTTCGAGCTCGCCCGTCGGCCGGTCAGTACGGAGCTGCTGGAGCGGGCGCCGGTGAAGTCGGTGGACTCGGTGTGGATGCCGGTCCTCTCCCCCACCGACCTGATGGACAGCCTGCTCTCCGCCCTGTCCGAGCACTACTGCGACTTCGGCGACCTGCTGCCGATGGCCCGGATGCTGCGCGAGCAGATCGACTGGGGGCGGCTGGACCGCGTCCACCGGGACTCCCCGCTGCCCGACGCCTTCCTGTACCTCCTCGACCGGCTCCGGGTCATCGACCGGGGGAAGGGGACCTCATGACTTCCGTCGAGAACCTCGACTACCGCGTGGAGCACCTGCGCGACCGCCTGGCGCGTGAGGACATCGCCGAGCTGGGCGTACGGGTGGAGACGCGGGGCGCGTGGGTGATGGTCTGGGGCGTCGTCGCCGACGCCGGTTCCCGGGCGGCCGTGCTGCGGATCGTCGCGGAGGAACTGGAGGGCGTGCCCTGGCACGAGGACCTGACCGTGCACCGGGTCGGGCCGCCCGGGCCGGCGGAGGTTCTGTCGTGATCCGCATCGCGGCCGTCGGGGACATCCACCTGGGACCGGACAGTGGCGGCGCCCTGCGGCCGGCCTTCGACACCCTCGGTGACTGCGCGGACCTGCTGCTGCTCGCCGGTGACCTCACCCGGCACGGCACCCGCGAGGAGGCACGGGTGGTGGCCGCCGAGGTCGCCGGCCTGCCCGTGCCCGTGGTCGCCGTCCTCGGCAACCACGACTACCAGAGCGACCAGCCGGACCTCGTGGCCCGTGAACTGGCCGCGGGGGGCGTCCACGTCCTGGAGGGTGACGGCGTCACCTTCGGCATCCGGGGCGTCACCGTGGGGATCGCCGGGACGAAAGGTTTCGGCGGGGGTTTCGCGGGCCGCAGCGCCACGGAGTTCGGGGAACCGGAGATGAAGGCGTTCATCCGGTACTCGCGGGCGTGCGCGGACGGGCTCGGCCGCACACTGCGCGAGCTGGACGCCCTGGGCAGCGGACTCCGCGTGGCCCTCACCCACTTCTCGCCCGTGCCGGACACCCTGGCGGGCGAGCCGCTGGAGATCTACCCCTTCCTCGGCAGCTACCTGCTGGCGGAGGCCATCGACGAGGCCGGTGCGGACCTCGCGGTCCACGGGCACGCCCACCTCGGCACGGAACACGGGATGACGAGCGGCGGAGTGCGCGTACGCAATGTCGCCATGCCGGTCATCGACCGCGCTTTCGCCGTGTACCACCTTTCCCCGTCGCCCGGCTGAGGAGCGTCGGAAGGGTCAGCGCGCCACGATCGGGTATATAACCGAACAGAACCAACGACGGCCCCGCTGCGCCTCGCGCAGCCCCCCGACCCGTCGGAGGAAACCCATGACCCGCCTGCCCCGCGACACCGCGGACCCCGTCCATGCCGGGATTCCGGTGGACACCGTGGAGATTCCCGAGAACCCCCTGGCAGTGAGCACGGACGACGCCCGCAGCCTGTCCGTGGCGCTCTTCCACCGCCTGGGCTCGCTGGCCGAGGGCACCGCGGAGTACTCCTACGTCCGCAACACGCTGGTGGAGCTGAACCTCAGCCTGGTGAAGTACGCCGCCCGGCGCTTCCGCAACCGCAGCGAACCCTTCGAGGACATCGTCCAGGTCGGCACGATCGGCCTGATCAAGGCCATCAACCGGTACGACGTCGAGCGCGGGGTCGAATTCGCCACCTTCGCCGTGCCGACGATCACGGGCGAGATGAAGCGCTTCTTCCGGGACACCAGCTGGTCGGTGAAGGTGCCCAGGCGCCTGCAGGAACTGCGCCTGGACATGGCGAAGTCCTGTGACGCGATGGAACAGGACCTGGGCCGCCGCCCGACCGACCACGAGCTCGCGGAGCACCTCGGCGTCAGCGACGACGCCCTGGCCGAGGGCCGGCAGGCCGCCAACTGCTACGTCGCGGAGTCCCTCAGCACCTCCGTCGGGCAGGACTCCGACGGCGGCTGTCTGCCGCGGTCCCTGGGCTCGGAGGAGGAGGCCTACCAGCGCATCGAGGACCTGGAGACCCTGAAGCCCCTCCTCGGCGCGCTCGGTGAGCGCGACCGGCTGGTCCTCCAGCTCCGCTTCGGGGAGGAGCTCACCCAGTCGCAGATCGGCGAGCACCTCGGCATCTCGCAGATGCACGTGTCCAGGCTCCTGAGCCGGATCATGGCGAAGCTGCGGGCCGGGATGCTGGAGGACGCCGAGAGCGCCGAGGAGCAGGGCCAGGGGCAGACACAGGGGCCGCAGGACGACGGCGCGTAGTAGGTCAGGAAACGGGCTGCGGTCCCCGGACGTCCGGGGACCGCAGGGGTGAGTCGATCTCCGCCCAGACGCACTTTCCGTCCGCGAGGGGCAGCGTGCCCCAGCGTCGGGCGATCCGCTCCACTATGAGCAGGCCGTAGCCGCCCGGGCGGGCCGGATCCGGACGTGTGCGCGGGGTGGGGGCGACGGGGTTGCCGTCGGTGACCTCGACGCGCAGCCGGTCGTCCGTGCACTCCAGCAGCAGCTCGTGGGCCCCGCCCGCGTGCAGGCAGGCGTTGGCGACCACCTCGGACACCAGCAGCAGGACGTCCTCGGCGTCGTCGCCCGCGCCCGGCATCCACTTCCAGGCGATCAGGGCGTCACGGGTGAAGTCGCGGCACCGGGTGACGACATCCGTCATGCCCGTCAGCAGGAGGCTCCGCGTCCGGTCGAATGGCCGTGGCTCCATGACGCGCTCCTCCCTCACGCGTGCCGCGGCTCGGCCAGCGCGTGCGCCACGTCGGGGTGGACGGGGAAGATCCCGTCCGCACCGGTGATGCGGAACATCCGTGCGACGGGTGGGCGCAGCCCGGCCAGCGCGATGCTGCCGCCCTCCTCCCGCAGCGAGAGCCGGCTGTGCAGGAGCACGTTCAGACCCGTGGAGTCGCAGAACCGCAGCCCGGAGAAGTCCAACAGCAGCCTGCGGGCGCCGCCGTCGACGGCTGCGGCGAGCGCCGCGCGCAGGGGCTCGGCCGTGTCGTGGTCCAGCTCTCCGGTCAGGGTGAAGACGAGCACGTCGTCCTCGGACCGCACCTCCACGGCGAATCGCTCACCGTCCGCCGGCGGGGCCATCGGGAACCACCTCTTCCCAGTGCGCAGGTACGTGAAGGCCATCGTCCCTGCTGCCCTCCGCGCACCGCGACCGGTGATCGGCCGCGCCCGCCGAGGTCGTTCCGGCGTCGCTTCGCTTCGCCCGGTTTCTGCCGGGCGCCTACCCCCGCATGCGGGACGCCAATCCAGGCATGGCGGCCCCCGCCTCAGGCGCAGGCCGGGCACAGGCCCCGGTAGGTGATCTCGACTCCGGCGACGGTGAAGCCGAAGCGCTGCGCCGCGGGCAGCACCGCCAGCGGGTCGCCGTCCGGGTGGACGTCGCGGATGAGGCCGCAGCCGGAGCACACCAGGTGCTGGTGCGGGTGGTGCGCGTTGGGGTCGTAGCGCTTCGCGCGGCCGTCGGTGGTGACCTCCACGACCTCTCCGAGGGCCACCAGCTCGCCCAGGGCGTTGTAGACGGTGGCCCGGGATATCTCCGGCAGCCGCCGGACCGCGCGGGCGTGCACCTCGTCGGCGGTCAGGTGCACGTGGTCACCGTCGAGGACCTCGGCGACGACCCGCCGCTGGGACGTCAGCCGCCAGCCGCGCCCCCGCAGCCGCTCCAGCAGGTCACTCATATCGGCTCCCCCAACAGGTTCCGCGGGCACCCCGGTGCGCGGGCGGCTTCCGGGATCCGATCGAATATGGGCTTGGTGCTCATCTTGACTTGGATTGGGTCCATCGTAGGATCGGTTCCGTTGATAACCAAGAGGCAGGAAGACTCCCGAGCGGCGGAAGTACGGGACGGCGTCCGCTCGGCGTCGAGTCGACCGGCGAGGCCGGGCCCCGTGCACAGGCGGCCCCGTGTCCCGCCGTCCGACCTCATCCGGTCCTGAGCACCGCGATCCGAGCACCGCGATCCCCCTGGTACGGAAGGATTCCCATGTCTGAGAACCACGACGCGATCGTCACGGACGGCAAGGCGCAGGGCGGGGGTGGCTGTCCCGTCGCACACGAGCGGGCCGCACACCCCACCCAGGGCGGCGGAAACCGCCAGTGGTGGCCCGAACGGCTGAACCTGAAGATCCTGGCCAAGAACCCCGCGGTGGCCAACCCGCTCGGCGGGGAGTTCGACTACGCGGCGGCGTTCCAGGCCCTCGACCTGCCCGCGGTGAAGCAGGACATCGCGGAGGTCCTGACGACCTCCCAGGACTGGTGGCCCGCCGACTTCGGCCACTACGGCCCGTTCATGGTGCGCATGGCCTGGCACAGCGCCGGCACCTACCGGATCAGCGACGGACGCGGTGGCGCCGGCGCCGGCCAGCAGCGTTTCGCGCCCCTCAACAGCTGGCCGGACAACGGCAACCTGGACAAGGCCCGCCGCCTGCTGTGGCCGGTCAAGAAGAAGTACGGCCAGAGCCTGTCGTGGGCCGACCTCATGATCCTCACCGGCAATGTCGCGCTGGAGCAGATGGGCTTCGAGACCTTCGGCTTCGCCGGCGGCCGCGCCGACGTCTGGGAGCCGGACGAGGACGTGTACTGGGGCCCCGAGACCACCTGGCTCGACGACCGGCGCTACACCGGAGACCGCGAGCTGGAGAACCCGCTCGGCGCCGTCCAGATGGGTCTGATCTACGTCAACCCGGAGGGCCCGAACGGCAACCCGGACCCGATCGCCGCGGCCCGCGACATCCGCGAGACGTTCCGCCGGATGGCGATGAACGACGAGGAGACGGTGGCCCTGATCGCGGGTGGCCACACCTTCGGCAAGACCCACGGCGCCGGCCCGGCTGACCACGTCGGCGACGACCCCGAGGCCGCCCCGATCGAGGCGCAGGGCCTGGGCTGGGCCAACTCCTTCGGCACCGGCAAGGGCGCCGACGCGATCACCAGCGGTTTGGAGGTCACCTGGACCACCACGCCCACCCAGTGGGGCAACGGCTTCTTCAAGAACCTCTTCGAGTACGACTACGAACTGACGGCCAGTCCGGCCGGCGCGCACCAGTGGGTGGCGAAGAACGCGGAAGCGATCATCCCCGACGCCTACGACGCGTCGAAGAAGCACCTTCCGACGATGCTGACCACCGACCTGGCGCTGCGCTTCGACCCGGTCTACGAGCAGATCTCGCGCCGGTTCTACGAGAACCCCGCGGAGTTCGCCGACGCCTTCGCCCGCGCCTGGTACAAGCTGACCCACCGTGACATGGGCCCGAAGTCGCTCTACCTCGGCCCTGAGGTCCCGGCGGAGACCCTGCTGTGGCAGGACCCGCTGCCCGAGGCCCAGGGCGAGCCCCTGGACGCCGCCGACACCGCCGCCCTCAAGGACGCTGTGCTCGCCTCCGGCCTCACCGTCTCCCAGCTGGTCTCCACCGCGTGGGCGTCGGCCTCCACCTTCCGCTGCAGTGACAAGCGCGGCGGCGCCAACGGCGCGCGCGTACGCCTCCAGCCGCAGGCCGGCTGGGAGGTCAACGAGCCCGACGAGCTGGCGCAGGTCCTGCGGGTCCTGGAGGGCGTCCGGTCGGAGTTCAACTCCGGCGCCAAGCAGGTCTCCCTGGCCGACCTGATCGTCCTCGGCGGCGTCGCCGCCGTGGAGAAGGCCGCCCGCGACGCCGGCCACGACATCGCGGTGCCCTTCACCCCGGGCCGGGTGGACGCCACCGAGGAGCACACCGACGCCGAGTCCTTCGCCGCCCTGGAGCCCACCGCCGACGGCTTCCGCAACTACCTCGGCAAGGGCAACCGCCTGCCGGCCGAGTACCTGCTGCTCGACCGGGCGAACCTGCTGGGCCTGAGCGCGCCCGAGCTGACCGTCCTCGTCGGCGGTCTGCGCGTCCTCGGCGCCAACCACGCGGACACCGCGCACGGCGTCCTCACGGACCGCCCGGGCACGCTGACGAACGACTTCTTCGTCAACCTCCTCGACCTGGGCACGACCTGGACGTCGGCCAACGGGGACGGGAACACCTTCGAGGGCCGTGACGCCGCCACCGGCGAGGTCAAGTGGACCGGCACCCGTGCCGACCTGGTCTTCGGCTCCAACTCCGAGCTGCGGGCGCTGGCAGAGGTCTACGCGAGCGACGACGCGAAGGAGAAGTTCGCCAGGGACTTCGTGGCCGCGTGGGACAAGGTGATGAACCTGGACCGCTTCGACCTGGTCTGATCCCGGCGTCCCGGCCGGCCGGCGCCCGGCCGGCCCGGACCGTCGTTCTCAGGGCTGCGCCGTCTCCTGCGGCAGGCCGGTGACGTCCTGTACGTGCCGTAGCGCGGGAGCGGACGATACGTCGTTGAGCTGCTGGAAGATCTGGCGCGCGGCCACCGCGTTCCAGTCGGCCGGGAGCAGTCCTGCGGGCAGACCGGGGTCGGGGTAGGGTAACGAGCCGGGCGGCCGCGGCTCCGCTCGGCCGCCCGGCCCCGGTCACAGGCGTACGGCGCGCCGGAGGCGGCCCAGGTCCACGAACTTGAAGTCGGTGTCGGTACGGACCTCCCCGTCGGGGCCGGTGGTCCGAGGGGTGTTGGCCCCGTCCTGGACGACGAGGAGGCCGTTGGGGAACCTCCGGCCCAGCGGGGCGCTCGTGACGGCGGCGCCGTCGCACTCCTGCGCGCCGTCGGGCGCCGCGGGCCCGCCGCCCGCGGTGACGCGGAAGCCGCGCACGTAGGCGTCGCCGCGCTCGCGGTCGAAGACGGCGAAGGTGTCGTCGCCCTGGCTGGAGGCGATCAGGTGGCCGCCGCGGCGCGGGTGTGCGGGATCGCGCCAGATGGCCAGGCCCTCCACGTCGGCGGTGAGGTGCCGGCCGCCGAAGCCGGGGTCGGGGCCCGCGTCGCATCCCTCGGTCCGCGGGTTCCAGGTGCCGGGCACTCCGAAGGAGCGGACCTTCTCGATCAACCGGGCGGGGGACCTCAGGTCGGCGTCGAGCTTCCAGATGCCGACGTCCTCCTGGCCCGCGTACAGGACTCCGGTGTCGGCGTCGATGACCATGCCCTCGATCTGGGGCAGCTCGCCCGGTTCGCCGCAGGGCGTCCAGGTCTTGCCGTCGGGCAGCCGGAAGGCGGCGGGCAGTGAGGTGGTGCGGACGGTGCGGTAGCCGACCTTCCCCTGCGGGGTGGGCAGGAGTTCGGCCAGGGCGAGCGCGGTGTCGTGGCGCCTGCTGGTGACCGCGAAGGAGCGGCCGCCGCGGCGGTCGGTGTAGGCGGCCAGGCCGTAGGCGGTGCGCTGGTCGGCGACCTCGTCCGGGCCGGTCGAGAAGACGAGCGGGGCCGCGGTCTCGTCCGTGACGTCGACCAGGGGCGCGCCGGTCCGCCGGGCGTCGATCCGGTAGACGCGCAGCTGGTCGCGGCCCCGGTCGGAGACCACGGCCACGTCGTGGGGGCCGTCGGGGAAGCGGAGGCCGGCGATCAGGTCGACGTTGTTGAACCGTCCGGGGGCGTCCCCCTCCCGGGGCGGCGGCGGGGCCGGCAGCGACTGCACCTGGCGCCCGTCGAGGTCGTACACGCGCAGCCCGCCCTCCTTGGCGGTGGCAATGACCAGGCTGCGGTCGGGATCCTCGGCGTTGCGCCAGATCGCGGGGTCGTCCGCGTCGGCGTTGCCGCCGGCCTCGTCGTCGAAGAGGGAGGGAGTCTCGACCGAGGCGGGCACCCGGGCCGGTGGCGGCGGGGCGCCGCGGTCCCCGCGGGCGTGCGCCGGTACGGCGATCACGCCCAGGGCCACGGCGGCGGCCACGCCGACGGCCGTCGTCCGCCTTCTCAAGATCGCGGTCATCTTGCCTCCTGGTCAGGGGTCACAGGTCAGGGGTCACGGGTGCGGCCGGCCGCGGGGTCGGGTGGCACGGGTGCTCCGCGGCCGGGCCGCCCCCACCGTCTCCCCTTCGCGGGTGAGCACCATGGAGCCGACATGGCGGGGACATGGCCACACCATGAAATGCCATACCTGGCCCGCTTGCTCAGCGGAAGCGCCAGATCTGCGCGGCGGAGCGTGTACGGGTCCGACGACAGCCGCACGCTCTGGACACTCCCCCACCTCCCAGGCCCTTCTCCCTGCTTGGGACAGAACTGCCCCGGCGGCTGCGGACCCGCCGCGTTCCGCTGATCGTGGTGCCGCGCGCTGCCGGGAGCGCGGCATCGTGCGGGGGCTGCGCGCGGGCTCCGACGACCACGCTCGTCAAGCCGTTCCGGATGGCCGAGCTGAGGGCCCGTACGGCCTCCGGGGGGGCTCGCCGGGTGAGCGGGGGCGGCTCACCATGATGCGGCACCCCGCGCCGGCCGGCCGGCGGAATCGGGCCGCCTGCCCGGGCAGGGGAAGGATGCCCTGGTCAACTGCTCTGTCCGCCTGTTGAGTTACTACCCAGAAGACATGGAACGTCGCTCAGAGTTCCGGTACCTTCCAACACGTCGCCGCCACACCCGGGGCACAGGGCCCCACGGGACTTGCGGCGCAAAGGACCCGACCCCTGTTGACGACAGCAACCGAAGTCTTCACAGTCCGTCCGTACACCCCGCACTGCCAGGTGATCCACACCGAAGGTGACCACGCGGTCATCGGCATCTCGCCGGGCAACAGCTATTTCTCGGCCCAGCGGGTCAACGACCTCGCCCAGTGGGGCATGCGCAACTTCGCGCAGGTCGACCTCATTTACACCGACATGCACGTCGCGGAGATGTACGAGGCCCTCGGATACGGCGAGGACGAAGCACGCCGCAAGGCCGTGAAGAACCTGCGCGGTGTCCGCGCCAAGGTCAACAACGCCGCAGCCGAGGCCGACCCCACCGGCCTCCGCCTCCGGGCCCGTCCGATGTCGTCCCTCACCGACATCCCGGCGTACCGGACGCTCCACAACCACCTGAACAACCTGCTCGACATCGACCCGGAGTTCCGCGGGACCTGCAACTCCCTTGTCGACGCGTTCCTTTCCTCGAAGGTGCTGGGCGGGAAGGCAGCCACCGCCCGTCAGCGCGAGGTCTGCCTGGAATACGTCTGCGCCGAGGCGCCGCTGTTCCTGGACACACCCGCCATCCTCGGCGTGCCGTCCTCCCTCAACTGCTACCACCAGCTCCTGCCCATGGCGGAACTGCTCTACTCGCGCGGCTCGGGGCTTCGCGCCTCACGCAACCAGGGCCACGCCATCATCACCCCCGCCGAAGGAGAATCCGATGACCGCTGACACCCTCCTCGACTTCCCGTTCTCCGCCCGCGGCGACCGACTCCCGGCCGAGGTCGAGCAGCTGCGGGACGAGCCGGTCAAGCGCGTCCGCACGATAGCAGGCGACGAGGCGTGGCTCGTCTCGTCCTACGCGCTCTGCAAGCAGGTCCTCGAAGACCCGCGGTTCAGTCTGAAGGACACCTCCGCTCCCGGCGTGCCCCGCCAGTACGCGCTGACGATCCCGCCCGAGGTCGTCAACAACATGGGCAACATCACCGGCGCCGGCCTGCGCAAGGCCGTACTCAAGGCGATCAACCCGAAGACCGACAACCTCACGGGCTGGATGCGCGACCAGGCGGACTCCCTCGTCGACGACATCCTGCGCAGCGGTGCGCCGGTCGACCTGCGCGGCGCGTTCACCAACCCGTACGCGGAGAACCTCCACTGCCGCATCCTCGGCATCCCGCAGGCCGACGCCCCGCGCCTGGCCGCCAGCCTGGACATCGCGTTCATGAACTCGGCCTGCCCCGTCACGGGCGCCAAGCTCAACTGGGACCGCGACATGGCCTACATGGTGGAGCGCCTCGACGACCCGGCCACCGTCGGGCTGATGGCCGAACTCGCCGCGCTGCGCGAGGACCCCGACTACGCGCACCTGACGGACGAGATGCTGGCGACCGTCGGCGTCACGCTGTTCGGTGCCGGAGTCATCTCGACCATGGGCTTCCTGACCATGGCGATCGTCTCGCTCCTGCAGAACCCCGACGTGTGGGAGCAGCTGCGCGAGGCTCCGGAGAAGGTCCCCTCCGCCGTGGACGAGCTCCTGCGCGTCAACCTGTCGATCGCCGACGGCCTGCCCCGGCTCGCGCTGGAGGACGTCACCCTCGGCGACGTCGAGGTCAAGAAGGGCGAGCTGCTGCTCGTCCTGGTCGAGGCGGCCAACACCGACCCGGCCGTGTACTGCGACCCGCACGTCTTCGACATCGACCGTGCGAACGCCGGCACGCACCTGTCCTTCGGCGGCGGACCGCACTACTGCCCGGCCACCGCGCTCGGCAAGCGGCACACGGAGATCGCCATCGAGGTGCTGCTGGAGAAGATGCCCGACCTGCAGCTGGCCGTACCCTTCGATCAGCTCGTCTGGCGTACCCGTTTCATGAAGCGTCTGCCGGAGCGGCTCCCCGTCCTCTGGTAGCGGCGCCGGCGCGCGGCGGCGCGCCCGCACGTCGAGGACTGCCCCGGCCGGGGGGAATCCGGCCGGGGTCGTCGCCGTGCGTACGGGGGGCGTACGGGCGGCAGCATGCCGCTGCGGCCCGGTGCGGCCCGGTGCACGGACGACCGGCTCGGCGTGCTCGCCGCCCCCGCCCGTCTGTGCGTCCCATCGCCCGGTCAGGGCCGGTCGTACCAGGAGAACGCCGCGATCCGCCAGCCTTCCGCGGTGCGGACGAACTGGATGGTCTTGGTGCCGCCGCCCTCGAACGGTTCGCCGTCCAGGATCCCCGACTTGCGGTACGCGCCGAACCGCGAGGCGATGTCGCCCGCGATGTCGGTGCGTTCGGAGGTCTCCCACTCGGAGAACTCCACCAGTCGGCCCCCGGCCAGCAGTGTCCGGCGGGGTTCGATGAACTGGTCCACGGTGTAGACCGTGAACCGCGGGCCGGTCATGACGATCACCGCGCCGGGCAGGGCGAGCCTGCGGATCCGGGCCACGTCGGCGGTCTTTCCGCCCCGGTTGTCGAAGGAGCCGAAGAACTCGGCGGTCACCATGTCGATCTCGGCCTTGGACATGGACGCGACACTAATTCGCCGGGGCCGCCGTCCGCAATCGTCACTGCCGGGGTGGTCAGAGGGTGATCCAGTAGCGCCGCTTGGGGCCGATCAGGGTCTCGCGCACGTCCTCCAGTAGGCCGCCGCCGCGCTCGATGGTGCGGACGGACCCTTCGTTGCCGGGGTCGCAGGTCAGCAGGACGCGGTCCATTCCCATCACGCGCGCCTCGTGGAGGACCGCGGACAGGGCCCAGGTGGCGAGGCCCCGCCTGCGGGCCGAGGGCCGGATGCCGTAGCCGATGTGGCCGCCGGCGTCCAGGAGGAAGCCGTTGAGGTAGTGGCGCAGGTCTATGGCGCCCAGGTAGGTGTCGCCCTCGGCGATCCACCAGTACGTCGCGTGGACGCGGCCGTGGTCGACCGGTACCGAGCGGTCCGCGTAGCGGCGCAGCCGCTCCGTCCAGGCGGCGAAGCCCTCCGGGCTGTCGACGTCGTCGTCGGAGCCGAGCCCGGCGCCGTCCATGTGGGCGTCGGGCCCCCATTCCTCCTGTGCGGCGGTCCAGGATCCGTGCAGGCGGGGGGTGGGGGCGATGAGCTCGGGCATGCCTCGGACCCTAACAGCCGGGCCGTCCGACCCGGTCAGCCGTCCTTCGGCTCGGACGGCTTGTGGCCGGGGTACACGTTGCCGGGGGTCACGATGCTGGTGATCGCCTCACCGAAGAGCGTGCTGGGCTCCTGGCCGTCGTGCAGGATGTCGGTGTTGAGGATGACGACCATGGTCGCCTGCGCCTGCGGGAGGTAGACGCCGAGGCTCTCGTAGCCCGGGAGCGATCCGTTGTGGCCGATCCAGCCCTGGACGTCGAAGAGGCCCAGGCCGTAGCCGGCGCCGGGGATGCCGACCGAGGTGGTCTTCAGGCGCTGGGCCTGTGTCGCGGGCGTCAGCAGCGTACCGGTGGCGAGGGTGCGCGCCCAGCTGCGCAGGTTCTGCAGGTCGGAGATCATCGCCCCGGCCGCCCAGGCCCAGGACGGGTCCCAGTCGGTGGCCACCTCGACCTTGCCGGTCGCGGTCTGGTCGGTGTAGCCCTGGGCGTGCGGCTGGGGGAACTCTGCGCCGGTCGGGAAGAAGGTGCGGTCCAGTCCGGCCGGCTCCACGACGTTCTTGTCGATGACCTCGGCGAGCGGCCGGCCGGTGATCTTCTCGATCACCAGGCCGAGCAGGACCAGGTTGGTGTTGGAGTACTGGAACTGCGCGTTCGGCGCGAACTGCACGGGGTGTCTGAAGGAGTAGTCGAGCAACTCCTGCGGGGTGAAACGGCGGTCGGGGTCGCTGGTGAACGCCTTGTCGAAGTCCGGGTCCTCGCTGTAGTTGAACAGCCCGCTGCGCATACCGGCCAGCTCGCGCAGGGTGATGCGGTCGCCGTTCGGCACTCCGGAGATGTAGTCGCCGACGGGGTCGTCGAGGCCGGCCTTGCCCTGGTCGACCAGCTGGAGGAGGGCGGTGACCGTGAACGTCTTGGTCTGGCTGCCGATACGCGTGTTGAAGTCGGTCCGCATGGGCGCGCCGGTCGCCTTGTCGGCGACGCCGAAGGCCTTGACGTAGCTGCCCTTGCCGGGCGCCCACAGTCCCACGATCACGCCCGGGACCTGGGCCTCGCGCATGACCTGTCGGACGGCGGCGTCGAGTTGGAGCGCGACGGCCGGGGTGAGCTGCTTGAACTCCCCGCTGGTGTCCGGGGAGGGGGTGGCGGAGACGGAGGGGCCGGGGGTCGGCGCCCCGTACGCGGTGGCCGTGACGGCCCCGGTGAGGAGCAGGCCCGCCGCGGCGGTGGCCGCGCAGGCCCGGCGAAGCCGTGTGTGCGTCGTTTTCACCAGTGCCTCCTGCGGTACGAGGACCAGGTCAAGGCATGCACGGTCAGCGTAGGCCCGTACCGGCGGGGCCGCGAGGCGAACTGTCGCCCGGGGTCAGGGACCTGGCGCGGGCGATGACCAGGGCGACGTCGTCGTGGTCGTCAGGGCGGCGCAGGGAGTCCAGGAGCCGGTCGCAGGTCTCCTCCAGCGGGCGTCCGGTGTCGGCGAGCAGCTCCAGGAGCAGGTCGAGCCGTTCGTCGATGGGCTGGTCCCGGGTCTCCACCAAGCCATCGGTGTAGAGGACCAGTTGGTCGCCCGGGGCCATGGCGACGGTGGTGGCCTCGAAGGGGATGCCGCCCACGCCCAGGGGTGCGCCGGTGGGCAGGTCGAGCAGGCGGGGTGCGTGGCCGGAGCGGATGAGCACGGGAGGGAGGTGGCCGGCGACGGCGATGCGGCACTGTGCACGGTGCGGGTCGTGGACGACGTAGACGCAGGTGGCGATGGTCTCCTCAAGGGCGGCCGTGGTGCGGTCCAGTTGCTGGAGCACCTGCGGCGGGTCGAGGGCGAGCTCGGCCAGGGTGCGGGTCGCGGTGCGCAACTGCCCCATGCTGGCGGCGGCGTTGATCCCGCTGCCCATGACGTCCCCGATGACGAGGACGGTGGTGTCGTCCGGTCCCGCGATGGCGTCGAACCAGTCGCCGCCGATCTCGCTGCTGGCGGCGGCGGGGCGGTAGCGGGAGGCGACTTCCAGGCCGGGGGTCGGCGGCGGATGGTGGGGCAGGAGGTGGTGCTGGAGCGCGAGGGCGGTGTGGTGCGCGTTGCGGTACCAGCGGGCGTTGTCGATGCACACGGCGGCGCGGGCGGCCAGTTCGCCGGCCAGCACGATGTCGTCGTCGTTGAACGGCAGCGGGTTGCGGGTGCGTTTGAGGTCGAGGGCGCCGAGCACCTCGCCGCGTGCGATGAGCGGCACGGCCAGGTACGAGCGCAGTCCGGCGCGGGTCAGCAGGGAGGCGGCGTTGCTGTCACGGGCGATCCGGGAGATGTCCCTGGCCTGTACGTGGGCGACGAGGACGGGATGCCCCGTCGTCACCGACTGGGTGACCAGCCGGTCGGCGGCGTAGCGGGCGATGTCACCTGGGGGGTCCGCGGCGCGGACGGCCTCGCTCGGGTAGGCGGCCGCGACGGCGAGGGCGCGGAACACCGCGGGCTCGTGGGCCGAGGACCTGAGGGTGGGCCGGCCTTCGAGAACCGAGTCGAGGATGTCGACGGCGGCGATGTCCGCGAGCTCGGGCACGACGACGTCGGCGAGCTCGCGTGCGGTCTGGTCGAGGTCGAGGGTGGTGCCGATACGGACGGTGGCGTCCGCGATCAGGGCGAGGCGGCGGCGGCTGCGGGCGATCTCCAGCGCCGCCAGGTGACTCTGGGTGACGTCCACCACGGAGGTGGCCAGGCCCAGGACCCGGCCGGTGGCGTCCTCCAGCCGGTAGTAGGACACCGACCAGGCGTGTTCGGCGCGGTGCCCGCCGTGGGTCCGGCCGGCGGTGAACTGCTCCAGCAGGGGCGTGCCGGTCGCAAGGACCTGCCGCATCGCCGACTCGGCGGCCTCCGTGTCGTCGAGGAAGGACAACGCCTCCCGGACGCCCCGGCCGATGTGCTCGGAGGCGGGGAGCCCGTTGATCCGCTCCAGTGTGGGGTTGACCAGGACATAGCGCAGCTCGGTGTCCAGGACCGCGAGGCCGATCGGGGACTGGGCCACCAGGCGGGCGGACAGGGCGAGGTCCCGCTCCAGCTGCCGCAGCGTGGTGCGGTCGGTGGCGATGCCCAGGGCGTACAGGTCGCCGCGTTCGTCGAGCAGCCGCATGTTGCGGAATTCCACGAGGCGTGTGCTGCCGTCCTTGTGCCGCACCGGGAAGGCGCCCGCCCAGTCGCCAGCACCGCCCATGACCCGGGCGAACAGCTCCGTCACCAGGCCCACGTGCTGGGGCGCGGCGAGCAGCCGGGCGGCGGGCTGGCCCAGGGCCTCGGCCGCCGTCCAGCCGAACAGCTGCTCGGCCTGCGGGCTCCACAGGGCGACCCGGCCTTCGGCGTCGAGGACGACGGCCGCCACGTTCAGGACGTCGAGCAGCCCGCTCGGCGGGGCGAGCCCGGCCGCGACGGACCGCCTCCCGCTGGCCCCCGCCCCGTCGATCGCACCCATCGGCGATGCTCCCTTCCGGCACCGTCGGCCCGGCGGCCACCCGCCCCGGGCCGATCCGGCCCCCGTTCGGGGCGGGCCGGGCCGGTCCAGGGCGCACGGTTACCTCTCATCGTCCCCCCGAAACCGCCGGGAAGCGTCCCGAGCGGCCGTGACCGGGCCCCGCCAGGACCGCGTAGGCTCGGCGGATGGCGAAATACTTCGACGTGCACCCCGAGAACCCCCAGCGGCGCACCATCGACAACGTGGTCGACATGATCCGCTCGGGCAAGCTCGTCGCGTACCCGACGGACTCCTGCTTCGCGCTGGGATGCCAGCTGGGCAACCGGGACGGCATCAACCGGATCCGGTCGATCCGCAACCTCGACGACCGTCACCACTTCACCCTGGTGTGCCAGAACTTCGCCCAGCTGGGGCAGTTCGTGCAGATCGACAACAACGTGTTCCGCGCCATCAAGGCGGCCACGCCCGGCAGTTACACCTTCATCCTCCCGGCGACCTCGGAGGTGCCGCGCCAGCTGCTGCACCCGAAGAAGAAGACCGTGGGCGTCCGGATCCCCGACCACGTGGTCACCCAGGCCCTGCTCGCGGAGCTCGGCGAGCCGCTGCTGTCCAGCACGCTGCTGCTGCCGGACGAGGCGGAGCCCATGACGCAGGGCTGGGAGATCAAGGAGCGGCTCGACCACGAGGTGGACGCCGTACTGGACTCGGGTGACTGCGGCACCGAGCCGACCACGGTGATCGACTTCTCCGGCGGTGACGTCGAGATCGTGCGCCGGGGGGCCGGGGACACCTCACGCTTCGAGTAGGCCGCTCACGGGTCGGTGCGTACGTCCGCGTACCGGCCCAGGTACCGGAAGGCGCCTGCCTCGGCGCGGTAGAGGTGGGCGAGGGCGTCCCCGGTCAGGGCCCGCGTCCTGGTGTCGAAGGCGACCGTCTTGGCGAGGCCCTGGTACGTCGTGCGGAAGATCCGGCGGGACAGGCCCGCCCGGTCGCGCACCTCCCCCTCCAGCCCGGTCAGGGCGGTGGCCAGCAGCCCCACCGCGTCGTACGCCTCGGTGGCCCACCGGGCGGGCGGTTCGCCGTAGGCGCTCCGGTGGGCGGCGACGAACTCGGAGGCGGCCGGCGTGGCCAGCGGGTCGGTGCAGAGGGCGCTGAACACCCAGCCCTCGGCCGCCTGGCCGGCCGAGGTGAGGAAGGCCGGCTCCATGGCGTGCTGGAGGCCCACGCGCGGGCCCGGGAAGCCGGCGTCGGTCAGCGCGCGGGCCAGCTCGGCCGCGCGCTGCGGCGAGGTGCCGGTGTAGACGACGGCCTCGGCGCCGGCCTCGGTCAGCGCGCGTACGGTGGGCGCGAAGCCGGAGCCGCCGTCGGGGACCCGGTGGACGCTCACGGTGCCCTGCGCCGGGGGGCTCTGCTGGAGCACACGGGTGACCTGCCATGCCGGTGATCCGTTCGCCGCGTCCTCCACGACCGCCGTGCGGCGCGAGATCCGCACCTGGGAGAGGTAGTGCAGGACCGGGAGGCCGAGGCCCTCGTCGGTCGGGCGGGTGGCGCACACCGTGCGCCACAGCGCCTGGGTGTTCTCCTGGCTGTTCACCGACACCAGCACCAGGGCGAGGTCCGCGGCGAGGCAGGCGCCGGCCAGCTCCGGTACGACCGCGTCCCAGGTGGGTCCGACGAGGCCGAGCACGGCCGGGTCGGCCAGCAGCCCCTTGGCGGCCTGCGTGGCGCGCTGCGGTTCCCCGCCGTCGTCGGCGACGCGCAGGTCCAGCCGGAAGGCGGCGTCGGCCCGGGCGTTGTGCCGGGCCACGGCCAGCCGCATGCCCCTCTCGTGCGCCTGGCCGGTCGCCCGGCCGGGGCCGGTCAGGTCGGCCTGCAGAGCGAGGGTCAGGACCGGGAGGTCCCGGCCGGCGTCGGCCGGCGGTGCGCCGCGGCCGCCAGGTCCCCGGGTGGTGAACCAGGCGATCGGCGCGGCGGCGGCCAGGGCTGCGCCGGCCGCGAGCAGCCGCCTGCGGGTGAACTGTCGGGCGGGCGCCGGGGCTTCGATCCGGGTGGGTTCGGGCGCGGGCAGGTCCAGGGCCCGGGTGGAGCGTTCGGCGATGATCCGGGGCAGCGGGGCGGGCAGCCAGTCCGCGGCCGCGGCGGCGCCCGGGCCGCCCGGGCCGGTTCCGAGGAGGGCGGTGAGCTCGCCGAGCGTCGGCCGGTCCGCCGGTTCCTTCTGCAGGCAGCCGCCGACCGCCTCTCGCAACTCCTCCGGCAGCGAGCGGAGTTCCGGCTCCTCGTGGACGGTGCGGAAGACCACCGCGGCCGCGTGACCGCCGCCGAACGGGCCGGTCCCGGTCGCCGCGTACGCCAGCACGCAGCCGAGGGAGAACACGTCGCCGGCCGGTCCCGCGACGGGGCCGCCCGCACGGGCCAGCTCGGGGGCCAGGTAGCCGGGGGTGCCGACGACGGCGTCGACGGCTGTGAGCGTGGTCGCGCCGGCCGCCCGCGCGATCCCGAAGTCGATCAGGCGGGGCCCGTCCGGGGCCAGCAGGACGTTGCCCGGCTTGACGTCGCGGTGGATCAGCCCGGCCGTGTGCACCTCGGCCAGGGCCTCGGCGAGGCGCATGCCCAGGATCCGTACGGTCCGGGCGGGCAGCGGCCCGTACCCGCCCACCGCCTCGGCCAGCGAGGGGCCGGGGACGAACGGGGTGGCCAGCCACGGTTCGCGGGCCTCGGGGTCGGCGGCGATCACCGGGACCACCCAGCGGCCGGTCAGCCCGCCGGCGGCCTGCGCCTCGCGGCGGAACCGGGCCCGGAAGGCGGGGTCCGCGCCGTGGTCGGCGCGGATCACCTTGACGGCGACGAGGACGCCCTCGGGGGAACGGCCCAGGTAGACGGTGCCCATGCCGCCCGAGCCGAGGCGGCCCAGCAGCCGGTTCCCGCCGATCGCGGCCGGATCGGCGGGGAGGAGGGGGCGCATCGGCCGCTATCCCGCCGGGGCTTCGGCGGCCGGGCCCACATAGCGGATCCGGCCGCCTTCCACCCGGTGGAGGAAGTAGGTGTTGCCCTTCACCGTCCGATCCTCGCCGAAGGCGTACTCCTTGGTCAGGCCGCGGAAGGTGCCCTGCGCGAGGGCGGTCAGCAGTTCGGCGCGGGCCGGGCGGCGGCCTCCGCGGGCCGCCGTGACGAGCCGGTCGATGACCAGGCCGGCGGCGTCATAGGCCTCCGCCGTCCACACGTCGGGCGCGGTGCCGTACGCGGCCTGGTGCGCGCGGGCCAGCTCGGCGGTCTCGGGGGCTTCGGGACCGGTGTACGGGGCGACGAACTGCCAGCCCTCGGCTGCCGGGCCCGCGGCGGCGAGGAACTCCGGGCCCATGGCGGCGTAGTCGGCGGCCCGGTGCCCCCGGTAGCCGGCGGCAGCCAGCAGGGTGGCGGTCCTGGCCGCGCCCTGCGGGGTGCCGGAGTAGAAGAAGGCGTCGACGCCGTGCGCGAGCATGTCGGTGACGACCGGGGACAGGTCCCGGGTGCCGCGTGGGACGACCCGCGGGTAGACGCCGGCTCCGGGAACGTACGCGGCGATGGTGCGGCTCGCGTGCAGGATCGCCTGCCAGCCCTCCCCGTCGCCGTCCCGGTCGCACAGGACGCCCAGCGTGCTCACCCCCTGCCGGCGGGCCAGCACGTTGTTGAGGGCCCCGCCCTGGATGAAGGAGATGGGGCTGACCTGGAAGAAGCTGCGGCGGTCGGCGACGCCGAAGGCGCTCGCCAGGGCGGAGACGGTGAGCAGGGGCAGGGCCGCCTCTCCGTACAGCTCCAGGCAGGGGGTGACCGCGGCGTTGCCGGTCGGGCCGATCACGGCGAGCACGTCCGGGTCGGAGATGAGGCCGGTGGCGGCGGCCGGGGCGCGGTCGGCCGCGCCCGCGTCGTCGGCGGTGGCGACGGAGAGCGTGAAGGGTTTGTCCTTGCGGGAGTTGAAGGCGTCCACGGCGAGGCGCACGCCGCGTTCCTGTGCGAGCCCTGCGCTCTTCTGCGGGCCGGAGAGGTCGGCCTGTACGCCGATCACCCACGGCCGGGGAGCGGCCGCCGGTGTGCGTCGGGGGTCGTCGTCCTCGCGCAGGGCCAGCCAGCTGGCGGTGCCGCCGCCGATCGCGAGCACGGCGCCGGCGGCGAAGCCGAGGAACCGCCTGCGGGACGGTGCCGCGCCGGTGCTGCCGGGTGCGGGTGCGGCCTTCGGGTCGGCGACGGTCTCCTCGATGCCGGGCAGGGCGAGCAGGGCGGCGGCCCGTTCGGCGATGGTGGCGACGACCGGGTCGGGCAGCCAGTCGGTACCCTCGCCCGGGGTGTCCTCGATGAGGGCCTCGTCGAGTGCGGCCGCGGTGGGGCGGACGTCGGGGTGCTTGGCGAGGCAGGTCCGCAGCAGGGCGGTGAGTTCGGGGTCGGCGAGGAGTTCCGGGCCGAGGTCGGGCTCGTCGTGGACAGTGCGGTAGAGCACGGCCTCCACGGTGCCGGCGCCGAAGGGCAGCCGGCCGGTCGCGGCGTACGCGAGGAGGCAGCCGAGGGAGAAGACGTCGCCGGACGGTTCGGCGGGGCGGCCCTCCGCCTGCTCGGGCGGGATGAAGCCGGGGGTGCCGAGGACGGCGTCGGCGGAGGTCAGGGCGGTGTGCTCGCCGCCGCGGGCGATGCCGAAGTCGATGAGCCGGGGCCGGTCCATGCCGAGGAGTACGTTGCCGGGTTTGACGTCGCGGTGGACGAGGCCCTGCGCGTGCATCACCTGAAGGGCTTTGGCCAAGGCCTTGCCGAGGATCCGTACGGCGCGCAACGGGAGCGGGCCGTGGGCGGAGACGGCCTCGGCCAGGGAGGGGCCGGCGACGAAGGCCGTGGCCAGCCACGGTTCGCGGGCGTCCGGGTCGGCGCCGGTGATCCGTACGGCCCACGGGGTGTCGACCTCGGCGGCGATCTCGGCCTCGCGGCGGAAACGGGCCCGGAAGTCGGCCTCTTCGGCGTACTCGGCGCGGATGACCTTGACGGCGGCGAGCGCACCGTCGTCGGTGCGGCCGAGGTAGACGACGCCCATGCCACCGGCGCCGAGCCGTCCGAGGAGGCGGTGACCGCCGATGCGGGACGGGTCCGAGGGGTGCAGCTGCTCCATCAGCCGGCCGCCTTTCCGAGGGCCTGCTTGGCCTGCGCGAGCATGCGGCTGTTGCCCTGCACGATGAGCTGGCTGAGCGTCTCCTGCTGGAAGCCCTCGGCGCCCTTGCCGGCGATGGCCACGGTGACGGGGCCGAACTGCGCCTGGTACCAGAAGTAGGGCTGGGGTTCGCCGCCCTGGGCGCTGACGTACGTGCCGAACTCGCTGAAGGCGTCCTCGCTCCAGTTGTTCAGCTGTTCGCCCTGGTGGTTCACGGTGCCCAGCAGTCCCGTGAGGTCCTCGCCCTCGCGCAGCTTCTGTTCGGGGCAGCGCACGACCTCCTCCATGGCGCGGGCGGTCTCCCAGCCTGATTCGGCGCGGTTGTGGTGGACGGTCACCGTGGCGTTGAGCTGGACGCGGCCGTGGCCGTTGCCGGCCGGGATCTGGAAGTAGCGGGTGCTGGTGGCGAGTACGTCCGGCGGCAGGCCGGTGGTCTGCCACACGCACTTCTCGTCGAGGACGGGCCAGCGGCCGGGGCTGCTCTCGAAGGGGGTGCGGCGCACGACGTCCGGGCCGAAGGCGTCCTCGGTGATGACGATCCGGTCGAGCAGCGCCCGGGCCTCGGCGGCCGTCTTCGGCTGCTTGGACTCGTCCAGCTCCGGCACGAGGGAGACGGCCGTGGTCCCGGGTGCGGGCGGGGCGGTGGACGAGGGCCGTGCCGGTGCCGGTGAGGCGGGCGATGGCGGCGACGCGGCAGGGGCGCGGCTTGTCGCCCCGCCGTCGGCCCCTCCGTCGGCCGTGCACCCGACCATGGCCATGAAGAACAAGCCTGCCGCCGCGCAGCCGCAGGCGCGCAGCGCGACATCACGTCGTGTCACAGTTCCCCCCACGGCACGGATCGTACCCCGCCGCGGTCGCGCGCAACTGGCTTATGCACAAGCGTTGTTCGCGTGCGAGAGCGCGATCACCGGGTGCCTCGCCGAAAGGGCGTGGGGGTTACTCCATGGCGGGGCGGGTGAAACACAAACCGGTGGACCGGTATGTACTGCCGGGAAGGCGGGCATGCTGCAAGGGCTCGCATGCTCGGGAAGGAGCGATGTGCTCACTCAGGTTCTCGACCGGATCCGACGGCTCCTCGGACGCTCCACCTCCACCTCCACCTCCACCTCCACCTCCACCTCGGCCTCCCCCTCCGCTCCCGGAGGTGACGGCGCCCGTCCGACGAGCGCCCGGGCTCCGGTCTTCACGGCGGACTTCGGCTCGACCCGCCAGTGGGTCGCCGGCCGTTCCTGGGCCTATCCGAACGGCGGCCCCACCAACCCCGGCGACAACAAGCTCGACTACCTGGTGCAGGACCCCTCCTTCAGCCGCAGCGGCACCTTCCGGGCCGTCCGCCGCCCCGACGGCAAGTGGAACGCGGGCCTGTTGACCACCGAGGGCAGCGACGAAGGCTTCATGGTGCGGACCGGGGACGTACTGGAGTCCCGCGTACGGCTGCCCGCCGAGCTCGGGGCCTGGCCCGCGATCTGGACCTGGCTGGACGGCGACAACGAGATCGACGTCTTCGAGTACCACCCGGACAACCCCGACCTCCTCGAACTGTCCAACCACGTCAGGGGCGGCTCCCGTTACCACCGCGATGCCGCGGTCGGCCCCGGCCGCTGGGTGGACCTCAAGGTCGAGTTCGGGTCCCGCTCGGTCGTGTGGTGGGTCAACGGCAAGCGGGTCTTCGCCGACCGGCGCGGGGTGGGACGCCGCTGGCGCGCGTACCTCATCGTCAACCTCTCGGTCTGCGCGGGCCGCTACCACCCGGCGCCCGACCACGACGTGTCCGAGATGTCGTTCGAGGTGGCCTACCTCCGCGTCATCCGCCCCTAGGGTCTGTATCGAGTTGCCCCGTGGAGCAAGGAGCGGCGTTCGGTGCGTGCCCTCGGCGTGCGGGACGAATGTCCTCGTAGCGGAGCTACT